>DATMGQ010000266.1:0-9790 GCA_035555395.1 Acidimicrobiales bacterium
TCGAGATCTTCGAGGGCATCACCGACGGTGCGCCGCCGCTGCGGCTCAAGGTGTCGCCCGCCCGGCTCGACGAGCAGACCGTCGCCGACCTCAAGGCGCTGCTCGTGCGCTTCCCCGGCGAGTCGCAGGTGTTCCTGCACCTGGGCGAGAGCAAGGTCCTGCGCCTGCCCGACCAGTTCTGCGTCGACGCCACCGGCGGCATCGCGGGGGAGCTGCGCGTCCTCCTCGGCCCCGGCGCCTTCCTCTAGCAGTCGATCGATCGAGGGGCTTGTGTCGTCGCGCCCCACCAGCTTGTTAGGAATACCTAACACGCGCTAGCAACGTTGGTTATGCAACGCACCGCACCTCGTGCCACCCGGTTCCGCCTGACCGCCGCCGTGCTCGCCGGAGCCCTGCTCCTCGGCGCCTGCGGATCGTCCGACAGCGGCTCGGACTCGTCCAAGCCGTCGTCCGACGACGCCGCCCCGTCCTCCTCGGACGGCGGCTCGGCCGACGCCTTCCCCGTGACCGTCGAGCACAAGTACGGCGAGACCACCATCGACGAGAAGCCCGAGCGCATCGTCACCGTCGGCCTCACCGACCAGGACGCCGTGCTCGCCCTGGGCGAGGTGCCCGTCGCCACCACCGAGTGGTTCGGTGAGCAGGAAGGCGCCCTGTGGCCGTGGGCCCAGGACCGCCTCGCGGAGCTCGACGGCGAGGTGCCCGAGGTGCTCGACGCCACCGACGGCGTGAACATCGAGGCCGTCGCCGCCCAGGAGCCCGACCTGATCACGGCCATGTACACCGACCTCACCGAGGCCGACTACGAGAAGCTGTCGCAGATCGCCCCGGTCATCACCCAGTCCGACGGGTACGTCGACTACGGGATCGGCTGGGAGGAGATGACCACCCAGATCGGCAAGGCCATGGGCAAGTCCGCCGAAGCCGAGGCGCTCGTCGACGAGGTCAACGGCAAGCTCGACGCCGTGGTCGAGGACAACCCCGAGTTCGCCGGCGCCCAGGGCGTCGTGGCCACGCCGTACGAGGGCATCTTCGTCTACGGCCCCGACGATCCCCGTGGCCGCTTCCTGACCCGCCTCGGCTTCGAGCTCCCCGAGGGCCTGACCAAGGCGACCGGCGACGAGTTCGGCGGGAACCTCAGCGAGGAGAACGCCGGCCTGCTCGACGGCGACCTCATCATCTGGCTCGACCCCGAGGACGCCGAGGGCAAGCTCGGCGGCCCCGCCTACGAGACCTACGCCGTCCACACCGAAGGACGCGAGGTGATGCTCGACAGCTTCGACGACCCGCTCGGCGCCGCCACCTCGTTCATCACCCCGCTCAGCATCCCGTTCCTGCTCGACGGCCTCGTCCCCAAGATGGCCGCCGCCATGGACGGCGACCCGAGCACCAAGGTCCCCGAGTAGCCATCAACCGATCGGTCCGCTCGCCGGCCCACTCCGACCCCCACCCCGAACCCCACCCCGAACTTCGTATGGCAGAGCGCCCGATCCGGCGTCCTGCCATACGAAGTTCGCCCTCGGGGCCGCCCCCACCCCGAACTTCGTATGCGGCAGCGCTTGATCCGGCGCTCTGCCATACGAAGTTCGTTGTGTTGGGGTGACGGGGGAGCGATCTGGGTTCGTGGCCAGCGTCGTGGCCTGCTACGTTCGTCCGTCCCGGGGCCATTAGCTCAGTTGGCTAGAGCGCCTGCATGACGCGCAGGAGGTCGGGGGTTCGATTCCCTCATGGCCCACCACCCCGGATGCCTGACCTGCGGTTTCGACCGCAGGTCGGTTGCGTTTTCGGGACGATGGCGATGGAACCTGCACCGCCACGGGGATCACGGATCGACGTAGAGGATCCCGTCGGCGAGCGGGCGGATGGTGAGGGTCTCGAGCGGCCGGTTGGCGGGTCCTCGCAGGACTGCGCCGGTCGCCGGGTCGAACTCGGCGCCGTGGCACGGGCAGTGGAGGACCGAGCCCGTGTACCGGACGGTGCAGCCCTCGTGGGTGCAAGCGGCCGAGCAGGCTTCGAACGTCCCGACCTTCGGCTGGACCACGATCGCCTCGCTGCCGGAGACGGGATCGCGGAAGAGGGCACTGCCGCCGACCGGGACGTCGGCGGCCTGGCCGACGGCGGTCCCGGCCGCGGTGGTGCTCGTGGCCGCACCGGATGAGGTCTCGGGGGCACCGGTCGATGCGGCCGAGCTCGTCGATGGAGCGGGCGGCCTGAGGGTGACGGGGCGGCCGGTCGACGTGCTCATGTCGCCGACCAGGCGGCCGAGCGCCGCTGCCGTGCCCGCGCCGACCAGCCCGACGAGCGCCACCCAGCCCGCGACCGAGGCCGTCTCGAGGAACCGGCGACGTCCAGCATCTGCGCCGGGAGGTGGTCGGTCGAGCTGCAGCCGGCGGGAGACCGCAGCATCGACCGACCACCGGCTTGGGCGGCCGATCGCGAAGGGAGTGAAGGCCAGGAGGAACACGATGTCGGGCCCGAGGTAGTACGGGTTCGAGTGCCAGCTCACGGCCAACAGGAACGCGAGGGAGAGGGCCATTCCGCCGATCGCCGCGGCGCGCGTCCAGAGACCGAGCAGCGTCCCGATCCCGACGGCGAGCTCGCCGAGCGCGATGGCCAGCCCCAGCGGTACGGCGTGGTGGCTCGCAGCATCGAGCAGGCCGCTGAGCGGGCTGGTGGTCGACGCGGCGTGCATCTGCGCGGCAACCCCTGACCGGGACGACGGATCGAGGTAGGTGGCGCTGGCGAGCTTCTGCAGCCCGGCGAAGGCGAAGGTGCCGCCGAGGAAGACCCGCAACGGGAGCAGGGCCAGGTCCGGTGCCGGACCTGGGGCCTGGACCACGGGGGGAGCGGACTCGCCGGCGGCGAGCGGCGTCGACAGCACGGGGAGCTGGTCCTTCAGACGGTCGCAGCGGCGCGGTCCGCGACCTGGATCGAGCCGGATCGAGCCTTGAAGGCCCGGAGCTCGACGGCGGCGAGGACGGCGACGCACGCCTCGACGAAGACCGATGCGAGCCCGAGCGGCTCGAGCCAGTTGCCGACGTCGTCCATGGCCGAGGGCATCCCGAGGGTGCGGTTGATGGCGTAGCCGACGAGGGTGGCAGCCGCGAGACCGCCGCCGAGGATCCAACCCCGTCGGACGTCGCCGCGGATCAGCAAGCCGGCGGCGGCGATGCAGCCGACGATGAGGCCGATGTACGCGATGCCGAGGTAGGGCGTCTCGGACAGCTTGCCTGGCAGATCGAGGAGGTGGATGAGAGCGATCGCGCCGAGACCGACGGCGCCAGCGCTGCGGGCGGTGTGGTTGAGTTCGGGGTGGGGCGTGGTGTCCATGCGGGCGACGGTACGGAGCGCCAGGTAACCGGCTGCGAAGGCGACGCACAGCGTCCGGTAAACGTCCAGAGGCATCCGACGCCCCCCGAGGACGCGCCAGGCGAGCGGCGGGATCAGCCGGTGCCGGTGCGATCTGGGTCGGGGGCGCGTGGCAGCTGCACCTCGAACACCGTCGGAGCCGCGGTCCTGAGCCGGAGACGGGCCCCTTCTGCTTCGGCGAGCGTGCGGGCGAGGTGGAGCCCGATGCCGGTTCCCCCGCTCCCCGAGGCATGGCGCTGGAACATCTGGTCGGCGCCGATGGTGCAGGTGCCCTCGTCCGCGACGGTGACGAGCGCCGAGGGCCCCGCCGTGTCGATCCCGATCGTCACGTCACCGGTCCCGTGGGTGAGCGCGTTGTCGATGAGCACGTCGAGGATGGTGTCGACGGCGGCTCGGCGAGCTCGGCACCTGGTGCCGGTGGGCTCGGGGACCAGGAGCGAGCGGTTGGTGACGCGGAGGTGCGGCCGCCACCGTGCGGCGGCTGCTGAGATGAGCCCGTCGAGCGCGAACGGCTCGTCTGGCGGGACGTCGCGGGCGAGGTCGGCGAGCGCCGTGACGGTGCCTTCGAGGCGGTCGACGGCCCCGAGCGCTTCCGCGAGGACCTTCGTGTGGTCGGGGCGGGGGGCAGCGATCTCGGTCTCGAGCGCGACCCGCAGGCCCGCGATCGGCGTCCGCAGCTGGTGGGAGGTGTCCGCGGTGAGCCGTCGTTCCCGTTCGACCAGCTGACCGATCCGTGACGCGCTCGCGTTGAGCGCATCAGCCACCTCATCGATCTCCACGATCCCGGCCGTCGGTGCGGTCGCGGTGAAGTCGCCGCCACCGAGGCGGGCTGCTGACTGGCCGAGCGCCCGGAGCGGGTCGGTGAGGCGCCGGGCGAGGAGCCATGCGGCGATGCTGGCGACGAGGAGGATCAGGCCGGCGATGCCCGCCAGTTGGAGCACCGCAGCCCGAGTGTGCTGATCGGCCTCGCTGGCGGGCTCGGCGGCTCGGACGGCCCCGCCGCTGGCGAGCGGAACCGCTGCGACTCGCTCGTCTCCGACCCTCGCGGTGGCGGAGGAGCCTGCGATCGCCGTGAACGTGGGAGCGTCGGCTCTCGGCGGTCCCGTGCCGGACACGAGACGCCCGGCCGCGTCGTAGCGGCCGTAGTCGTGCTGCTGGTCCGGCGTGGCTTCGGCCGCGCCATCGAGGTCTGCATCGTGTGACGGATCGATGCCCGGGCGGACCGAGGCGGGGTCGAGGCGCGCGGTGGCATCCATCGCCTCCTGCTGGAGCTCGACGACCTGGGCTTCCCGTTCCGCGTGGGACAGCGCGATCGCGGCGGGAAGGAAGAAGGCGGCGATGGTCCCGACCGTCAGCAGCACCGTGCCGAGCAGGAGTCGCCGCCGCACGGTCAGGCCTTCTCGAGCCGATAGCCGACCCCTCGCACCGCCGTGATCCGGCTGGTGGAACCCGGTTCCTCGCCGAGTTTGCGCCGCAAGGAGTTGAGGTGCACGTCGAGCGTCTTCGTGGACCCCCACCAGTGCTCGTCCCAGACGTCGCGCATGATGTCCTCGCGTCGCACGACGACCCCCGGCTCCGCGGCCAGCCGAGCGAGCAGGTCGAACTCTCGCGGCCGAAGGTCCACCGAGGTTCCCTGCACGGTGACCTGGCGGCCCGCGAGGTCGACGACGAGGTCGCCGACCTCGAGCGTCCCCGTCGTGGCGGTCGCCGGACTTGCGGCAGCGGCCTGCCGGAGGTGGGCGGAGATGCGCGCCTGGAGCTCCGCGAGTCGGAACGGCTTGGTGACGTAGTCGACGGCCCCGGAGCTGAGTCCGGCGACCACGTCTGCCTCCTCGGTGCGTGCGGTCAGGGCGATGACGGGAACCGCCGGGTGGTCCTCGGTGAACCCGGCGATCAGGTCGAGGCCGTCACCGTCGGGCAGCCCGAGGTCGCAGAGGAGCAGATCGGCGTCATCCAACCGGGGTCCGGCATCGGCGATGGAACGGGCGACGGTGACCCGGTGGCCAGATGCGGCGAGTGCACGGGCCAGGCTCGATGCGATCAGCTCGTCGTCTTCGACGATCAGGATCTCAGCTCCCACGGCGGCGACGGTAGGCGATCCCAGGTCGCTCACGACGGCCGGCGGACGGTGGTCCTCGCTCGAAGCGCAGGGTGGGCCACGACGGCGAGCAGGATGCACGGTGGTCGTCGACGCCGTGGGCCGCCCGCCATCAGCGATGCGATGGACGCGACCTGCACGGGATGCCTCCATTTCGGGGTGCTGGATGTCGGTGGCCACGGTGGCGAAGCCGAAGCCAGCGCCGGGCGAGCGGACGGCAAGCGCGCGGCAAACACCACCGGATGGGCCCACGCCAGCACCTCGATCGGCTCAGAGGTCTGACCACACCGTCTGCGAGGGAGAGGGACCGTGATCTCGGGTGTGACGTTGGACCCTGGTTCCGAGCTGGGTCCGAGCGCATCCTCGTTCCGAGCCGACCCAGCGCCTGAGTCGGACGCGGGAGGAGGTCCCGATGGCTGAGATCGTGGTCGGAGTCGATGGCTCCCCTCCGTCGAGGCAGGCGCTCGAATGGGCAGCCCTCGAGGCAGAGAACCGCCACCGGGACCTCCTGGTGGTCAAGAACTGGCATGATCCGATGTTCGGGGGACCTGGCTTCTCTGCGATGTACGAGGCGGACCTCGTCCGGCTCGACGCCGAGGCCGAGCTGGAGGCCATCGCACGCGCCGCTCGCGAGACGCACCCCGCCGTCCGCATCGAGTCGGCCCTGGTCGACGGGTCGCCCGTCTCCTCGCTCTTGATGCGCGCTCGAGACGCAGAACTGCTCGTGGTCGGATCGCGTGGCAACGGGGGCTTCCTCAAGCTCGAGCTCGGTTCGGTGAGCACGAAGGCCGCACGCCGGTCCCTCGTCCCCATCGTCGTCGTGCGCGGGGAACACGACCGCTCCCACTGCAGCGACGTGGTGGTGGGAGTCGACGGGTCAGCGTGCAGCCGCCATGCACTGCGGTGGGCCGCAGACTGGGCGAAGGCCCATGACAAGTCGCTCGTCGTGCTCATGGCGTGGAACCACCTGGAGCCCCAAGGGGCCCACGGACCGATGCGGTTCGATCCGAACTACGACGCCGGCGCGGCGAGCGGTGCCCTCTCGGCGATGGCTGCTGACGTGCTCGGCGGGCTCGACAACCCTCGCATCCAGGTGGAGGCGGTCTGCGACCTGCCGGCACGGGCGGTGCTCAAGCGGGCAGCCGACGCGTGCCTGATCGTCGTCGGCCGCCACGGCGTGTCGAGGTGGGCGCCTCCCGAACTGGGTGCCACGGCCATCCAGGTGCTCCACCACGCCGAGTGCCCCGTCGCCGTCGTACCCGAGCCGCATGACGACCATGAACCAGTCGGCCCCTGACGAGGGACGGGTCGCCCCGAAGGTGGTGGAGACCCACACGGCGATCCTGTTCTTCGTCGGCGAGCACGTCTACAAGCTCAAGAAGGCCGTCGACCTCGGCTTCCTCGACCATCGGGACCGGGAGGCGCGCCGCGCCTGCTGCAAGCGCGAGGTCGAGCTGAACCGGCGCCTGGCGCCCGACGTGTACCACGGCGTGCTCGATCTCATCGACGAGGCCGGGAGGCCGGTGGACCACGTCGTCGACATGCGGCGGATGCCTGACGACCGGCGGCTGTCACGCTGCATCGAGCGCGACGAGGACGTCGAGCCCCCGCTCCGAGCTGCGGCCCACGTCCTCGCGGCGCTCCACGCACACGGCAAGGCCGACCCGGTGCACGATGCCGAAGCCACTCGTGATGCGGTCCTCCGCCGCTGGCGAGACGGGTTCGACCAGGTTCGCACCCTCCCGGTGGGGCCGTCGGCCGAGGAGGGGATGGCCCGGATGGAGGACCTCGCTGTCCGCTACCTGTCCGGCCGCGCGCCGCTGTTCGACGAGCGGATCCGACGGGGATGGATCCGCGACGGACACGGTGACCTCCAGGCCGAGGACATCTTCCTGCTCGAGGACGGTCCGCGCATCCTCGACTGCCTCGAGTTCGGCGACGAGTACCGGTGGGGCGATGTGCTGTCGGACGTCGCCTTCCTGGCGATGGACCTCGAGCGCCTCGGCCGGCCCCAGCTGGCGCAGCTGTTCCTCGGACTGCACCGACAGCTGTGCGCCGACACGTGGCCGGCGACCCTGGCAGATCACTACATCGCCTACCGGGCGCACGTTCGAGCAAAGGTCGAGATCCTGCGCAGCGTGCAGCACGCTGATCGGTCAGCGGCGAGTGCCGGACCGTACATCGATCTCGCCAACCGGCACCTCGAGGATGCACAGGTTCGGTTGGTCGTCGTGGGAGGCGAGCCCGGGACCGGCAAGTCCACGCTCGCCGAGCGGCTCGGCGACCGACTCGGGGCGGTCGTGCTGCGAACGGACGAGATCCGCCAGCGGATGGCGCACCCCGTCGAGATCGATCGCTACGCACCCGAGGCCGTCACCGCCGCCTACGTCGAGATGCTCATCGAGGCGCGCCGGCTCGTCGGGCTGGGCGAACACGTCATCCTCGATGCAACGTGGACCTCGCAGGCCCATCGCTCGATGGCCCGCAGCGCGGCCGCCGAGTGCGCCGCCGACCTGATCGAACTGCGGTGCACGCTCCCTCGTCTCGTGGCGGACGAACGCATCCGTCGACGGCAGTCCGAAGGGACCGATGCCTCCGAGGCGACGGTCGAGGTCGCCACCCTCCTCGCGGCGCGGTTCGAGCGGTGGCCGGAGGCGACCGAGGTCCCCACGCAGGGGTCCCCGGAGGACGTCGCGGACCTCGCCGCAGCCACGATCCTCCGCCTGAGCCGTCGGTGAGGGCCTTCGATCGCCGAGGGCGGTCTTGGTGACCAACGGCCCTACTGCCGTTCCACGCTCCTCCGTACCGTGCGGGACATGGAAGCGACCCCACCCCGAGACCACCGCATCGACCGCTTCATCGTCGGCGTGGACGGCTCGAAGGGCTCCCGGGCTGCGCTTCGCTTCGGCGCACACCTCGCCGCGGACATCGGAGCGAAGCTCCGCGTGGCGATGGCCTGGGAGCATCCCGCCAGCACGGTGCTCCCCACCGGACCGAGGGATCTCCCGAGCGGCGAGGACCGCGATGCGGCGACCGCATCGGAGCTGCGGGACCTCATCGGCGACGAGCTCGGTGACGTCGGCTCCATCGCTCAGCCCCTGGTCCTGCGGGGCCGCGCCTCGCAAGGCCTGGTGCACGTCGCCGCCGAGCCTCCGGGCG
Source organism: Acidimicrobiales bacterium (assembly GCA_035555395.1). Lineage (GTDB taxonomy): Bacteria > Actinomycetota > Acidimicrobiia > Acidimicrobiales > Iamiaceae > Aquihabitans. The sequence continues at coordinate 8,627 of DATMGQ010000266.1, forward strand.
CGGTGGTCGTCGTCGGCACGCGCGGCCGAGGCGGCTTCGCCGAGATGGTCCTCGGCTCGACGTGTCGGTCCCTGCTCCACGATGACCGGGTACCGGTCCTCGTCGTCGTCCATCCAGATCAGGCTGCGCTGCCCGAGCGGGTGACCCACATCGTCGTCGGTGTGGATGGAAGCCCCGGGTCGCTCGCGGCGGCGCACTGGGCTGCTGGGCTCGCGGAGCGCCTGGGGGCCGACATCGTCGCCGTGCACGCACTCCCCGTCGGAAGCGGTGACTGGCTCCTCCCTGACACGGCGAGCGCGATGGCCGAGATCCTCGCGCGCCTCGAGGGGCCGTGGACCGAGCCGATCGCCGCTGCGGGTGTTCCCTGCCGGACCGTACTGGTCGAAGAAGACCCACGCGAGGCGATCCTGCGCATCGCCGACGAAACCGGTTCAGGCCTGGTGGTGATGGGCCGATCCAGCAGCGAAGGCATCAGTCGTTGGGCCATCGGGAACACCTCCGAATCCGTGGTCCGTCACGCCACCGTGCCCGTCGCCGTCGTCTCCACCTCCGAGACCAGGGGCTGATCTCGTGCAGATCCGCAAGGTCGTCGTCGGTGTCGACGGATCGCGCAACAGCGACCGAGCGGCCTCAGCGGCTGCTGACATCGCGGAGCTCGCCCGCGCCGAGGTCGTCGCCGTCCATGCGGTGGGCCTGCTCGAAGGGCGACCCGAAGCGGGGGAGGACCGGGCCGATCGACGAGCAGCCCTTCGCCACGAGCTCGACCACCGTTGGACCGAGACTGCTCGGCGCACCGGGGTCCAGCTCCGGTGCGAGCTGCGAGAGGGCGACGCGATCTCGGCGTTGCTGGGCGCCGCCTCCGACGTGGGGGCAGATCTGATCGTCGTGGGACGGCAGGGCCATCGAGCCTTTCCGGAACAGGTGCTCGGAAGCACGAGCGCTGCGGTCGCCGCCTCCGCTCGTTGCCCAGTCCTGGTCATCCCCGATGACCCGGCGTCGGACTGAGCCGCGAAGCCGTGAAGACCGCGCGCCGCATCGCCGTGGTGGTCGGAGCCGTGGCCTCGATCGTGGCGGCAGTTGTCGTCATCGCCTGCGTCCTCCTCGGACCGCGGACCGGTCTGCTGTGTTCCGCTCTTGCCCTCGTGGTCCTGGTGGTCGCCTACC
>DATMGQ010000267.1:0-6220 GCA_035555395.1 Acidimicrobiales bacterium
TCGATGATGACGCCGGTGAGGCCCATGCCGCCGGCGGTGGCCCAGAACAGGTCCGGGTCCGACTTCGGCGTGATCACGCGGCGTCCGTCGGCCGGCGTGACGATGGTGATGGCCTCGACGGCGTCGCACCACGAGCCGGCCTTGTGGTGGTTCTTGCCGTGGATGTCCGACGCGATGGCGCCGCCGACCGTGACCTGGCGGGTCCCTGGCGTGACCGGGACGAACCAGCCCAGCGGCACGAGCCAGCGCATGAGGGCATCGAGGCTCGTCCCCGCCTCGGCCGTGACGATGCCCCGCTCGATGTCGAGGTGGCGGATGCCCGAGACGCGGGTGGCGTCGACGACGAGGCCGCCGGCGTTCTGGGCCGGGTCGCCGTAGGACCGGCCGAGGCCGCGGGCGATCACGCCCCGCTCGGGCACCTGGTCCAGTGCGGCGGCGAGCTCCTCGGCGTCGTCGGGGGTGACGACGTCGGCGGAGGTGGGGGCGGTGTTGGCCCATCCGGTGAGGCGGGTGCGGCTCACGTGGCGTACACCCCGATCGCGAACACGATGACCCAGACGCCGCCCATGAGCTGCAGGGCCCGGTCGCCCAACACGACGTCCTCGGGTGCCCCGCCGTGGCCGGTGTCGAGGAGCAGGACGTAGCGGAGCACGGCGACGGCGAAGGGCACGATCGAGATCTCGAACCACGGGATGCTCGACCCCGACAGCGCCGCCTTCTCGAACGCCCACAGGCAGTACCCGACGAGGACGACGGCCGTGGCGACGGTCTGGAGCTGGGCCAGGTAGTCCTTCGGGTACATGCCGAGGGTGGGCCGGAACTCGGCGGCGGCCTCGCCCATCTCGTCGGTCTCGGCCCGGCGCTTGCCGACCACCATCAGCAGCGACCCGAACGACGCCACGATGAAGAACCAGTCGGAGATCGGGACGTCGACGGCGGCGGCGCCGCCGATGGCCCGCAGCACGAACCCGGCGGCCACGCCGACGACGTCGAGGACCGCCACGTGCTTCATCCAGAGGCTGTACGTGGTGGTGAGGGCGACGTAGGCGCCGACCGTGACCGCCAGGTGCCAGTTCACGAGCAGCGCGGCGAGCACGGAGGCGACGATGGCCCCGACGCCGATGGCCCGGGCCATCGGCAGGGGGATCTCCCCGGCCGCGATGGGCCGGAACCGCTTCTTCGGATGCAGGCGGTCGGCCTCGACGTCGGCGGCGTCGTTCAGGTAGTAGGTGCCCGACGCGGCCAGGCAGAAGCACAGGAACGCGGCGATGGTCTGGAGCAGCGCCGTGCGCTGATCGATGACGCCCGCGGCCGCCGGCGCGGCGAAGACCAGCAGGTTCTTGACCCACTGCTTCGGGCGGGCCTCGGCCAGGAGCGCGCGAGGGAGGGGCCGAGGCATCGTCGCAGCCTAGAGGGGCCGGGGTGCCCGGCCCGGTACGCGGGCCGAGCTCCTAGAGGTGCTCGACGGTCGGACCCTCGATGCACCGACGGGTGTCGAGGATGTACGAGCCGGACCGGACGACCATGTCGAGGTCGAACGCATCGTGGTCGACGAGGACGACGATGGCGTCGGCCTTGGCGACCTCCTCCTCGTTGAGCTCGACGTGCTCGGCCGAGCCGAGCGCGTGGCTGCGGCTGGGATCGACGTGTGGGTCGCACACGGCGAGGTCGGCCTGGAGCTCCGAGAGCAGCTCGATGACCCGGGTGCTCGGCGACTCGCGGTCGTCACCGGTGTTCTTCTTGTAGGCGAGGCCGAGCACGAGCACCCGGCGGCCCTTGACGGAGAGCTCACGGTCGTTCAAGGCCGCGACGAGGCGCCGGATGACGTAGTCGGGCATGTGCTCGTTGACGTCGTTGGCCAGCTCGACGAACCGGAACGTCAGGCCGAGCGACTGCTTGACCCGCCACGACAGGTACGAGGGGTCGATCGGGAGGCAGTGCCCGCCCACGCCGGGGCCCGGCCGGAACGGCATGAAGCCGAACGGCTTGCTCTCGGCCGCGTCGATCGCCTCCCAGATGTCGATCCCGAGGTCGCGGGCGAACATCGCCAGCTCGTTGACCAGGGCGATGTTGACGTGCCGGAAGGTGTTCTCGAGCAGCTTGGTGAGCTCGGCCTCCTTCGGCGAGCGGACGGGGACGGTCCGCACGACGATGTCGTCGTAGAAGCCCTTGACCCGGGCGAGGCTGGCCTCGTCGATGCCGGACACGACCTTCGGCGTGGTCTCGAGCGTGTAGGTCTTGTTCCCCGGGTCGATGCGCTCGGGGGAGTAGCCAGCCTGGAAGTCGGCGCCGGCCTTGAGGCCGCTGGCCTGCTCGAGGATCGGGAGCATCAGCTCCTCGGTGGTCCCCGGGTAGGTGGTCGACTCCAGGATCACGCAGGCGCCCGGCTTGAGGTGGCCGCCCAGCTGCTCGGCCGAGGCCTCGATGTAGGTGAGGTCCGGCATGCCCTCCCGCAGGGGGGTGGGCACCGAGATGACGGCGATGTCGAACCCGGCCAGGTCGTCGGGGTTCGAGCTCGGGTGGAACCGGCCCGTCGACAAGATGCCCTGGAGGCGCTCGTCGGGGATGTCCTCGATGAACGAACTGCCTGCGGCGAGTTGCTCGATGCGGGCCTTGTCGAGGTCGTAGCCGACCACGTCGTAGCCCTGCTCCACCGCCCGGACCGCCAGGGGAAGGCCGACGTAGCCCTGCCCGATGACCGCGACCCGAGTCGCGGCGTTGCCCGTGGATTCGCTCATGGTGTTCCTGTTCCCCCCTCGCAGTTGCCGGCGCCGACGGTACCACCGCGCTGACCCCCGACCCGTGCTTCCAGACGCCGGGGTAACCTCCGCTCACCCGCCCCACTTGGAGGTCGCTGTGTCCCCTCGAGCCCTGCAGAACCTGGTGGGAGGTGCCCCGGTCCCGGCGGCCGACGGCGCCACCATCGACCTCGTCGATCCGTCCACCGGCGAGGTCTTCGCGACGTCGCCCCGATCGGGCGCAGCCGACGTCGACGCGGCCTGCCAGGCGGCGGCCACCGCGTTCGAGACCTGGCGGGACACGACCCCGAGCGACCGCCAGCGAGCGCTGCTGAAGCTGGCCGACCTCGTCGAGGAGCACGCCGACGAGCTCGTCGCCCTGGAGTCGGAGAACACCGGCAAGCCCATCGGCCTGACCTCGGAGGAGGAGATCCCGCCGATGGTCGACCAGATCCGCTTCTTCGCCGGGGCCGCCCGGGTCCTCGAGGGCACGTCGGCCGGCGAGTACATGGCCGGCCACACCTCGTGGATCCGCCGCGAGCCCATCGGCGTGTGCGCCCAGGTGACCCCCTGGAACTACCCGATGATGATGGCGGTCTGGAAGATCGCCCCGGCGCTCGCCGCCGGCAACACGGTCGTGCTCAAGCCGTCGGACACCACGCCGGTGTCCACGCTGAAGCTGGCCGAGCTCGCCGCCGAGGCGTTCCCCGAGGGCGTGCTCAACGTGATCTGCGGCGACCGCGAGACCGGCGCTTCGCTCGTGTCGCACAAGATCCCGCAGATGGTGTCGATCACCGGGTCGGTGCGCGCCGGCATGGAGGTCATGCGGAGCGCGTCCGACGACCTGAAGAACGTCCACCTGGAGCTGGGCGGCAAGGCGCCGGTGCTGGTGTTCGAGGATGCCGACATCGAGGCCGCGGCCGAGGCCATCGCCATCGCCGGCTACTTCAACGCCGGCCAGGACTGCACGGCGGCCACCCGGGTGCTCGCCGCCCCGGCCATCCACGACGAGCTGGCCGCCGCCCTCACCGCCCAGGCCAACGGCCACACCACCGGCCCGCCGTCGAACCCCGACGCCGACTTCGGCCCGCTCAACAACGCCAACCAGCTGGAACGGGTCGCCGGCATCGTGTCCCGCGCCCCCGACCATGCCGCGGTGCTGGCCGGCGGCTCGCAGGTCGGCGACGCCGGCTACTTCTTCGCTCCCACGGTGATCAGCGGCCTCCGCCAGGACGACGAGCTGATCCAGAACGAGATCTTCGGGCCGGTCATCACGCTCCAGTCGTTCGCCGACGAGGACGAGGCCCTCCGCCACGCCAACGGCGTCGAGTACGGCCTGGCCTCGAGCGTGTTCACCACCGACCACGCCCGGGCGCTGCGGGTCTCCCGGCGGCTCGACTTCGGCTGCGTGTGGATCAACACGCACATCCCGCTCGTGGCCGAGATGCCCCACGGCGGCTTCAAGCACTCCGGCACCGGCAAGGACCTCAGCAAGTACGGCCTCGAGGACTACACCCGCATCAAGCACGTCATGAGCGCCTTCTGATGGCGCTCGGTACCGGGTGCACGGCGTCGCGATCCGTGGAAGCTTGGGCGGCGACGACCGAGAGGTGAGGAGCGCGAGTGAAGGTCCTTCTGGTGGGAGCGGGCGGGGTCGGGTCGGCGTTCGTGAAGATCGCGGCGCGGCGGGACTTCATCGACTCGCTCGTGGTCGCTGACATCGACGAGGGGCGCGCCGCGGCCGCGGCCGCGTCGTTCGGCGACCGGGCCAAGGGCGTGGCGCTCGACGCATCGGACCGGGCGGCCATCGAGGGCGTGCTCCGGGCCGAGGGCTCCACCGTGCTCATGAACGCCGCCGACCCCCGCTTCGTCATGCCGTTGTTCGACGCCGCCTTCGCTGCGGGCGCCGACTACGTGGACATGGCGATGTCGCTGTCGCAGCCCCATCCCGAGCGCCCCTACGAGGAGTGCGGCGTGAAGCTCGGCGACGAGCAGTTCGCCGTCGCCGAGCAGTGGGAGGCCGCCGGTCGCCTGGCGCTCGTGGGCATGGGCGTCGAGCCCGGGCTGTCGGACGTGTTCGCCCGCTACGCCGCCGACGTGCTGTTCGACGACATCGACGAGGTCGGCGTGCGCGACGGCGCCGACCTCGTGGTCGCCGGGTACGACTTCGCCCCGTCGTTCTCCATCTGGACCACCATCGAGGAGTGCCTCAACCCGCCCGTGATCTGGGAGGCGGACCGCGGCTGGTTCACCACGGCGCCCTTCAGCGAGCCCGAGGTGTTCGACTTCCCGGAGGGGATCGGCCCGGTCGAGTGCGTCAACGTCGAGCACGAAGAGGTGCTGCTCATCCCGCGGTGGGTCAACTGCCAGCGGTCGACGTTCAAGTACGGCCTGGGCGATGAGTTCATCGACGTGCTCAAGACGCTCCACAAGCTCGGGTTGGACTCGACCTCGCCGGTCTCGGTCCGCGGCCAGTCGGTGTCGCCCCGCGACGTCGTGGCCGCCTGCCTCCCGGACCCCGCCACGCTCGGCGACAAGATGACCGGCAAGACCTGCGCCGGCACCTGGGTCACGGGCACCGGCAAGGACGGCCACCCGCTGTCGACGTACCTGTACCACGTCGTCGACAACGAGCAGACGATGGACGAGTACGGCTCGCAGGCCGTCGTCTGGCAGACGGCGATCAACCCGGTGGTCGCCCTGGAACTGGTCGCGAACGGCACCTGGTCGGGCGCCGGGGTGCTCGGCCCCGAGGCGTTCGACAGCGTGCCGTTCCTCGACCTGCTCACCGAGTACGGATCCCCGTGGGGTCGCAAGGACCTCGAGGCCCACCACACCTGAGGAGTCGCCATGGCCACCGCACCCGACCTGCTGCCCCACGAGGCGGACGGCGTCTACCTGACCGACGGTGGCCTGGAGACCGACCTCATCTTCCTGCGCGGCATCGACCTGCCCGAGTTCGCGAGCTTCCCGCTGCTCGACGACCCGGCGATGGTCGAGGTCCTGCGCGACTACTACCGCGACTACCTCCGGATCGGGGCCGAGGCCGGGGTCGGGATGGTGCTGGAGTCGCCGACGTGGCGGGCCAGCAGCGAGTGGGGCGCGCTCCTCGGCTACGACGCCGCCCGTCTCGCCGACGTGAACCGCCGGGCCATCGAGTTGCTCGACGAGCTGCGCACGAGCGACGGCGCCGAGGGCGTGGTGCTGAGCGGGTGCATCGGGCCACGGGGCGACGCCTACGTCGACCTCGGGTCGATGACGCCGGACCAGGCGGCCGGCTACCACGCAGTGCAGGTCGGGGTGCTCGCCGATGCCGGCGCCGACCTGATCAGCGCCATGACCATCACCAACACCGCCGAGGCCATCGGAGTGGTGCGGGCAGCGCTCGACCACTCGATCCCGTCGGTCGTCTCGTTCACGGTCGAGACCGACGGCCGGCTCCCCGACGGCACCCCGCTCGCGACCGCCATCGACGAGGTCGA
>DATMGQ010000268.1:0-5908 GCA_035555395.1 Acidimicrobiales bacterium
CGGGGCGGGCCGAGGCCTCGTCAGCGGCGCCGTTCGCGGCGGGCGGGAGGTCGTCGGTGGGCAGCTCGGCAGGACGGGTGCCGATGCGCTCGTCGAACGGATCGGTGACCGTGGAGCTCTCGCCGGCGTTGGGCCGGACCTCGAGGAGGATGGACAACCGCTGGCCGCAGGTGTCGCGGACGATGTCCTCGACCAGCGAGAGGTAGCGGCCCTCGACCCGGTCCTTCACCATCGCGCTGGGCACCGCGAGGCGCAGGATGTCGTCTTCGACGTCGATCTCGGTGATGTCCTGGAAGGTGGAGCGCCACACCGCATCGGACACCTGGGTCCGGAGGGATGCCTGGCAGCTCGTCCACAGGTGTTGTCCGTCTGCCACCTGGTCGAACCGTCCTTTTCCTGGGCGTTCCACAGTTGGGTCCACACCTGTGGAAAAACATCGCGTGCCCGGAGGCGTCCAGGGCGCTCCGGGGGTGGTGGGGGGTGCCGTCGACCGCTCGGGACCCGAGGACGGCTCTTGGCAGGGGCCGGACCGTAGCACCGTCCGCGGGACGCCGCGCAAGGGTCCGGGTCCCGATCGCACCGCAGCAGGTCACCGTCGGTCTGGGGCCGCGATTGCCCCGTGGTGCCGTGGGGACGTAGCGTTGCCCGGATGCCTCCGCGCGCCTGCGCCGAGGTGCACCAGTCGATTCATCCGGCCGCACTCCCTGGCGGTCGGCCGAGCTGCCGTTCCGTGCGGCTCGGGAGGAGGAGAGAGCAGTGAAGCGCACCTACCAGCCCAACGTCCGCAAGCGGGCGAAGAACCACGGCTTCCGCAAGCGGATGTCCACCAAGGCCGGCCGTGCCGTGCTGCGCAGCCGTCGCCTCAAGGGCCGGGCGAAGCTGTCGGCCTGATCCGCCCCGTCCGTGACCGCCGCACCTTCGTGGCGTTGCGGGCGAACGGGATCCGCGTCCGCCGCGGACCGCTGGCGCTCACCTTCCTCGACGAGGGTGGGGAGTCGGGCGGCACTCGGGTGGCGTACGCGATCACCAAGCGGGTGGGCGGTGCCGTGGAGCGCAACCGGCTCCGCCGCCGCCTCCGGGCCGTGTTCGCCGATCTGGCGGGCACCGAGCCCGGATCGGTCCCCGATGGTGTGCTGCTCGTCTCGGCTGGTCCGGAAGCATCCGGCCGAGACCCCGAGGAACTGAGGAACGACGTGATGAGGCTGCTCGCCGCACTCGAGACCCGCCGGTTCGGCGGGGAGGCGCCATGAGCATCCCCGCGCGCATCATCCGGCGATTCGTGGTGTTCTACCAGCATGTTCGCGCCGGTCGCCCCTCCCCCTGCCGCTTCCAGCCGAGCTGCTCGTCGTACGCCGTCGAGGCGCTCGAGGTGCACGGAGCCCTGCGCGGCTCCTGGCTCGCCATCCGCCGCCTGAGCCGCTGCCACCCGTGGGGTGGGCAGGGCTGGGACCCCGTGCCGGAACGCTCCGACCGGCACCACGATCACCACCACGAACGGACGGTCGTCTGATGTACGTGTTCATCGCGAAGCCGCTGGAGTTCTTCTACGGGCTCTATCCCAACTACGCGGTCGCCATCGCGCTGCTGACGCTGTCGATCATGATCCTGCTGCTCCCGCTGACCCTGAAGGGCACGCGGAGCATGCTGGCGATGCAGAAGCTCCAGCCCGAGCTCAAGAAGATCCAGAACAAGTACAAGGACGATCGCCAGAAGCTCAACGAAGAGATGATGGCGTTCTACAAGGAGAACAACATCAACCCGGTGTCGGGCTGCCTGCCGCTGCTGCTGCAGATGCCCGTGTTCATCGTCCTCTACCGCACCCTCTTCCAGCTCCTGAACCGGGCCCCGTACGGCTACGACATGGGCGCGGCCGCCGTCCGGGCCACCACCAACGTGAACGGGGGCGATGGCGCCGGCATCTGGGAGCGCTTCGGCTTCTTCGAGCCCCAGCACATCTCGCACAGCTCGCAGCTCTACATCGACCTGAGCAACACCCGGGTCATGGAGGCCTGGGGCATGAACCTGGCCGAGTCGGCCCAGAAGGCCCTCCGCGAAGGCATCGGCCACGCGGCGCCGTACATCATCCTCGTGCTGATCGTGACGGCGACGTCGTACTACCAGCAGAAGCAGGTGTCGGGCCGGAACACCAGCGCCCAGATCAACCCCCAGCAGCAGATGCTGATGCGGATCATGCCGCTGTTCTTCGCCTTCATCTCGTTCACGCTGCCGGCCGGCATCGTGGTCTACTTCCTCGTCTCGAACCTGTTCCGGGTGGGCCAGCAGGCGCTGATCACCCGGACGATGTACCGCGACGAGGACGGACCCGTGGCCACCACCGGGCGGGTTAGTGACAAATCGTCAACGAAGTCTTCCGCACCGGAAGAGAAGCCCAAGGGACTCTTCGCCCAGATCAAGGAGATGGGCCTGCCGAACCCGGGCGCCGCGGCCGAATCGGCCAAGTCGTCGGGCTCGAGCACCAAGCCGAAGCCCAAGGGCGGCGGCACCTCGGCAGCGAAGGGTTCCACCGCCACGTCGACCAAGTCGACGGCTGGACCGAGCCGCGCAGCTCCCTCAGCTGCCAACCGGTCCAAGTCCAAGAAGAAGAGGAGGTGACCGTCCATGCAGTGGGTTGAGACCACCGGGCGCACCATCGAGGACGCCAAGGAAGCCGCGCTGGACCAGCTCGGCATCGACGAGAGCGAAGCCGAGTTCGAGGTCATCGAGGAGCCCAAGACCGGGCTGTTCGGTCGACCCCGCGGCGAGGCCCGCATCCGGGCACGGGTCGTGCCCAAGGCCCCGCGGCCGAAGCAGGAGCGCCGGCCCCGCCGGCAGAAGGGCGGCGGCAAGGACCGCAGCTCGAACGAGGCGGCGGCACCCGTCGCCGTCGACGACGCCCCTGCGGCTGCCGGCGAGTCCACCGGCTCGTCGGGCGGCGGCAACCGCCGTGGCGGTGGCCGGAAGCGCTCCGGATCGAACGGTGGCGGCCGTCCCGCCAAGAACCAGCAGGAAGGCAATCAGATGACCGACGAAGAGGTCCCGGTCAGCGACCAGGCCGACATCATCACCGAGTTCCTCGAGGGCCTGCTCGGCGCCCTGGGTGCCGAAGGCACCGTGACCCGCACCGAGGTCGACGAGGAGACCATCGAGCTCGGCGTCGAAGGCGACGACCTCGGCCTGCTGATCGGCCCCAAGGGCCAGACGCTCACCGCCGTGCACGAGCTGTCCCGCACCGTCCTGCAGCGTCGGGCCACGGGCCGCCACGTCGGCCGGGTGCGCATCGACATCGGCGGCTACCGCCAGCGCCGCCAGGAGGCCCTGGCCCGCTTCGTGCGCCAGCAGGCCGAAGCGGTCATCAGCGAGGGCTCGGCCCGTGCGCTCGAGCCGATGAACTCGGCCGATCGCAAGGTCGTCCACGACACGGTCAACGAGATCGACGGCGTGGAGACGGTGTCGGAAGGCGCCGACCCCGACCGCCGCGTGGTGATCGTCCCCGAGGGCGCCAGCGCGTGACCCTCGAGCTGACCGACCTCCTGGAGGAGGCTCGGCAGCGCGGTTTCCTGGGCCCGGGCCCGGTCGAGCCTCATCTCGACCATGCCCGGGCCTTTGCCGTTGCTGCGGGCGATGCTCCGTCGAGAGCCGCCGACTTGGGCGCGGGCGGGGGCCTGCCCGGCCTCGTCCTCGCTGCAGAGATCTGGCCGGACACGACGTGGACGTTCGTCGATGCCCAGCAGAAGCGCACCGACTTCCTCCGCGAGGCGGTCGAGGCGCTGCACCTCGACGACCGGGTCGAGGTCCTCACTGAGCGAGCCGAGATCGTGGGCCACGATCCCGACCACCGGAGGACCTACGACCTGGTGGTGGCCCGCAGCTTCGGTCCCCCGGCCGTGGTCCTGGAGTGCGCCGCGCCGCTGCTGCGTGCCGGTGGCCGGTTCGTCGTCAGCGAACCGCCGGCCACGCAGATCACCGACCGTTGGCCCACCGAGGCGCTGGCCACCCTGGGGTGCGCCCCCGCCGAGGCCATCGTGGTGGGCGATGTCGAAGGCTACCACCTGGCTCGCATCGACCAGGTCGAGGCGGCACCCGCCCGCTTCCCGCGTCGGGTGGGCATCCCGACCAAGCGTCCCCTGTTCTGATTCGACGCCCTCCGCCAACGGGACCCCGGTGGCAGCGGCCGTGATGGCTCGGGCCGGTTCGTTGCCGGATCCGCTGGTCATCGTGCTCTGCTGAGCGGCGGGGCGTACCGGGGCCGCTGTGCCGATGCGGCTCAGTCGGGGCGTACCGAGCTCGCGGCCCGATGGCGCGAGACGGCTCCCGGTCGACCGGGCGGGAGCATCGGCGGCTCCGGGGACGGTCGCCGAGCCCCGGGTCGAGCGCTCCCCCACCGTGGGTTCGGTGCGCTCCCCTGCCTCAGCGCCCACGGGCTGGCCCGACCCTGTGCCATCCGGATGCCGGTGCGACAAGCGGGCGCTCTCGGAAGCGTGCGGCAACACCCAGCGGCACGTGGGTGATCGAGCAGCGGCAGGGCGCCTCGCGGCGGTGCCGGTGCGCGGTTGCGGGCCCGGGAGCGAGGCCCGTCCGTCCTGGACCGGGCGCCAGCCGGCTGGCCATGCCCGTCCCCGGGGGTGGGGCGCCTTGCTGCGTCCTGGGCTGCCCGCTCAGGGGCACGTCCCTGTTCGACGAGTCGTGGGACGGCTGGCGAACGGGCGGTCCGCCGTCCTCTTGGAGGCCCGATGCTGCCTCGCCGCGGACCTGGCATCGCTGCCCTTCCCTGTGGTCGCTCGATGGCAGCGCTTGCCGTTCCTCGACGTGGCCAGCTCACCGGTGGCCCCGGCCGGGCTCCGGCAACGAGCGGACTCCCCTGGCTCGGCCTGATGCCCAGGCCCCTGATCTCAGGCTGCCGCGAGATGGCCCGCTGGCGGATCGCCTGCGCCTGCCCGCCCGCTCGGCGCCTTGGGTTGGTCGCGCTTCACCTCCGTTTCACGTGAAACGGGCTGGGCGTGAGCTGGCTGGCGGCGGATATGGGTCTCAGCCCGGTGCGCCCAGCCCTCCCCGTCACCGTTTCACGTGAAACGGCCCGTCTCCGACCGGGATCGCGCGGTTGGGGGTGGAGCCATGGCGGTCCCCGCAAGATCGGCCTCGTGCCAATTCCTCCCGCAAACTCGGTCTTCCGAGATGCGGAGACAGCGCCAGACCGAGCCTGTTTCACGTGAAACGGGACCCCAGCCCCCAGCCGGACCGGGATATCGAGCACCGGCCCGACGCCGAGGGCCACTCGGATGGCAGCTTGGCTCCCTCGCCTGGCCGGGATCGTCGGGGAAGGGAATCGCACGACGCCGCGGGGGCTTCCAGCGACCGGGTCTCCCATCGAAGCGAGCCTCCTGGCTTCCCGCATTGGGCGACGTCCGAGGGCTTCGCCATTCCAGCCGGCTGCCACGCAGCGGCCCGTGGTGCGGGCCTCCAGATGAGCGGACCCACGACCACCTCGGTACCGCCGGACTCGATCGACACCAGGGCAGTGGAGCCGTCATCGGCCGGTCCACACGCCCCCCGGTTCCCGATCTCGGGGCAACGGCGGGAGGCCGGCCTCCGCATCGGTTCGTGCGCCGCAGGTGGGGCGCCTGGTCGAGGAGGTGCTCCCGGGGAGGGAGGGGAGCCGGGGCGGCTCGGACTCGCCGAGTGCAGGGACGGGATCAGGGCGCACGGGGCTCCTGGCCCCAGGACCTGGGCGCACATCGCCACGGGAGTGGTGGCGCCGAGGGGAGGGCCGACACCGGCCGGATCCTGGGCGGCGGCGGCACGGTGGCCTGGGCCGGTGGACCCCATGCCGGAGTCCCCTCGTACCTGCACACGCCGGATCCGGCGGGCCATGCGCCGTGGCCGGAGGCACCCCTGGTGCTGCGCAGGATCG
>DATMGQ010000269.1:0-2977 GCA_035555395.1 Acidimicrobiales bacterium
CGGCGGTGGGGTTCTCGGGGTCGTTCGGGACGGCGGGCGAGGCGAACACCACGTCGTCGGTCTTGCCCAGGGCGGTGGTGATGGCGTCGAGGTTCGCCTGGTCGACGTCGCCGTCGAGCTCGGCCACGAGGAGGAGCGGGCCGTTGAAGCCGGCGCCGAAGCCCTCGACCATGAGGTCGTAGGCCTGGCGGGTGGAGGTGCTCTCGTCGTAGTTGCTCTCGTCGCCGAAGCCGAGGCGCAGGCCGAGCAGCGGCGCCGCCAGGATCAGCAGGGCGACGGTGGAGATGATGGCCACGGTCCACGGCCGGTGCTGGACGACCCGGCTCCAGCGGTAGGCGAGGGTCTCGCGGAGCGGCTTGGGGGCCTTGCGGGGGACCTCGACCTTCAGCGGCTTGAAGACCAGGCCGACCAGCAGCACGACGATGGCGAGCGGGATGCCGATGAGCAGCGGCGAGATGGCGAGGCCGGCGCCCACGAGGCCGACGGCGACGAGCCCGGCCGCGATGAGGCCGCGGCGGCGGGTGACCTCGACCCGGGTGCCGGCGAAGCCGAGCAGCGCGGGCAGCAGGGTGAGCGAGGCCAGCACGGTCACGAGGACCACGGCGGAGGCGGCGACGGCGAGGCCCTGCACGAACGACACGCCCATGAGGAGCATGCCGAGCAGCGAGATGACGACGGTCATGCCGGCGAACAGGACCGAGCGGCCTGCGGTGTCCATGGCGATGCCGATGGACTCGCGCACGTCGTGGCCCGAGTGCAGCTGCTCCCGGTACCGGGTGACGATCAGCAGGGCGTAGTCGATGCCGACGCCGAGGCCGATCATCGAGCCGAGGATCGTGGCGAACTCGGGGACGGACATGACGTTGCTGATGAGCGCGATGAACGCCGAGCCGATGCCGATGCCGAACAGGGCCACGCCGATGGGCAGGCCCATGGCGAGCACCGAGCCGAACGCGACGATCAGGATGACGATGGCGAACGCCAGGCCGAGCGCCTCGGACGAGGGTGTCTCGAACTCGGCGAAGAGCTGGCCGCCGGCCTCGATCCGCAGGCCCTCGATCTCCGGCGCCTTGTCGTTGATGATGTCTCGGACCGCGCTCGCCTGGGAGAACTCGGCGTCGCTCGGGAACTCGACGGTGGCGTAGGCGATCTTCCCGGCGTGCTCGCCCTGCGACGAGACCTGGCGGGCCCCCTCCTCCGTGTAGGGGCTGATGACGCGGGCCACGCCCTTGGCCTTGGCGACCTGGGCGAACAGCTTCTCCATGGCCGCCTGGACCTCGGGGTCGTCGACGCCCTGGTCGGCCTCGAACACGATCGAGCCGGACTGGCCCGCGCCGGCGCCGTCGAAGCGCTCCTCGAGCACGTCGAAGCCGCGCTTGGACTCGACGTTCGGCAGGTTGAAGTCGTCGCGGTAGTCGTTGCCGATGCCGCCCGCGATCGCGTTGACGAGGATCAGGCCGACGACCCAGAACCCGAGCACCCAGCGGCGCTTGTCGTGCATCCATGGTCCGAGTCGCTGGAACAAGGGGGATCTCCTGGTCGTGCGGCCGCGCGCATCGCACGGCGTCTGAGGGGTGGCTCCTGGCGCCGGCCCGCGAGGGGCGCCGGAGGCGGCGATGGCCAGGTTAGGGCCACGGCCACACCAGCTACGACGTCGGAAACCCCGGAATCTCATCGCCCGTGACCCCTGTCACGGCACCGTCCGCGGTCACGTGGCAGGGTGACGGGCCGCCACCTGCCCGGAGGAGTGCCGTGACCCAGAGCCAGGACGCGTTCGAGGAACTGCTCGCCACCTTGCGGGAGGTCGGCGACCGCTACGCCGGCGAGGAGTGGGGCCTCACCGACCCCGGCGACGTCGCCGAAGGGCTGCGCGTGGTCGTCCACCACCTGGCCACGGCGGTGGAGACGCAGTTCGAGCAGGACCCGGCGCACCCGACGTTCCGGGAGATCGTCACGCCGTGGCGCAAGGCGCTCGGCGACAACGCCGACGCCCGCTACCACGACGCCGTCGTCCACCCGGCGGGGACGTACCGGATCCGGGGGAACACCGGGGGAGCGGTGTACGTGTCGATCACCGTCGAGGCGGGCGCCGAGGAGGGCGCCTTCCCCTCCGGGACCGTCGGGGTGCTCAACGACACCGACTTCGCCATCGCCGACGACGGGTCGTTCGAGGTCCTCGTCGGCGGGCCGGAGCAGGCCACGGGGTGGCTCGGCCTGGCACCCGATGCCTCCCGCCTGACCGTGCGCCACTACTGGGAGCAGGCGGTGTCGCCCGCCACCCCGCCGGCGGCGGACCTCGCGCTGGCCATCGACCTGGTCGACGGCGACGTGCCGTCCGGCCCGGCCGCCCCCACGGACGAGTCGGTGGCCTGCTCGATCCGCCGGATGGGGACGTACGTGCGCAGCCGCACGCTCGACAACATCGCCAAGCCCGGCGACGGCGACCCGCCGCCGTTCGTGTCCCGCATGCCCCACGAGTTCCCGCCGCCGGTGCGGCCGGGCGCCCACGCCCTCGCTGCCGCCGACGCGGCGTACAGCATGGCGCCGTACCTCCTCGGCCCCGACGACGCCCTGGTCATCACCGCCGCGTGGCCCGAGTGCCGCTGCGCCAGCGTGTCGCTCTGGAACCGCCAGCTCCAGACGTTCGACTACCTGCGCGGCCCGGTCAGCCTGAACCGCGCCCAGAGCACGCTCGACGACGACGGCACCTTCCGGGTCGTGATCGCCCACCGGGACCCCGGCGTGCCCAACTGGCTCACCACCGAGGGCCGTCCCTTCGGCCTGGTCTTCTGGCGCTTCATGCTCCCCGAGGGCCCCATCGCGACCCCCGCCGCCGAGGTCGTCCCCGTCGACTCCTTGGGCTAGGTCGGACCCCACCCCACCCCATCCCACCCCGCCCGCGCCCACCCCATCCCGCCCGCGCCGAAGTTGGTGTGGAAGTGCGCGCATATCGCGCACTTCCACACCAACTTCGGTC
>DATMGQ010000270.1:0-31110 GCA_035555395.1 Acidimicrobiales bacterium
TACGGATCCGGAAGGGTGATCGACGCCGTCCGGACCGGGGCCTCGTCGAAGTCGTCCTCGTCGAGGACGGACACCCGGGCGTCGCTGTCGATCACGCGCAGGCGGAGCCCGCCCTTGCGGTGCGACACGGACAGCACGGCCAGCCGGTGGCCGGCGACGAGCACCACGTCGCCCGGGGCCAGCTCCCCCACGCGCTCCGCCACCCGGGCCCGGGCGCCCTGGCGGGCCTCGCGCTTGCGTCGGCGCTCGTCGGCCCGCAGGGCGCGGTACTCGTCGACGTCGCCGAGCTCGCAGCGCGCCCGCTCGGTGGCCTCGGCGAGCAGCTGCTGCCGGGTGGCCCGGCGGTTGACCACGCGGCCGAGCGAGGCATCGGCCTGGTACTGGGCGAAGGAGCGCCCGAGCAGCTCGTGGGCCTGGTCCCGGTCGTAGCGCCGGACCAGGTTGACGACCATGTTGTAGGTGGGCTGGAACGCCGACCGCAGGACGAACTCGCGGCTGGCGGCCAGGGCGGCGACCTTGTCGAACCCGTACCAGGGCGACCACAGCACGAGGGCGTGCCCGACCGGGTCCAGGCCGCGGCGGCCGGCGCGGCCGGTGAGCTGGGTGTACTGCGACGGGGTCAGGTCCTCGTGGTGCTCACCCGTGAACTTCGAGAGCGACTCGATGACGACCGAGCGGGCCGGCATGTTGATGCCCAGCGCCAGCGTCTCGGTGGCGAACACCACCTTGACCAGCCCCTCGACGAAGCAGGCCTCGACCGCCTCCTTGAAGGGCGGCACCATGCCCGCGTGGTGGGCGGCGACGCCCGCCTCGAGCCCGGCGAGGAAGCGGCCGTGGTCGAGGACGGCGAGGTCGCCGTCGCTCAGGTGGTCGACGTGGCGGTCGACGATCTCGCGGATGCGGGCCCGCTCGGGTCCCGTGGTGAGACGCAACCCGGCATCGAGCACGGAGCGGGCGGCGTCGTCGCACCCCTTGCGGCTGAACACGAAGAAGATCGCCGGCAGCAGGCCGCTCCCCGAGAGGTGCTCGACGACCTCCACCCGGCGCGGCATCCCCCAGCGGTGGCGCCCGCGGGCGCGGAACCGCTCGTGCTTCGGGCCGTCGGGTGCCGGCGCATCGAACCGGGACCCCTCCGGGTTGGGCCGGCCGTCGACCAGGGTCTCGACCTGGACGAGGTCGCCCGAGCCCTTGTCGTACACGAGGAAGTGGTTCACCAGGTCGACCGGGCGCTCGTGCTCGACGACCGTCTCGGTGGGCCCGCGCGCTGCGGCGATCCACCCGGCCAGCTCGTCGGCGTTCGAGACCGTGGCCGACAGGCACACGAACCGCACCGACGGCGACGTGTGGACGATGACCTCCTCCCAGACCGGCCCGCGGTAGGCGTCCTGGAGGAAGTGCACCTCGTCGAGCACCACCCAGGCGAGGCCGTCGAGCGCGGGCGAGGCCGCGTAGACCATGTTCCGCAGGACCTCGGTGGTCATCACGACGACGCCGGCCCCCGGGTTCACCGCGTTGTCGCCGGTGAGCAGGCCCACCTGGTCACGGCCGTGGCGACGGACCAGGTCGTGGTACTTCTGGTTCGACAGCGCCTTGATGGGCGTCGTGTAGAACGCCCGCCGGCCCTCGGCCAGCGCCCGCGCCACCGCGTGCTCGGCGACCACCGTCTTGCCGGCGCCGGTGGGCGCGGCCACCAGGACGTTGCGTCCGAGGTCGATGGCGGCGAGCGCCTCCCGCTGGAAGCGGTCGAGGGCGAACGGCTCCCCGCTCACGCTCAGGAGCTGACCTCGGCGGCCGCCCGGCGACCGACGATCACCCGGCCGATGATGATGGAGATCTCGTAGAAGATCATCATCGGGATGGCCAGGGCAAAGAGGCTGATCGGGTCGGCGCTGGGCGTGATCACCGCGGCGATCACGAAGATGATGACGATGCCGAAGCGGCGGAAGTCGCGGAGCTGCTGGGGCTTCAGCACGCCGACGAGCTGCAGGGCCACCAGGACGATCGGGAACTCGAAGCCGACGCCGAACGCCAGCATCATGTACACGATCAGCATCACGTACTTCTCGGGCGTGAACTCGTAGGTCACGTCGTTGCCGCCCACCGAGGTGAGGAACCCGAGCGCTGCGGGCAGCGTGAAGTAGGCGACGTACGCGCCCATGAGGAACAGGGCGCTGGCCGAGGCCACGAACGCCGTCGCGTAGCGGCGCTCGTTCTGGTACAGCCCCGGTGAGATGAACTTCCAGAGCTGCCACAGAAGGTACGGCATGCAGATGACCAGGCCCAGGTAGGCCGACATCTTGATCCGGAACATGAACCCGTCCATCGGGCCCAGGAAGCGCAGGTTGTCGCTGACGTTGGGGTCGTCGGAGATGGCCTCGAGCGGCTCGCGCAGCCAGCTGAGCACCGGGTTGTAGAGCAGCCAGCCGAGGGCCGAGCCCACGGCGATGGCGATCGCGCACTTGATCAGGCGGCTGCGGAGCTCGATGAGGTGCTCCATGAGGGACATGCGTCCGTCATGGGGAGGGGCATCAGTCACGGTTCCAGCCATCGGTGGGGGCGTTCAGCCCGCGGCGCGGTCGGCGGGATCGATCGCCGGCCGGGCGGGGACGTCGGGCTCGACGGCCTCAGGAGCTGCGGCGGACCCCGTGGGGGCGGCGTCGTCGGCGCGAGCCACGACCTCGTCGGGGTCGTCGCTGACGGTGGGTGCGGGATCGGGGGTGGGCGCCGGCGCCGCCGGCGTGGCCATGGTCCCGCTCTGGGGCTTCTCGGACGCCGAGGTGTCGACGACGGAGTCCATGGCGCTCTTCATCTCGGCCTGGAAGCTGCTGGACACCTTGCGGACCTCGGCCATGACGTTGCCGAACGTGCGCATGGCCTTGGGCAGCTGCTGGGGCCCGATCACGACCAGGGCCACCAGGAAGATGACCAGGAGCTCTGGCCCTCCTGGCATGTTGAACATGCGGCGAGCCTACCGGCGGTGCATGCGGTCCACCGACTCCCGGGTGCGGCGGGTCTCCACGCGCAGCGGGATCAGGCCGTCCTCCAGGCGACGGAAGCGGCGGTGCGCCGCCTCGGCCTCATCGGTGGCCTTGGCGATCGCCCGCAGCACCATGGCGACGGCGGCAGCGCCGATGCCGAGCACGGCCGGAGGGGCGATCCAGGTGGTGTCCACGGGGCAAAGCGTAGCGGGGTCTCGAGGCGTTGTGTCGTCGAGTTCCGGCCGGGTCAGCCCGGGGTCATCTTGCGCAGCGTGTCGATCCAGTCGTCGCGCTGCAGGAGGGCGTGGAAGTCGAGGAGGTCGTCGTGGTCGATCGGGTCGCCCTCGTGGACCTCGGTCAGCTCCTCGGGGAGGTGCCAGGTCACCAGGCGGACGCCGGAGGTGACGAGCAGCTCGACGATGCGGGGCTCGGCGGCCTTCACGACGATGCGGGAGCAGGTCGGGCACGAGAACGAGTAGGACCCGGCGCTGTTGGCGCTGCACACGCGCACCGTCACATCGGCGCTCGTCAGCTCCACATCGCCGCAGTCGCTGCAGCTCGCTCGAATCGTTGCCATCGTGCCTCCCGGACTTCCTGTCCGGACTCAATCGGCCAGGCTGCGTCGATGTTGAGGGGTCGGTGCTGGCTCTCGGCGCCCTGGTGAACCACCATGTCCGACGTGCCGCCACGCCTCCCGACCCGTCTCCAACGACCCATCGGCTTCGCCCACCGCGGGGCGCGGGCGAACGCCCCCGAGAACACCCTGGAGGCCTTCGAACTGGCGCTCCGCCTCGGGGCCACGGCCCTCGAGAGCGACGTGTGGCTCACCAGCGACGGGATCGCGGTGCTCGACCACGACGGCGTGGTCGGCGGCCGCCTCCGACGGCGGCCCATCGCCGAGACGGCCCGGGCCGACCTGCCCGCCCACATCCCGTCGCTCGGCGACCTCTACGACGCGCTGGGGACCGGGTTCGACCTCTCCCTCGACCTGAAGGACCCGCGGTCGGGCCCGACCGTGATCGCCGACTCGCTCGGTCGGGACCCGTCGATGGCCGACCGGCTGTGGCTGTGCGACCAGGACCACGAGCGCCTCGCCGGCCTCCGCGAGCTGTCCCCGCACGTCCGACTGGTCGACTCCACCCGGCTGTCGCGCATCAAGGAGGGACCGGAGCGTCGAGCGGCGCGCCTCCAGGAGCTGCGCATCGACGCCATCAACCTCCACCACAGCGACTGGAGCGGCGGGCTGAGCACCCTGTTCCACCGCTTCGGCCTGTGCACCTTCGGCTGGGACGCGCAGTTCGACCGCGTCCTCGACGCGCTGCTCCGGATGGGCCTCGACGGCGTGTTCTCCGACCACGTGCCCCGCATGGTCGATGCGCTCGCCCGCAACGCCGAGGCGCGCGGGATCGATCGGGACGAGCCGACCGTCAGCTGACGTCCCAGGTGGGGCGGCTGTGCAGGAGGGACCGCAGGTCACCCGATCCCGAGCGGTCCTGGGCGGCCGCCAGCTGCCGGTTCGTCTCGCTGCCGTAGTCGGGGCGCTCGACCGCACGGAACACGCCGATCGGCGTCGGCTCGCTCGGACCAGCCGACAGCCGCGACAGCGTGAACGCGAGCCCGGGCTCGGCCCGGGCCTCGTCGTGCACGAGGATTGCGTCCTCGCCCACATCGGCCACGCTCACGATCTGGGCCCGGCCCTGCGGGTCGATCGCCACGCCCTTCTCCCGCTCGGCGCCGAACCGGACCGGCTCGCCGTGCACGAGCGGGATGAGCATGTCGTCGCGGGCGGAGCGGGCGGTGAGGGTCTCGAACGCACCGTTGTTGAAGACGTTGCAGTTCTGGAAGATCTCCACGAACGCGGCACCCCGGTGGTCGCGCGCCCGGCGGAACATCTCCTGCATGTGCTTGCGGTCCATGTCGTGGGTGCGGGCCACGAACGTGGCCTCCGCGCCCAGGGCGACGCTGACCGGGTTGAACGGCTGGTCGAGGGAGCCGAACGGCGTCGACTTGGTGACCTTCCCCACCTCGCTCGTGGGCGAGTACTGGCCCTTCGTGAGCCCGTAGATCTGGTTGTTGAACATGAGGATCGTGAGGTTCACGTTGCGACGCAGCGCGTGGATCAGGTGGTTGCCGCCGATCGAGAGCATGTCGCCGTCACCGCCGACGACCCACACGTCGAGGTCGTCGCGGGCCATGGCCAGGCCCGTCGCGATGGCCGGGGCGCGGCCGTGGATCGAGTGCATGCCGTACGTGTTCATGTAGTACGGGAACCGGGCGGCGCAGCCGATGCCCGACACGAACACGGTGTTCTCGGGCCGTCCGCCCAGCTCGGGCATGAGCATCTGCACGGCCTTCAGGATCGAGTAGTCGCCGCAGCCCGGACACCACCGGACCTCTTGGTCGCTGCTCCAGTCCTTCGCCGTGGTCGCCGGGGGCAGGACGTCGGTCACTGGTCCATCTCCTTCAGGAAGGCCGCCTCGAGCTCGCCGGCGGTGAACGGGACGCCCTGGACCTTGGTCACCGACCGGGCGTCGACGAGGTACTCGGCCCGCAGCAGACGGGAGAGCTGGCCGAGGTTCAGCTCCGGCACCACCACCCGCGGGTAGCGCCGCAGCACCTCGCCGAGGTTGGCCGGGAACGGGTTCAGGTGGACGAGGTGGGTGTGGGCCACCCTCCTCCCCCGCCGGCGACACCGGTTGACGCCGCCGTCGATGGCACCCCACGTCGAGCCCCAGCCGATCACGAGCAGCTCGGCGTCGTCGACGTCGCCGAACACCTCGATCGGTGCGATGTCGTTGGCGATGTTCGCCACCTTCTGGGCGCGGACGTTGACCATGTGCTCGTGGTTGGCCGGGTCGTAGGAGATGTTGCCGGTGCCGTCCTCCTTCTCGATGCCGCCGATGCGGTGCTCGAGGCCGGGGGTGCCGGGGATGGCCCAGGGGCGGGCCATGGTGAGCGGGTCCCGGAGGTAGGGCCAGAACTCGGGCTCGCCTGCGGCGTTGGTGTGGTTCGGCGCGGTGGCGACCTCGACGGAGATGTCGGGCAGGTCGTCGGGCTCCGGCAGCCGCCACGGCTCCGAGCCGTTGGCCAGGTAGCCGTCGGAGAGGAGCAGCACCGGGGTGCGGTACTTGAGGGCGATGCGGGCCGCCTCGATCGCCGCGTCGAAGCACTGCGACGGGCTGTAGGAGGCGACGATCGGGATCGGCGACTCGCCGTGGCGGCCGTACATCGCCTGCAGCAGGTCGGCCTGCTCGGTCTTGGTGGGCAGGCCCGTCGACGGACCGCCGCGCTGGATGTCGACGATCAGCAGCGGGAGCTCGAGGCTCACCGCCAGGCCCATCGTCTCCGACTTCAGGGCGATGCCGGGGCCGCTCGTGGTGGTGACCGCCAGGTGCCCGCCGAACGCGGCGCCGAGCGCAGCCCCGATGCCCGCGATCTCGTCCTCGGCCTGCAGCGTGCGGATGCCGAAGTTCTTGTGCTTCGACAGCTCGTGGAGGATGTCGGACGCGGGGGTGATCGGGTACCCGCCGAGGAACACGGGCAGCTTCGCCAGCTGGCCCGCCGCCACCAGGCCCCACGCCAGCGCGGTGTTGCCGGTGATGTTCGTGTAGGTCCCCGGCGCGTGGTCGGCGGGGCGCACCGCATAGCTGCTCTCGAACAGCTCGGCCGTCTCACCGAACGCGTGGCCGGTGGCGAAGGCCGCCCGGTTCGCCGCGGCCACCTGCGGGTTCTTGCCGAACTTCTCGTCGATCCAGGTCAGCGTCGGCTCGGTCGGCCGGGTGTACATCCAGCTGACGAGGCCGAGGGCGAAGAAGTTCTTGGAGCGCTCGGCGTCGCGTGGCTTCACCCCGAGCGGCGCGACCGCGTCCTTGGTGAGCGAGGTCATCGGCACCTCGTAGACCGTGTACCGGTCGAGGGTGCCATCGGTCAGCGGATCGGACCGGTAGCCCGCCTTGGCCAGGTTGCGCTCCTCGAACGCATCGGTGTTGACGATGACCGTGCCGCCGTCGACGAGGTGGTGGAGCTCCGAGCGCAGTGCGGCCGGGTTCATGGCCACCAGCACCGCGGGCGCATCGCCCGGCGTGGTGATGTCGTGGTCCGAGATGTGGACCTGGAAGGCCGACACCCCGGCGAGCGTCCCGGCGGGGGCCCGGATCTCGGCCGGGAACTCCGGGAGCGTCGACAGGTCGTTGCCGAACACGGCGCTGGCCGACGTGAAGCGGTCGCCCGTGAGCTGCATGCCATCGCCCGAATCGCCGGCGAAGCGGATGATGACCTGATCGATCTCGACCGGGTCGGATGACTGAGCAAGGTCGGCCACGTTGCCTCCTCGAGTTGTCCCCTTGGGGAATCCCCTTCCCCGCTCGGCAGGGTATCCACGCGAACACCGCTTTGCGGGGGACCGTGCCCACGCAGGGCCGATGCCCGCTCGGCCGGCCGGTACCGTGCAGCCCCGATGGCGAGCTCGCGACCCCACCGATCCCGGCCACCCCGACGGGGCGGGCCGCTCCGTGCGGCAGTGGCCGCCACCGCCGCCGCGCTGCTGCTGGGTGCGTGCGCGGGTTCGTCCGACGGCGCCGGTTCGCCCGCGTCGCCCTCCTCGACTGCCGCGGCATCGGCCCCGTCGCCGAGCGAGCCGGAGGAGATCGGCACGTTCGACGTCGGCCGCCAGGAGCTCGAACTGGTCGACGACCGCCGGCCCACCGCCGCGCACGGCGACCAGCCCGAGCTCCCCCAGCGCACCCTCCCGACCCTCGTCCTGTACCCGTCGGCCCCCACCGGCTCGTCCGAGGGCTACCGGGACGCGCTCGTCCTCCGACCCGACGCTCCCACGCTCGGCGCGCCGGCGCCGCTGATCGTGTTCGGGCACGGCAGCACCCGGGCCGGGAGCGACTACCTCGACACGCTCGCCTCGTGGGCCTCGGCTGGCTACGTGGTCGTGGCCCCGAACTTCCCCCTGTCGACGACGGGCGCGCCGGGTGGGACCGACTACGGCGGCGTCGCGGAGCAGACCGCCGACGTCTCCTTCGTGATCGACGAGGTCCTGGCTCGGTCCGCCGATCCCGCGGACCCGCTGGGCGGCACCATCGACCCCGAACGCATCGGCCTCGGCGGCCAGTCGTTCGGCGCCATCACCGCGATCGCCACGACCTACAACGCCTGCTGCGCCGACGACCGCGTCGATGCCGTCACCGAGTTCGCCGGCATGTGGTTCGACCTCGGGGCCGGCGAGGCGGTCGCGGCCGACGGCGCCGACGTCCCCGGCCTCTTCTTCCACAGCGAGGACGACGGGGTCGTCCCGTTCGCCGGTGACCGGCAGGCCGCCGAGCTCGCCGCGGCCGCCGGGGCGCCGGTGCGCTTCGTGACCCTCGCCGGCGGCGACCACGACGCCGGCTTCTTCGAGGGCACCGGCCGCTCCCCCGACGATGCCGTCACCCGAGCGGCCCTGGCCTTCTACGACCAGCACCTCAAGGACGACCCGACCGGCGCCGAGCGCGCCACCGCAGCGATCGACGCCGCGGGACCCGACGTGGCCACCATCGAGGACGTCGGCGGCTGAGGCCGGACGCGACGGTGCCCGGCCCACCGGGCCGGGCACCGTCGACAGGTCAGGAAGCGGGACCGATCAGGTGATCGAGGCCTCGTAGATGCTCTTGATGGTGCTGTCGAGCGTGGCGTCGAAGTCGGCGTCGCTCTGCTGGGCCGACAGGCCCTCGGTCAGCGCCCGGGAGAAGCTGGCGATCACGCCGGCGTTGCGGGCCAGGCGGTCGTTGGCCTCCTCGCGGGAGTAGCCGCCGGAGAGGGCGACGACGCGCAGCACGCTGGGGTGGTCGACCAGCTCCTGGTAGAAGCCGTCGGCCTCGGGCAGCGTGAGCTTCAGCATGATCGGCTGATCGGCCGGCTGCTGCTCGAGCTGGCGGAGGATGGCGGCCTTCAGGAGCGCCTCGGCCTCGGCCTTCTCGGGGCTGTTGATATCGATCTCGGGCTCGATGATCGGGACCAGGCCGGCAGCCAGGATCTGGCGCCCGACCTCGAACTGCTGATCCACGACGGCATCGACGCCGGCCGGCTTGGCGAGCTTGATGACCGAGCGCATCTTGGTGCCGAACATGCCCTTGGCCACGCCGCGGGCGAGGAGGGCGTCGAGCTCGGGCATCGGCTTCATGACCTGGGCGCCGTCGGCCTCGTCCTCCAGGCCCTTGTCGACCTTGAGGAACGGCACGACGTGCTTGCGCTCCCAGAGGTAGGTGCCGGTGTCGACGCCGTCGACCTGGCGGTCCATGGTCATCTCGAACAAGATGGCGCCCACGACCCGCTCGCCGGTGAAGCTCGGGCTCTCGATGATCCGGCTGCGCATGGCGTGGATCTGGTCGAACATCTCGGCATCACCGGAGTACTGGTCCTCCTCGACGCCGTACAGCTTCAGCGCCTTGGGGGTGCTGCCTCCGCTCTGGTCGAGGGCGGCGATGAAGCCGTTCCCGTTCCGTACCTGCTCGAGCTGCTCCTGGTTCATTGCTGCGGTTTCCCCATCCTGGTCAGACGCTGACGGCTCCATCTTGGCCGACGCCCCGCGACGCTGCCCAACCCGCCCGGGGCGATCGAGCGCCACCCGCGCCTCAGCCGTCGTCGGCTGCGACCGCGGCGGCGACGGCCTCGTACGCAGCGCGGACCCGCTTGCGGTGCGACGCGGGGATGACCTGCGAGGCGACCACCTCCGTGCGGCTGCCGGTGCCCGCCGGCGTGCGGAAGAACCGGCGGCGGACCTCGCCGGTGACCACGACCTCAGCCCCGGACGCGAGCGCCAGCACCCGCTCGGGCGGGTCGAACCACGCGACAGGGACCGACGCCGTGGGCCGGTCGGCGTCGCGGACCGTGACCTCGAACTGGCCGAGGCGGTCACCCGACGGCAGCTCGCGGAGCTCGGGCGGGCGCGACAGGACGCCTCGGACGATGACGATGTTCATGGGACCCTCCAGGGGCACGCCGACCGAGGCCGGCGGAAGCGGAACGGAGGACGGCCGAACACCGTCGAGCGATGCGGACCGCGAGCGGCGGTCGCTTGGCGGCGCCTGCCATCGCCAGGACCGCAACCCCGACCCTACGCCGGGGGTGTGACGGTCAGGCCAGGGAGCTGGCGCGCTCGGCGGCGTCGGCGAAGTCCGGCTCGCGCTCGGCCACCCACCGGAACAGCTCCCGGGCCCGGGCGATGTCGCCGGCGCGCTCGTAGAGGTCGGCGAGCGCGTAGGCCTGGCGCAGGTGGTGGACCTGGGGGCTCTTGGTGCCGCGGTGGCTCTTCTCGAGCAGCGCGATGGCCTCGGCGAGCTTGTTGCGGTCGGCGAGCGAGCCCGCCATCACGATCCGACCCTCGGTCACGAGGTCGGCCGACGGCGACGCCTCGCGGAGGTCGTCCCACAGCTCCTCGACCTGGGTGTGCTTCTTCAGCCCGCGGTACGCATCGGCGAGGACGGGGTTCTGCTCGGTGGAGCCGGTGAACTGGCGGAAGGCCTCGAGCTCCTGCACCGCCAGCTTCCACTGGCCGAGCCGGTAGTAGGTGAGGCCGAGCAGCTCGCGGACCGTGACGGCCTGGGGCGCCTGCTCGGCGATGGGCTTCAGGAGCGTCCGCGCCTCGGTGTAGCGCTCGCGCTCGAAGGCGTGGGCCGCCTCGCGGAGCCGCTCGTTGGCTCGGTTGCCGCGGGTCGCGCCGAGGGCGCGCACCAGCTCGGCCTTGGCCTCGGCCCCGCCGGTGCCGGCACCGGCCTTGCGGTAGTCCCGGCCGCGCCGCTCCTTGGTGGGGCCCTCCGTCGGGGGCTTGCGCGCGTTGCGGGCGCTGCCCGACCGTGCGCCGGCCGGCTTGGGAGCCGGCTTCGCCTTCCCACGGCTGACGGCGCTGGCCGCCTCGTCGCGGACGTCGTCGACGCGGACCCACGGGTCCGAGCCGCGCTGGGCCGGGGCCGGACGCTCGTCGCGGCCGCGTGCTCCGACGCTGTCGCGGGCATCGAACTCCTCGGCGGTCAGGCGCCCGGCGCCCTTGCGGCCGAGGCTCCCCCACTGCTTCGGGCCAGCGGTGCGGGCCTCCTCGCGCTCGACCTGGCCGCGGCCGCCCTGCGGGCGCCCCGCGCCCGGCCGACCCGAACCCGAACCGCTCCGCGAACCGCTGCTGCTCCTGGGCGGCGCGCCCTTGCGCGCGCCCGACGGCGGCTTGCCGCCCTTGTCGGAGCTGGAGGAGCGAGCGCCAGCACCACCGGAACGGGACCCGGTGCTGGGCTTCCTTCCTCCAGTGCCGCCGCGCGACGAAGATCGATCGTTCGGGGCCACGGCGTCACCCTATCCGGGCAGGTCGTTCGGATAGGTTTCCGACGAGCGGGGTGAACAGGCAGGCACCCGCCAGGAGGGAAGTACACCCGTGGCCGACACCCCAGCAGCCCCACCGGCGGCCACGTCCGGAGCGGCGGACCGCTCACCGGACAAGGCCGGCATGGTCCTGGTCGCCCTGATCCTGGTCGCAGCCGTCGCCAACTTGAACCTGGCGGTCGCCAACGTGGCCCTGCCCGACATCGGCAAGGCGTTCGACGCGTCGCAGTCGTCGCTCAACCTCATCGCCGTCGGCTACTCGCTCGGGCTGGCCGCGTCCGTGCTCTGGCTCGGTGCCCTGGGCGACCGCTACGGGCGCAAGATGATGCTGATCATCGGCGTCTCGCTGTCGGTCCCGGCCTGCATCCTCGCTGCGGTCGCCCCGAACGAGCAGGTCCTCATCGCCGCCCGCCTGATCGGCGGCGTCTCGGCCGGCATGGCCTACCCCACCACCCTGGCGCTGATCACCGCCCTCTGGTCCGGCCCGGGCCGCACCAAGTCGATCGCCCTCTGGTCGGCCCTCGGCGGGGCCATCTCGTCGCTGGGCCCGCTCGTGTCGGGCGCCCTCCTCGAGCACTTCTACTGGGGCTCGGTCTTCCTCGTGACCCTCCCGCTCGCCCTGGTGGCGCTGCTGCTGGCACTGCGCTTCGTGCCCGCTCACGTCAACGAGGCCACCGAGCCCGTCGACAACCTGGGCGGCATCCTCTCCGCGATCCTGGTCGGTGGCTTGGTGCTGGCCATCAACTTCGCTCCCCTGCCGAGCAAGCGGGAGATGGCCCTCGGCCTGTTCGCGATCGCCCTCGCCGCCGGCGTCGGCTTCCTCATCCGCCAGCGGCGGGTGGCGAACCCGCTCTACGACCTCGACGTCGCCGCCCGCCGGATCTTCTGGGTGGCCGCGTGCGCCGGGATCATCGTGTTCGGCTCGCTCATGGGGGCGATGTTCATCGGCCAGCAGTTCCTCCAGAACGTGCTGGAGTACGACACCCTCAGCGCCGGCGCCGCCATCCTCCCGGCCGCCCTCATGATGATCGTGGCCGCGCCCCGCTCGGCGAAGCTCGTCGAGGTCCGAGGCGCCCGCTTCACCCTGCTCGTCGGCTACGCCTTCTGCTTCCTGGGCTTCTTGACGATGTTCACGCTCTGGACCGACCACGCCCACTACGCCGTGGTCGCCCTCGCCTATGCCCTCCTGGGCATCGGCGTCGGGCTCGCCGGCACACCGGCATCGCGGTCGCTCACCAGCTCGGTCCCCGTCTCGAAGGCCGGCATGGCCTCGGGCACCGCCGACCTCCAGCGCGACCTGGGCGGCGCGGTCATGCAGTCGCTGCTCGGCGCCGTGCTCACCGCGGGCTACGCCAAGGCCTTCACCAGCCAGATCGCCAGCTCGCCCGATGCCGACCAGGTCTCGTCGTCGGTCCAGGCCCAGCTCACCAAGTCGTTCTCGAGCGCCGAGATCACCGCCGAGCAGTACCCGCAGTACTCGCACCAGATCATCGAGGCCGCCCGCCAGGCGTTCGTCGACGGCCAGGACAAGGCGTACCTCGCCGGCCTCGCCGCGGTGTTCATCGGCGGGCTCCTCGTCTGGTTCCTCTTCCCGAAGCCCGAAGCCGAGCGCGACCTGCTCGCCTCCTACCTGGCCGAGGACGAGGCGGCCGCCGCCGCAGCCGCCTGACGACCCGCCCCTCGTAGGGTCGGGGACGTGACCGACCCCGGCCCACCCCCTCCCCCACCCGAGCCGTCGAGGCCCCGGGTCCCGCCGTGGGGATCGCCCTCCTGGGCCGGCGGCGCCGACAACCCCCGCACCTACCCGCAGCGAGCGCACGCGCTGGTGGACGCCGACGTCCGAGCCGCCGCACGCCAACGCGACGAGCTGATGGTGGAGATGGGGCGCACCGGCCAGGCCGACGCACTGGTGGTCGCCGATCTCGTGGCCGTCCCGATCGCTCGGAGCACGGCCTGCACCGCCACCGTCTGGGCCCAAGGCCGCATCACCGTCCTGCCGGTCGCCGACGTCGTCGAGCTCTTCGCGCTGCCGACGTCGGTCGAGGGGACGCCGACGTCGTTGCGGGTCCGGTGGGACGTCGTCGAGCGGGTGTGCCGGGCCTGTTGGCAGCCCGTCCCAGGCCTCGTGCCGCCCCGGATGATCACCAGGCGCTGGCCCGACGCCTCCGAGCTCGAGGTCCTCGCGGGGCTCCGCCTCCCCGACCAGCCGCCGGCAGGCGGCTGAGGCGACAGCCGACTGCCGTCTCGCCGAGGCACGAGGTGAATCGGCCGGCGGCCGAGCCGAAAACGGGAAGAGGCCCCCCACCGAAGTGGGGGGCCTCCTCGAAGAAATCCGGCGACGACCTACTCTCCCAGGGCGAATCCACCCAAGTACCATCGGCGCAGTCTGGCTTAACTTCCGTGTTCGGGATGGGAACGGGTGTGACCCAGACGCGATAGTCACCGAAACCTTTGTCAAGGGCGAGCGCCAGATGGCGCTCGAGCCCTCGAGGACTCCATAGCGAGCACGAACTTCATTGCAAATCCAAGCCCTCGGCCGATTAGTACCGGTCGGCTGAACGTGTTACCACGCTTACACCTCCGGCCTATCAACGTGTTGGTCTATCACGGGCCTTACCTGGTTAACCCAGTGGGAAACCTCATCTAGAAACAGGCTTCGCACTTAGATGCTTTCAGCGCTTATCCCTTCCGTAGGTCGCTAATCAGCAATGCCCTTGGCAGGACAACTGACACACGAGAGCTACGTCCATCCCGGTCCTCTCGTACTAGGGACAGGCTTTCTCAAGTTTCCTCCGGCTGCAGAGGATAGGGACCGAACTGTCTCACGACGTTCTAAACCCAGCTCGCGTACCGCTTTAATGGGCGAACAGCCCAACCCTTGGGACCTGCTTCAGCCCCAGGATGCGATGAGCCGACATCGAGGTGCCAAACCTTCCCGTCGATATGGACTCTTGGGGAAGATGAGCCTGTTATCCCCGGGGTACCTTTTATCCGTTGAGCGACGGCGCTTCCACACGCAACCGCCGGATCACTATGCCCTGCTTTCGCACCTGCTCGACTTGTAGGTCTCGCAGTCAAGCTCCCTTGTGCCATTGCACTCGACGGCTGATTGCCAACCAGCCTGAGGGAACCTTTGGGCGCCTCCGTTACTCTTTAGGAGGCGACCGCCCCAGTCAAACTACCCACCTGACGCTGTTCCCCATCCCGATCAGGGACGTGGGTTAGAGCTCCGTCATGAGCAGGGTGGTATTTCAAGGTTGACTCCACACTGGCTGGCGCCAATGCTTCCAAGTCTCCCACCTATCCTACACAACACATAACAAAACTCAACATCAAGCTATAGTAAAGGTCCACGGGGTCTTTCCGTCCTTCTGCAGCTAACGAGCATCTTTACTCGTACTTCAATTTCGCCGGGTCTATGGTTGAGACAGTAGGAAAGTCGTTACGCCATTCGTGCAGGTCGGAACTTACCCGACAAGGAATTTCGCTACCTTAGGACCGTTATAGTTACGGCCGCCATTCACCGGGGCTTCAGTTCAGAGCTTCGCCCTTGCGGACTAACCCTTCCCTTTAACCTTCCGGCATTGGGCAGGCGTCACAGCGTATACATCGTCTTGCGACTTCGCACGCTGCTGTGTTTTTAGTAAACAGTCGCTTTCCCCTGGTCTGTGCCACCCCTTCGAGCTCCGGACGCAAGGTCCTTCACCCTAATGGGGTCCTCCTTCTCCCGAAGTTACGGAGGCATTTTGCCGAGTTCCTTAACCATAGTTCTCCCGATCGCCTTGGTATTCTCTACCCGCCCACCTGTGTCGGTTTGGGGTACGGGCGACGTGTGAGCTCGCTAGAGGCTTTTCTTGGCAGCATGGAATCAGTGACTTCGCCTAAATCGGCTCGGCATTGCGTCTCAGGATGTATGAGGGCCGGATTTACCTGGACCTCTCCCTACACGCTTACCCCAGGACAACCATCGCCTGGGCTCACCTATCCTCCTGCGTCCCCTCATTGCTAACCGCCTTCCAGTGGGTCGGTTCGTCTCCCGAAGGAGACAGCCCCTTAGCAACCGGAACTTGGTTTGGGCGCGCACACGTCGGTACAGGAATATCAACCTGTTGTGCATCGACTACGCCTGTCGGCCTCGCCTTAGCTCCCGACTTACCCTGGGTGGATTAGCCTTCCCCAGGAACCCTTGGGCTTACGGCGGAGGGGTTTCTCACCCCTCTCTCGCTACTCATGCCAGCATTCTCACTTGTATGCGCTCCACGACTGGTTCACACCGCCGCTTCGCTGCACATACAACGCTCCCCTACCACTCACGCAAAGCGTGAATTCGCGGCTTCGGCTCTGGACTTGAGCCCCGTTACATTATCCGCGCAAGATCACTCGACCAGTGAGCTGTTACGCACTCTTTCAAGGGTGGCTGCTTCTAAGCCAACCTCCTGGCTGTCTGGGCAATCTCACATCGTTTTCCACTTAGTCCAGAATTAGGGGCCTTAGCCGGCGATCTGGGCTGTTTCCCTCTCGACCGCGAAGCTCATCCCCCGCGGTCTCACTGCCGTGCTCTGGAGTCATGGTATTCGGAGTTTGATTGGGGTCGGTAAGCTTGTAGGCCCCCTAACCCATTCAGTGCTCTACCCCCATGACTGAACACACGACGCTGCACCTAAATGCATTTCGGGGAGAACCAGCTATCACCAAGTTTGATTGGCCTTTCACCCCTATCCACAGCTCATCCCCCCAGTTTTTAACCTAGGTGGGTTCGGTCCTCCACGAGGTCTTACCCCCGCTTCAACCTGGCCATGGATAGATCACTTGGCTTCGGGTCTACAGCACGCGACTAGATCGCCCTATTCAGACTCGCTTTCGCTCCGGCTCCCCATCACTGGTTAACCTTGCCACGTACCGTAACTCGCTGGCTCATTCTTCAAAAGGCACGCCATCGCGGCCACCCGAAGGTGACGACGCTTTGACTGATTGTAAACCAACGGTTTCAGGTACTATTTCACTCCCCTCCCGGGGTACTTTTCACCTTTCCCTCACGGTACTGGTGCGCTATCGGTCGTCTACGTATACTTAGCCTTACGAGGTGGTCCTCGCAGATTCACGCCAGTTTTCACGGTCCCGGCGTTACTTGGGACACTCGAGCAGAGGCTGAATACGTTTCGTGTACGGGGCTCTTACCCACTGCGGCGCGCTTTTCCAAAACGCTTCCACTACGCATCAACTTGGTAACTCTGTGACGGCTCTGGTGCACCGTCTCTCGAATCCCACGACCCCGAAGTGGCAACGCCACCAGGCTATGACACCACTTCGGTTTGGGCTGATCCCGTTTCGCTCGCCGCTACTCAGGGAGTCACGTTTGTTTTCTTTTCCTCGGGGTACTGAGATGTTTCAATTCCCCCGGTTCCCTCTACCCGTGCTATGTGTTCACACGGGAGTAACACCCGCTAAGGTGCTGGGTTTCCCCATTCGGACATCCACGGTTCGTAACGCTTTCTAGGCAGCTGACCGTGGCTTTTCGCAGCCGGACACGTCCTTCATCGGTAGTAGACGCCAAGGCATCCACCGTTGGCTCTTTGTAGCTTGGAAGAACAAAGATGCTCGTGCTCGCTATGCAGTTCTCAAGGGGCTCCATCGGACCAGGCGAACCCGGTCCTGAAGGGCGCACGAAGGCCCCCGCCAAGTGGCGAGGGCCTGTGGAGCACACCTTCAGAACGGAACAGAGGACGGAACGATCCAAGTCGGCTGACCATGGAGAGGATGAACCTCGATCGATGATCAGAACGCTTGGACCCAACTAGCAAATGCTTCAACTTGGGAATCCGTCACCACATCTGGATGACGATGACTCCTTAGAAAGGAGGTGATCCAGCCGCACCTTCCGGTACGGCTACCTTGTTACGACTTCACCCTAATCGCTGATTCCACCTTCGACAGCTCCGTCCCTTGCGGGTTCGGCCACTGGCTTCGGGCGTTTCCAACTTTCATGGTGTGACGGGCGGTGTGTACAAGGCCCGGGAACGTATTCACCCCGGCGTTGCTGATCCGGGATTACTAGCAACTCCAGCTTCATGGAGTCGAGTTGCAGACTCCAATCCGAACTGAGACCGGCTTTATGGGATTCGCTCCACCTCGCGGTTTCGCAGCCCTTTGTACCGGCCATTGTAGCATGTTTGCAGCCCTGGATATAAGGGGCATGATGATTTGACGTCGTCCCCACCTTCCTCCGAGTTGACCCCGGCAGTCTCCTACGAGTCCCCACCATGACGTGCTGGCAACATAGGACAAGGGTTGCGCTCGTTGCGGGACTTAACCCAACATCTCACGACACGAGCTGACGACAACCATGCACCACCTGTGTAGAACCCCGAAGGACACCATATCTCTATGGCTTTTCTCTACATGTCAAACCCAGGTAAGGTTCTTCGCGTTGCCTCGAATTAAGCAACATGCTCCGCTGCTTGTGCGGGCCCCCGTCAATTCCTTTGAGTTTTAGCCTTGCGGCCGTACTCCCCAGGCGGGGCACTTAATGCGTTAGCTACGGCACGGAGTCCGTTGAATAGACCCCACACCTAGTGCCCAACGTTTACGGCGTGGACTACCAGGGTATCTAATCCTGTTTGCTACCCACGCTTTCGCTCCTCAGTGTCAGTACCGGCCCAGAGCGCCGCCTTCGCCGCTGGTGTTCCTCCTGATATCTGCGCATTTCACCGCTACACCAGGAATTCCACGCTCCCCTACCGGACTCTAGCCAGAGCAGTATCGGGTGGTGTCCCAGGTTGAGCCTGGGGATTTAACATCCGACTTACTCAGCCACCTACGAGCTCTTTACGCCCAATAAATCCGGACAACGCTTGCCCCCTACGTGTTACCGCGGCTGCTGGCACGTAGTTAGCCGGAGCTTCTTCTGCAGGTACCGTCTGAATTCGTCCCTGCTGAAAGGGGTTTACAACCCGAGAGCCTTCATCCCCCACGCGGCGTTGCTGCGTCAGGCTTTCGCCCATTGCGCAAGATTCCCCACTGCTGCCTCCCGTAGGAGTCTGGGCCGTGTCTCAGTCCCAGTGTGGCTGATCGTCCTCTCAGACCAGCTACCCGTCGATGCCTTGGTGGGCCGTTACCCCACCAACTAGCTGATAGGCCGCGAGACCCTCCCGAAGCGGAATCCATTTCCTCACCAAACCATGCGGCTCGGTGGGGGTATCCGGTATTAGCTCTCCTTTCGGAGGGTTATCCCGGTCTTCGGGGCAGGTTTCTCACGTGTTACTCACCCGTTCGCCACTAGGTCTTCTCCCGAAGGATGGACCTCGTTCGACTTGCATGTGTTAGGCACGCCGCCAGCGTTCGTCCTGAGCCAGGATCAAACTCTCCATCAAGACCGTCAGAAGGCCCACCAGCAAGCTGATGGACCGTCTTCAAATCGGAGAGCCACCTCGAGGCCTGAACCTCTCGGTGACTGGCATCAGTCCAACCCACTAACGTGGTTTGTTGTCCTTGATGCGTAATTATTGTTTATTAAACGGCCGCAGCGCTTGATGCTCGTGGAGAGCAGCACTGCGGTCGCCCGCATTTGCTTTTTCGTCCTCTATTCCGTTCTCAAGGTGCGCTCACCTGCGCTGGGCAGGCCGCTCGGTAGTCAGCCTCGTGAGGCTGTTGCTACCGTGTGCTCCGTGCTTCCGCTTGTGGCGGCCGCTCGGGGCGGGCTGTCACCCTAGGCTTTTCGCTCGGCGCTGTCAACCTTGCGGCTGAGCTGCTCCGGTGTGTCCTTGGGGCGAACAAGAGACAACTTAGGCAGGTTGCGAGGTTCGGTCCAAATCGAGGTGGTGTGCCATCCGTAACACCGCCGAAACACTGGGCTCAGCGGGCCTCGAGCAGGCCGTACGCCTTCTTGCCCTTGCGGACGACGACGTACCGGCCGTGCAGCAGATCGGGTTGGCCGACGGCCCGGCCCTCCCCCGCCCGCTCGCCGTTCACCGTCACGCCACCTTGGGCGATGGCCCGCCGGGCCTCCCCCTTGGACGCCACCAGCAGCTCGTCGCGCGCCAGCAGGTCCACGAGGTCGACCCCGGCACCGAGCTCGTCCCGGTCGATCACGAGCGTGGGGACCTCGCGCCCCACCGCAGCCAGCTGCTCGGCGGTGGCCAGGGTCGGGTCGGCACCGAAGAGCAGCTCGGAGACCCGGACGGCCGTGGCGGCCTCGCCGGCCCCGTGCACCAGGGCGGTGGCCTCCTCGGCCAGCCGACGCTGGGCGTGGCGTCGCCCGGGCTCGGCCTCGTGGGCAGCCACCACCTCGGCGATCTCGGCCAGTGGGAGGAGCGTGAACTGCTTGAGGAACTGGTCGACCTGGCGGTCGTCGGTGCTCACCCAGTGCTGGAAGAACTGGTACGGGCTCGTCTTCGCCGGGTCCAGCCAGATGCGGGCGCCGGTGGTCTTGCCCAGCTTGGTGCCGTCGGCGGCGGTGAGCAGGGGCCAGGCCAGCGCCCACGCCGGCTTCTGGCGCACGCGCCGGATCAGGTCGATGCCCCCGATCATGTTGCCGAGCTGGTCCGAGCCGCCCACCTGGAGCTGGCAGCCGTGGTCGGCCTCCAGGTGCAGGAAGTCGTTGGCCTGGATGAGCATGTAGCTGAACTCCGTGTAGGAGATGCCGTGCTCGGAGGCCATCCGGTTCTTCACGGACTCCCGAGCGAGCATCGTCCCCACGGTCACGTGCTTGCCGACCTCCCGGAGGAAGTCGAGGTACGACACCCCCTCGGTCCAGTCCCGGTTGTCCACCAGCTCGCCGCCCGTCGGGCCGCCGGACAGGTCGATGATGCGCGAGATCTGCGCCTTGATGGCGGCCACGTTGCCGGCCAGCGTCGCCTCGTCGAGGAGGTTGCGCTCCTCGGAGCGGCCGCTGGGATCGCCGATCATGCCGGTGGCGCCGCCCACCAGGGCCAGGGGCCGGTGCCCGGCCTCCTGGAAGCGGCGCAGGACCAGCAGGCCGAGGAGGTTGCCGACGTGGAGGCTGTCGGCCGTCGGGTCGCAGCCGTTGTAGACGGTGATGGGCCCCTCGGCCATCCGGGCGGCGAGGCCGGACTCGTCGGTGCACTCCTGGACCAGCCCGCGGTCCTTGAGGTCCTGCAAGAGGGAAGCGTCGGTCATGGGCGCCATCGTCGCATGGCCGATGCTGGTCCCACCGCATCGGTTCCGGTGGTTTGGACCCG
Organism: Acidimicrobiales bacterium; assembly: GCA_035555395.1. Lineage (GTDB taxonomy): Bacteria > Actinomycetota > Acidimicrobiia > Acidimicrobiales > Iamiaceae > Aquihabitans. Next base: position 20,528 of record DATMGQ010000270.1, read on the forward strand.
CAGGGCACCGACCGGCGAGGCTTGGTCGATGGTCGACGTCCGGACCCCCAAGAAGCCGTCCTCGCCCAGCGAGGACGAGGGTCCCTACCGCATGGGTTTCACCTGGGGCCGAGGCCTCGCCATCGGCGCCGTGGTGCTCATGGTCATCTTCTGGATCTGGATCTTCTCCGGCGCCGCGAAGAAGGACAATCCCGACTACCTCCAGGACCGCACCTACGCCGGAGCGCTCGAGGACCGGTGCCAGGCGCTGCGCGACGACCTCGACGACCTGCCGAACGCCGCCGGCCTCGATTCGCAGGCCGAGCGGGCCGACGTGCTCGACGACGCCAACGTGCTGGTCGGCCGGTTCATCGACGACATCGAGGCCGACGCTCCCGAGAGCGGCGACGCCGCGATCACGATGAAGGGCTGGATCGCCGACTGGCGGATCTACCTCAGCGACCGCGAGGACTACGCCGACCGGCTGCGCACCGAGGACAACGCCCAGATGCTGCTGAGCCCCAGCAAGCTCGGCGACTCGGTCGACAAGACCATCCAGATCTTCACCCAGGTGAACGACATCCCCGCCTGCGACACGCCGGGCGACGTCGGCTGATCACCTGAGCCGCCGGCCCGGGATCAGGGGCGGGCGAGGGTGCGGGCCACCGCCAGGCCCCGGCGGACCAGCCGTCGGGTGCTGTCGTCGACCGGCGGATCCAGGTCGTCGAGCTCGGCCTCGGTGACCCAGCGCAGCGCGAGGGACTCCTCGTTGGCGTGCTCGAGCGCGCCCGGCGGCGCGACCACCAGGTAGCGGCTGTCGAGGTGGAGGTGGGGCGGCTCCTCGGGCGGGCGCACCTCGTGGATGTCGACGTCGATGGCCGGGACGAGGACCGCGAGGCCGTCGATCCCCGTCTCCTCCTCGGCCTCTCGGAGGGCGACGGCCGGCAGGTTCGCGTCGCCGTCGGCGTGGCCGCCCGGTTGGAACCAACGGCCCAGCTTGCGGTGCAGCATCAGCAGGGTCCGCTCCCCCGAGGCGTCGACCACGAGGCCCGATCCGGTCAGGTGGCCCTCGAGGTTGGTGCGGTGAGCGGCGTCGGCGTGGGCCCGCACGAAGGCGGTGACGTCGTCGCGGTGGCGGCCCGACTCCGGCGAGGCGACGGCGGCGGCAGCGAGGTGGTCCAGCGCCACCTGGAGGTCGTCGGAGGGCTGCAGCCGCGGGTCTCTGCCCTCGATGCGCTCGAACGTGGTCATCGCCCCTGCCTAGCGGACGGGCGGCGTGGAGACGGCCGGCGAGCGGTCACCAGGGCTTCGAGCGGTGCGGGTCGCCGGGGACGCTGAAGCGCCACGGGTGCTCCAAGGCCACCGAGATGCCCACCCGGGGGCCGACGACCGGGACGGGGGGCGGTGCGACGCCGTCGTCGACGATGGTGAGGTCGCTCCCGGGCGCGACCAGGTCGACGCCGTCGTGCGAGCCGTCGATGCCGAGGGCCTGGCAGGCCTTGGCCGGACCGTTCGCCAGGTCCACCGGGCGGCGGGCGGCCGGCCGGGCCGCGTGCATCGCCTCGACGCCGCGCAACGGGGCGAGGGCCCGGATGAGGACGGCGCCGGCCTCGCCGTCGCGGGAGGTGACGGCGTTGGCGCACCAGTGCATGCCGTAGGAGAAGTACACGTACAGGTGGCCGGGCGGGCCGAACATGACCTCGGTGCGCGGGGTCGGGCCGCGGAAGGCGTGGCTGGCCGGGTCGTCGGTCCCCCGGTAGGCCTCGACCTCGACGATCCGCCCGGCTCGCGCCCCGTGCACCAGCACCTTGTTGAGCAGATCGGGCGCGACCGCCAGGGGGTCGCGGGCGTAGAAGCGGCGGCCCAGCCGTCGGCCGCGGCCGGTCACGCCGGGATGACGGTCATCGGGGCAGGCCGTCGCCCGTGGTGGCCCACCAGAGCCGGCCCGGCCCGCGAACCGACCAGGGGCCCGAACCCGGAGCCAGGAACGCCGCGCCGCCGTGATCGACGGTCTCGCAGCCCTGCGGTCCCTCGATGGTCACCGCGCCTCCCGTGGCCAGGAGCAGGGACGGACCGGCCGGGTCCAGGGAGACGGGTGCGTCGCCCGGCTCGACCACGGCGAGGGCGAAGGCGTCCTCGCCCGCGTCGTAGGTGCGCAGCCGGTCGCCCACCCCGGCCACCGCTGGCGCGTCCGGGACCCCGGCATCGAAGCGGAGCACCGACAGCAGCTCGTCGACGTCGATGTGCTTCGGGGTGAGGCCGCCGCGCAGGACGTTGTCCGAGGCGGCCATGATCTCGATGCCTGCCCCGTCGAGGTAGGCGTGGAGGTTCCCGGCAGGCAGGTGGACGGCGTCGCCGGGGTCGAGCGCCACCACGTTGAGCAGCAGCGGCGCGACCGCGGTCGGGTCGCCGGGGAAGGCGGCGACGAGGCGCTGCACCCACCACCGGGGGTCGGTGCGGTCGTCGCTGCGGAAGCGGGACACCGACGCGGCCACCGCGTCGGCCACCGCCGTGCGGGCGGGCCCCTCGAGGCGGAGCAGCCAGGCCAGGACCGTGCGGACCCCGTCGGCGCCCTCGGAGGCGAGCGCCTCCACGAGCGGGTCGAGCTCCGCGACCCCGAGCCCGGCGAGCAGGTTGGCCGCCTCGACGGGCGACCGGAAGCCGCACATCGCCCAGGTGGTCTGCAGCGCGACCAGGGCCTCGGGCTTGGCGCCGTCGTCGCGGTAGTTGCGATCGGGCGCGTCGAGCGCGATGCCGGCGGCGTCCTCGCGGGCGTACCCGGCGCGGGCCTGGTCGACCGACGGGTGGGCCTGGAGCGACAGCGGGCAGCCGATGGCCAGCACCTTCAGCAGGAACGGCAGGGCCGTGAAGCCCTGCTCGGCCAGCTCGGGCCCGAGCCACCGCGGCGGGTCCGAGGCGATGACCTCGGCCAGGGTGCGGCCCTCGGGGTCACCGACCACCCGGGACGGTGCCGCGGGGTGCGTGCCGATCCAGAGCTCCGCTTCGGGGCCGCCGGAGGGCGCCGTGCCGACGATGGACGCGATCCCGTCGGTGGAGCCCCATGCGTAGGGCTGGATCTGGTTCTCGAGCAGCAACATCGGGAGCCGAGCCTAGAGAGGCCCGGCCCCGGTCACGGGACCCTCGACGCCACGCGGGCCGCGACCAGGGTCCGATCGGTCGTGCCGTAGCGGAGGTGGGCGGCCCCCAGCTCCTCCAGGACCTCGATGCGCCCCGAGGCCTCGTACGCCGCGAGCTCGTCTCGGTCGGCGACCACGACGAAGGGCTCCTCGGGGAGCTCCGGGTCCCGGTCCGGTTCGTCGATGTCCTCGAGGTGGTAGGTCGGCACCAGGCGGGCGAAGGTGGCGGGGCCGCCGAGGACGGTGCGCCCGGAGACCGAGGCCGGGGCGTCCTCCCGGAGCAGGACGTACACGTACTCGTCCGACACCGCGATCAGGTCCGAGGTCGACTCCAGGCCCAGGTCGGTGCTGAGGTCTTCGGCGGTCGACGCCGGCAGCCGGTCGTCGGAGGCCCGGTGCACGGCGAGCGGGATGGAGGCCACCACCAGCAGCGCGCCCGCCACGGCCGCCCACCGGCGCCAGCGCTCGAGCCGGGCGACGACCGCGCCCACGAGGACGGCCAGGCCGGCGAGGGCGCCGATCGAGTAGCGGTACAGGTACGCCCCGGACGTGACCCAGATCGCCGCGACGGTCGCGCTCGGCAGGACGACGACGAGCAGCCCCGAGGCCACGAGGAGCGGCTGGGTGCGCGGGTGGGCCAGGTCCAGGCCGGTGGACGCCGGCGCCGCGCCGGTGCCGGCGCCGCCCGAGCGGTCCCGCGTGGCCAGCCAGGTGACGCCGACCACCATCCCGAGGACGATCGCGCCGGGCACCAGGGGTCCCAGCACGCTGAGGTACCAGCTGGGGAAGGACCGGGCGGTCACCGACCGGGGCAGGTCCTGGAGGGCGTCGACCGAACCGAGGATCAGCGGGAGGCTGGCGACGACGGGCCAAGCGGTGGCCGCCAGCGCCACGGTCATCCCCCACCCACGGGTGCGGTCGCGCCGGCGCACGAGCAGCTCGGCGACGAGGACGCAGCCGACCGCCAGGACGGCGAGGTAGTTCAGGAGCACGGCGGCCGAACCGGCGAGGAGGACGCGGACCACCCGGGCGCGCGACGACCGCGCGAGCGAGGCGTCCCACGCCTCGAGCAGGGCGCAGAGGGCGGCGAAGCACAGCGCGTAGGGCCGGGCGTAGGTGCCGAGGGCCCCGAGGCCCGTGGCGGTGGGGGCGACCGTGGCCGCCAGGACGGCAGGCCAGCCCGCGCCGTGTCGCCGCACCACCGATCCCAGCAGGGCCGCGGCGAGCACCCACGCACCGACCGAGACGACCCGCATGGCCACGACGTCGCCTCCCGTCGCCGGCGTGGCCGCCCACATGGCGAGGTAGTACGCGGGCGGGGACCGGTCCGGCGTGTCGGGGATGGCCTCGACCAGTGAGGAGAGCGAGCGGTCCCGCACCTGCTGCGCGGTGTGGACCTCGTCCCGTGAGGGCGCCTGGGTCGGGACGAGGGCCAGGAAGGCCAACGCCACCAGGAGCGCGCCGAGGACGATCGCCGCTGCGCTCCCCCGCCGCATCGGGCGATCAGCCGCCGGAGGGGACCGACGAGAGCCGGGATCGCATCCGCTCGGGGACCGGCGTGGCGTCCTTCGTCCCGGGGACGACGCAGACGTAGGTGATCAGGGCGGTGAAGACCGGCGCGCCGTCCACCGTGCCGCGGTAGGCGATGTCGAACGACGAGTTCCCCCACCGGGCGATGCCGCAGTCGACGTCGAGGGCGTCGCCGTAGGTGGCCGAGCCCTGCCACGCAACCGTGGCCTTGACGAGCATCCAGTCGATGGCATCGCCGACGCCGGTCCACCCGATGGCCTCGTGCATCCACGCCGCGCTGGCGATGTCGCAGAAGCCCAGGTAATGGGCGTTGAAGACGACGTTCTGGAGATCGACCTCCTGGTAGCGGACCTTGATCCGCTCGCGGAAGGGCCAGGCCTCCTCCGCCGCTGGGCCGGCCCCCTCAGGCACTGGCCACCCGGGCGGCGTCGTCGGCGAGGCGGCTGCGGAAGCGCTCGAGCTGGGCCGCCACCGGCACCGGTCCGGCTCCGCCCCGGGTGGTGCGGCGCGTGACCGACACGCCCGGCTCGAGGATGGCGGCACCGGCTTCGCCGAGCCGCGGGTCGCCGGCGACGAGCTCGGCCATCGTGGCTTCGCCGTCGAGCGCCCGGCGGACGATCTCGCCCACCACCGCGTGCGCCTCGCGGAAGGGCATCCCGCCCTCGACGAGGAGCTCGGCCAGGTCGGTGGCCGCGGCGTAGGGCGAGTCCGCGGCCTCGGCCATGCGGTCGGTCACGAAGGTCGAGGTGGCCAGCAGGCCGCTCATCGCCGCGAGGGCCAGGACGATCTGGTCGACCGCGTCGAACAGCGGCTCCTTGTCCTCCTGGAGGTCCCGGTTGTAGGTGAGCGGCAGGCCCTTCAGCGTGGTGAGCAGCCCGGTGAGGTGGCCGATGAGCCGGCCGCTCTTGCCACGGGCGAGCTCGGCGATGTCGGGGTTCTTCTTCTGCGGCATCATCGAGCTGCCGGTCGAGTAGGCGTCGTCGAGCTTCAGGAAGCCGAACTCGTCCGACGCCCAGAGGCACACCTCCTCGCCGATGCGGGAGAGGTGGATGCCCAGCAGGGCGAGGTCGAAGAGCGCCTCGGCCACGAAGTCGCGGTCGCTCACCGCGTCGAGCGAGTTCTCGAACACGTTCTCGAAGCCCAGATCCTTGGCGGTGCCCGACGGGTCCAGTGGGAGCGAGGAGCCCGCGAGGGCGCCGGCGCCCAGCGGCGACACGTCGGCGCGCTTGCGGGTGTCGAGCAGGCGGTCGAGGTCGCGGGCCAGCGCCCAGCCGTGGGCCAGGAGGTGGTGGCGCAGCTGCACGGGCTGGGCCCGCTGGAGGTGGGTGTAGCCGGGCAGGTACGCGTCGCCGGCCGCATCGGCCCGGGCCAGCAGGACCTGCTGGAGGGCGAGCACGGCCTCGGCCACCTCGCCCAGCGCCCGCTTGGTGTAGAGGCGCAGGTCGGTGGCCACCTGGTCGTTGCGGCTGCGGCCGGTGTGGATCTTGCCGCCCGCGGCTCCGGCGATCTCGGTGACCCGCCGCTCGACCGCGGTGTGGATGTCCTCGTCGGCGGGACCGAACTCGAAGGTCCCGCCGGCCAGCTCCTCCTCGACCTGGTCGAGGGCGGCGAAGATCGCCGCCGCCTCGTCGCCGTCGAGCAGGCCGCCCCGCACCAGCCCGCGCACGTGGGCGCGCGAGCCGGCGATGTCATCGGGGTAGAGGCGCTGGTCGTACGGCAGCGAGACGGTGTAGGCGAGCAGCTGCTCGGCGGGCCCGTCGGCGAACCGACCGTGCCACAGCGTCTTGCCGTCGCCCTCGGTGAGGTCGGACATCAGTTCGAGGCGCGCTTGCTGGCCTGCCGCGACGACCAGGTCTGGAGGCCGAGGCCCCACAGGCGGACGAAGCCGGCGGAGTCCTCGTGGCGGAACGAGTCCTCGGCGTCGTAGGTGGCGAGCTCGTAGTCGTAGAGCGAGTGCTCCGAGCGCCGGCCGGTGACGATGCACGAGTCCGGGCTGAGCCGCAGCCGGACCTCGCCGGTGACGAACTCCTGGCTCTTGTCGACGAACGCGTCGAACGACTCCTTGAGCGGGCTGAACCACAGGCCGTCGTAGATGAGCTCGGCGTAGCGGGGCTCGATGCGGGCCTTCTCGCGGTCGAGGTCGCGCTCGAGGCAGATGGACTCGAGGTCCTTGTGGGCGAGGATCAGGGCGAGCGCCGCCGGGCACTCGTAGGTCTCGCGGCTCTTGATGCCGACGCGCCGGTTCTCGACCATGTCGATACGGCCCCAGCCGTAGGCGCCCACGATGGTGTTGAGCTTCTCGATGACGTCGAGCATCCCGAGCTGCTCGCCGTCGATCGACACCGGCATGCCCTGCTCGAAGCCGATGACGACGTCGCGCGGCTCGGTCTCGGTGGGCTTGGTGAGCAGCCACACCCCCTGCGGCGGGACGGCCCAGGGGTCCTCCATCTCACCGCACTCGATGGCGCGGCCCCAGAGGTTGTCGTCGATGGAGTACACCTTCTCCTTCGTCGCGACGATCGGGATCTGGTGGTCGTAGGCGTAGTGGATCGAGTCCTCGCGGGTCATGCCCCAGCCGCGGACGGGGGCGATCACCTCGAGGTCCGGGGCGAGCGAGCGCACGCCGACCTCGAAGCGGACCTGGTCGTTGCCCTTGCCGGTGCAGCCGTGGGCGACGGCCTGGGCGCCGTGGTACCGGGCCGTCTCGACGAGGTGCTTGACGATGACGGGCCGGCTGAGCGCCGAGACCAGCGGGTAGCGGCCCTCGTACATGGCGTTGGCCTTCAGGGCCGGGGCCACGAAGTCCTCCGCGAACTCCTTGCGGGCGTCGACGACGATCGCCTCGAGGGCGCCGGCCGCCTTGGCGCGCTCCTTCACGACCTCCCAGTCGTCGGATGCCTGACCGACGTCGACGGCGAGGCAGATCACCTCGACGCCGAGCTCCTCGATCATCCAGCGCACGGCCACGGAGGTGTCGAGACCACCGGAGTAGGCCAGTACCACGCGCTTCGCCACGTTCGTTCCTCTTTCGTTCTCTTGGGTTGTCAGATCTTGGGTCGGTTCAGGTCAGGCCCGCCAGCTCACGGAGCTGGTCGGCCACCTGGGCGCCGGTGAGGCCTTCGGCCACCACGACGAAGAGCGTGTCGTCACCGGCGACGGTGCCGATGACCTCGGGCATCCCCGAGCGGTCGAGGGCCGAGCCGACGACGTTGGCGGTGCCCGGCGGGGTGCGCAGGACGACCAGGTTCCCGGACGAGGCCACCTCGACCACCCAGTCGCCGAGCGTGCGGCGGAGGTGGTCCTCGGGGGCCCGCTGGTCCTTCGGGAGCTCGGGGATCGCGTAGACGGTCTCCCCTGCCCCGGCCCGGACCTTGATGGCACCGAGGTCGTCGAGGTCGCGGCTCACCGTCGCCTGCGTCGCGGTCACGCCCTCGTCGGCCAGCAGCGACACGAGCTGCTCCTGGCTGGTGACCGCGTGCTGCGAGAGCAGCTTCGCGACGAGGTGCTGGCGCTGGTTCTTGGTGGGTCGTGCCACCTCGGTGGCCTTGCTCACCGCTCCGCCTCCGACGCGATGACGAGCCACTCGAGGGCGCCGCGGGCGGCGGCCAGGCGGTTCTGCGCCTCGGGCCAGACCCGGCTCTTGGGCCCGTCGAGGACCTCGTCGGTGACCTCCTCGCCCCGGTGGGCCGGGAGGCAGTGCAGGAAGATGGCGTCGGGCGCGGCCCGGTCGAGCATCGCCTGGTCGACCCGGTACGGCTCGAAGACCGGCTTGCGGATGACCGCCTCGTCCTCCTGGCCCATCGAGTACCAGGCGTCGGTGACGAGCACGTCGGTGCCGTCGGCGCCGTCGACCGGATCGGTGTCGTGCTCCGCCCCGGGGGCGCCCAGCTCGAGCATGCGGGCCAGGTCGTCCGCCGGCGGCGCGTAGCCGTCGGGGCAGGCGAACCGCAGGGCCATCCCCTGCATGGCGCAGGCGAAGCCGAGGGAGCGGGCCACGTTCGAGTAGTCGCCGACCCAGGTGACGGTCCGGCCGGCCAGGTCGGGGCCGAACTCGGTGCGGATCGTGAGCAGGTCGGCGATCGCCTGGAGCGGGTGGCTCAGGTCCGACAGCAGGTTCACGATCGGGATCGCCACCGCGCCGGCCATCCGCTCGAGCACCTGGTGGTCGAACACGCGGGCGGCGATCACCGAGTGGTAGCAGGCGAGGGTGCGGGCGACGTCCTCCGCCGTCTCGCGGCCGTCGATGTCGACCTGGTCGGGCGTCAGGTAGATCGGGTGGCCGCCGAGCTCCACGACCGCCATCTCCGTGGAGTTGCGGGTGCGGTTCGACGGCTTCTCGAAGATCAGGGCCGCGCCCCGGCCCTCGAGGACCCGGATCGGGTGGGCCGACGTGCAGCGGTCGAGGACCTGGAGGAGCTCCTCGGCGGTGAGGTCGTCGACCTCGAGCAGGTGGCGCGTCATGCCGAGGCCTCCACGGCGGCGTAAGCGGCGGCGAGCTTCTCGCACGCCTCGGCGATCTCCTCGTCCGTGACGAGCAGGTTCGGGGCGAGCCGCAGGGCGGTGGGGGTCACGGCGTTCACGACGAGGCCCTGCTCGAGCGCGGCCTTGGCCACGAGCCCGGCGTCGAGGCCATCGACCAGCTGGGCGGCGACGAGCAGCCCGAGGCCCCGGACCTCGGCCACGTGCGGGTCGGCGGCGAGGGCCGCCGTGAGGGTGGCGCCAGCCTTGGCGGCCCGGGTGGGGACGTCCTCGGCCTCCATCACCGCGAGCACGGCCCGGGCGGCCGCCGCGGCGAGGGGCTGGCCGCCGTAGGTGGTGGCGTGGTCGCCGGGCTGGAACGCCCAGGCCACCTCGGCCTTCGCCCAGCAGGCCCCGATCGGCACGCCGTTGCCGAGGGCCTTCGCCGTGGTGACCACGTCAGGCACGACACCGAAGTGCTGGTGGCCGAACCACTCCCCCGTCCGGCCCAGTCCGGTCTGGACCTCGTCGACCATGAAGAGGATGCCGCGCTCGTCGCAGAGCCGCCGGATCCCCTGGAAGTACTCGGAGGTGGCCGGGTTGACCCCGCCCTCGCCCTGCACGGGCTCGACCAGGACGGCCGCCACCGACGGGTCGAGCGCGCCCTCGAGTGCGTCGAGGTCGTTCCAGGCCACGTGGCGGAACCCCTCGGGCAGCGGCTGGAACGCCTCCCACTTCTGGGGCTGGCCGGTGGCGTGGAGGGTGGCGAGGGTGCGGCCGTGGAAGGAGCCGAGCGCGCTCACGACGACGTGCTTGCCCCGACCGCCCCACTTGCGGGCCAGCTTGATGGCGCACTCGTTGGCCTCGGCGCCCGAGTTGGTGAAGAACACCTGGCCGCCGCCGCCGAGGAGGCGGTCGAGCGTGCCGGCCACCTCGGGGCCGGGCAGGGTGCCGAACAAGTTGGACGTGTGGACCAGGGTCTGGGCCTGGATGGCCAGGGCCTGGGCCACGGCCGGGTGGCTGTGCCCCAGTCCGGTGACGGCGAGCCCCGACAGGAAGTCGAGGTACTCGTTGCCTTCGTCGTCCCAGAGGCGGGCGCCCTTGCCCTTCACGAACGTGACCGCTGGCGGCGGGTAGGTCGGCATCAGCGGGCTGGTGGCGGTCATGACGCTCCCTCGTCGGCCCGGGTGATCATCGTGCCCACACCGGCGTCGGTCAGCAGTTCGAGCAGGACGACGTGCGGGATCCGCCCGTCGAGGATGTGCGCGGAGTGGACGCCGGCCTCCACCGCGTCGAGGCACGCCTCGACCTTCGGGATCATCCCGCCGGCGACGATGCCCTCGGCGATGAGCAGCCGGGCCCGTGCCGCCGACAGCTTCGACACCAGGCTGCTCGGGTCGGCGACGTCGGTGAGGACGCCGGCCACGTCGGTCAGGTAGATCAGCTTCTCGGCATCGAGCGCCTCGGCGATGGCGATGG
>DATMGQ010000271.1:0-4001 GCA_035555395.1 Acidimicrobiales bacterium
GGGACCACCATCACCGTGACGATGACCGGCTACGAGTCGGCGTCGTTCCGGTGCACGGGCGGCAACGTGGTCGTCGCGAACGCGAGCACCACGTTCACCCCGTCGCCGGCGGTCAGCTGCGCCGCGCTCACGCAGGTCACCGTGAACGGCGACGGCGACTCGCAGGAGGTCGACGCCTCCGGTCTCAACGCCTCCGCGTTCGCGGCGAAGCCGAAGCTGATCGCGTCGCTCGGCAACGGCGTCGACGAGCTGACCGAGACCCAGAACGCCGACACGATCGACCTGGGCGGCGGCAGCGACCAGCTCTACCTGCGCCGCGGCCTGGCCATCAACACCTCGGTCGAGATGGGTGCCGGCACCCTCGACAACGCCACGCTGATCGGGACCGATGCATCGGAGGACTTCACGGTCGCCTCGACCGGTGCGAACACGACCTTCGCCCAGGCGCTGTCGGGCTCGCCGGCTCTGACCTACGTGGTGAAGAACGTGGAGTACGTCGATGTGGACGGCGGCAAGGGCGACGACGATCTCGACGCCACGGGGCTGACCATCGGGTCTGCGATCGTCCTCGTCGACCTCGACGGCGACGAGGGCAACGACGTGCTGCGGGCGGGAAGCCGGCCCTCGCGCCTGAACGGCGGATCGGGGACGAACACGTTCTTCACCGGTCCCAACGCGGACGAGGTGGAGACGGTGAGCGACACCGACACCATCAACGGCGCCACCGACCCGGCGGACGACCAGATCCGCGACGACGACTCGCTGCGCTTCGGCGGCCGTGCCCTCACCGGCTTCGGCAACTCGGGCGGCAGCCCCGTCGACACCTTCTACGGGCGCTCCATCGACAACGACGTCGTCGTGCGCGTCCGGCCCGGCGCCAGCGGGGCGGCGCTGATGACCCTGAGCCTGAACCGCATGGGCCAGCAGGCGATCCCAGCGGGCATCGAGGCCATCAACACCAGCACCAACGGGATGTCGCCGGTCTCGCCCCGCACGCTCGTCGACGTGGTCGTGCCGGCCCAGGACGTGACCATCGGGACGACCACCAGCGAGAAGGAGCTGATCGACATCACCGTCCCGGCCGGCGTGTGGACCAACACCGCGAGCAGCGGCACCCGGACCATCACCACCGCCTCGGCCGCCTCGGGCAACGTCTCGTTCTCCGATGGAGCGACGTACAAGGTGCACGGGCCCTGGACGAACCAGAACCAGGGCTTCGGCCACCGGGTCGTCCGCGACCTGCTGCTGCGGTTCGCCACCGATGCCGAGCGCGACGCGGTGCGCGACCAGCTCACCGCCGGAACGGCGACGCGGGCGACGATCGTCACCGGGATCATCTTCACGGACGAGTACCGGGGTACCGACGTCGATCGGGTCTTCGTCCGGTACCTCCGCCGGGTTCCCGATCCGGGTGGCCGCAGCTACTGGATCGGCGCGCTGCGCAACGGCCGGAGCCTCCGCGTCTTCCGCGCCCAGCTGTTCGGGTCGAACGAGTACTTCACCAAGGCCGGTGGGACCAACGCGGCGTTCGTCGCCCGGGCCTACGAGGACGTGCTCGGCCGCACGCCCGACCCGTCCGGCCAGGCGTACTGGACGACGAAGGCGAACAACGGGACCGAGCGGGGCCAGATCGCGCGCCAGTTCCTCGCGTCGGCCGAGGCCAAGCGGACGATCGTGCGGGACCAGTTCCTCCGCTTCCTCGACCGGCAGCCGACGGCGAACGAGCTGGCGACGTGGACCGCCAGCCTCGACAGCAACGCCAACGGCGAGCAGGCGCTCATCGCGTTCCTGGCCGGCACCTCGGCCTACTTCCAGCGCACCTGACCGTGACCGACCCCTCGCTCCTCGCCGCCGTCGTCGCGTCCGATCGGCACTACTTCGAGCTGGGCGCGCGGACCGAACCGCTGCCCGGCGGGGTGCTGTTGCACCTCCCGGGCTCGGCGGGGGTGGGCGCCGGGACGGTCGTGTGGGTCGATGAGCCGAACGTCGTGGCCAAGGCGGACGACTGGGTCGATGCCGCGGCGACCGCCGCGCGCGAGGCGGGGCGCCGGTGCTGCGGGTGTACGGGCTCGACCCGGCCGGACCGGCGGCGGACCGCTGCCGGGTGGGCGGCCTGACCCCGCGGCAGGAGCTCGCCTACGTCGGCCGTCGGCCCGATGGCGACGGCATCGAGCTGCGACCCGCGGACGGTGCGGCGGGACGGACCGCTCGCCGGGTGGTGGCCGGAGCGGCCACCGCCGCGCCCGATGGCCACCCCGTCGACGCCGAGGCCTACCTCGTCGGCGAGGAGCGCCGCGCCGAGTCGGGGGCGCTGGCGCTGTTCGTCGCCTGGGACGGCGGCGAACCGGTCGCCGTGGTCGGCACCCTGCAGGTCGGCGGGCTGCTGCGCCTCAAGAACCTGCTCGTGCGCCCGGACCGGCGGCGCGAGGGCATCGCCCGCCGGGTCACGTCGACGCTGCTCGCTCGGGCGGACGCCGAGGACCGGACGCTCGGCACCGTGGCGCTCGCCGGCGACCACGGCGAGCGGATCTACCGCTCGCTCGGGATGGCCGTCGCCGGCGAGTACACCGAGTGGTCGCTCAGCCTGGTGTGACCAGCGACGCGTCGGTCCGGGCCAGCAGCCGCTCGATCGCCGCGACGACCTCAGGCCGGATCGGGAGGTTCCCCAGGTCCCGCCACATCGGCACGATCGACGCCGGCAGCACGGTCATGGCGTCGATCAGCTCGGGGAGGTCCCGGTCGTGCGGGAACGTGGCCACCGCGTCGAGCTGGCCGAGGTACTCGAGGTCGATCATCGTCCGCACGCACTTCTCGCAGCGGCCGCAGTTCACTCCGGGCTGGAGGTGCGCCCAGCACACCCGAAGGTGCGCGTGGACCAGCGGGTCGGTGGCCACGGCCCGCAGCCGCTCGCGGCGGAACGGCCCGGCGTCGCCGTGCTCGACGGCGAGGACCCCCGGCAGGCTCCACCGTTCGTCGAGCTCCGGGTGCGAGCCCCACGGGATGAGCCGGCTCGTGGCGTAGGAGGGCGGGATCACGAGCGCGCCGAGCTCCCCGCGCAGGAGCAGGGCGATGCACACGAGCGCCGCGCCGTGGGTGTGCTCCCAGCTGGCTTGCGCGAAGCAGTGGTGGTGGCGCAGGTTCGTCTCGACCTCGAGGGGCACGAGCCCCCGGGCCTCGGCCACGGCCTGGATCGCCTGGCTGGCCGCCGCCCGCCGGTCCACGTCGTCGAGCGGGAGGTCGTAGCCGTGGACGAACAGCAGGTGCGTCGGCCGGTGGTCACCCGCGAGGAGCGAGAAGAACGAGTCGACGCCGCCGGTGAAGCAGAGGGCCCGTCCCCGTGCGGGGTTCGGGCCCAGCCCGAGGAAGCGCTGGGTGCGCGGCCAGATCGTCGGCCGCGGGGTCTGGAGGCCGAGGACGTCGTCGCCGCCCCACCAGCCCGCCGCCTGGGCCACGTTCTCCTGGGCGCCGGCGAGCCACCGCGGGTCGACGGCCGCCGGCAGCTCGACGGTGGCGCCGGTCCGAGCCGCGGGGATGGCCAGCAGCGTGGCCCACGCCTCGGGGACGTCGGCCAGGCGGTGGCCGGGCGCCCGCACGACGACATCCTCCCCGTCGATCGCGACGCGCAGCTCGTGGCGGTCGGGGTGGTGCTCGGCTCGACCGACCCGCCACACCGGCCCGGACCTGGGAGAGGAGGGGTCGGTCACGCCGGGGAGGCTAGGGGCTGGCGCGCCGCCGAAGGTCCGGTGAACAGACCGGGACGACTTCTTGACAGAGTCCAGAAGTAGGCAGACCATGGCCCCATGTCCGATCCGTCGGCTCCGGCTCCGGCCGAGCTGCTGCGGGCCCACGGCCTGCACGTCACGGCGCAGCGGCTCGCCGTGCTGCGAGCGGTCGGCGAACGCCCCCACGGCACCGCCGACGGCGTGATCGACGCCGTGCGCACCGAGATCGGCGCGGTGTCGCGCCAGGCGGTCTACGACTCGCTCGCCGTGCTCGTCGAC
>DATMGQ010000272.1:0-6505 GCA_035555395.1 Acidimicrobiales bacterium
CGGAAGTAGCGGTCGATCGTGAGGTCGACCGACGAGGGCTGGATGCACGACTCGTCGAGCGGGTCGATCTCGATGCGGCCGTCGGCCAGGGCCTCGCGGATGCTGCGGTCGGAGAGGATCACGGGGTCGAACGGTAGACGCTGGACGGTGCGGGACGTGCGGGAAGCACCGCCCGGGCGGGGTTCAGTGCTCGAGGAGGGTGACGAGGATCTCCTCGCCGGCGCCGAGGCCGCCGAGGTGGCTCTCGCCTGGGAGGACGTGCAGCTGGGCGTCGGGGAGGCGGGTCACGGCGTGGACGCCGTGGTCGAACGGGATGATGTGGTCCGCGTCGCCGTGCCACCAGTGCACCGGCACCGTGACGTCGGCCAGCTCGAAGCCCCACGGGCGCGAGAACAGCAGCACGTCGGCCAGCGGCGCCGAGATCTGCTTGCGGCTGCCGTTGAGGAGGTCGTCGAGGAACATGGCCTTGAACTCGGGGCGCTCGAGCAGGGCCCGGTCGCCAGCGGGCGAGAGCCGGGCGAACAGGTCCAGCCCCGGCGAGGCGAGCGGCTTCACCACCCGGATGACGCCGGTGAGGCCGATGCCGATGGGGACGCGCCCCACCGCGATCACCGGCGACAGCCGCTTGCCGAGGGCGACGAGGCCGCCGTCGATGGCGTCGGGACCGACGGTCGGGGCCACGCCGCCGAGCACGCCGACCGCCCGCACCCGGTCGGGGAACGCGTGGCCGGCGGCGAGGGCGTAGGGGCCGCCGCCGGACAGGCCGACGACGATCAGGTCGTCGAGCCCGATCTCGTCGGCCACCGCTTCCAGGTCCGGGGCGAAGTCGATCATCGAGCGGTAGAGGTGCGGAGTCGACGAGCCGATGCCGGGACGGTCGATGCCAACGATGCGGAGGTCGTGCTCCCAGGCGAAGCGGCGAGCCTCGGCTGGGATCTGGCGGCGGGCGCCCGGGGTGCCGTGGAGCCAGATCACGGCCTGGCCCTGCGGGGTGCCGAACTCGGCGAAGCCGATGCGCCGACCGCCGCCGACGCCGACGCTCCCCTCCAACCGCGGCGCGATCGCGTCGTCGCTCCGGTTCATCCCCGCTCCCATCGGAAGAGCCTGCCACCGACCGCCCGGTCGAGCGCGCTTCGCCCGCCCGGGTCCGAGCGCGGCACCGCCCGTGCCGGAGCACGTCCGACCCGGGCGGTGCGCGGGGCTCAGTTCGAGGGGGCGGTGATCTCGGGGACCGTCATGTCCGGCACGG
This sequence comes from Acidimicrobiales bacterium, assembly GCA_035555395.1. Taxonomy (GTDB): domain Bacteria; phylum Actinomycetota; class Acidimicrobiia; order Acidimicrobiales; family Iamiaceae; genus Aquihabitans. The sequence continues at coordinate 1,250 of DATMGQ010000272.1, forward strand.
TGGCCGCGGTGACGTCGGGCATGTCGATCTTGCAGGTGTCCTCGACGTAGGCGGTGAGCTCGTCGTTGGCCTTCTCGATCTCGGGGCTGTCCATCGACGAGAAGGCGTCGGCCGGCAGCTTGGTGAAGTCGTAGTCGACCTTCTCCAGCTCGGAGATGAGCTTGTCCTGGACGTCGAGGAGCGTCTCCACGGCATCGTCGAGCTCGTCGGGCGCCTCCGAGAGGAGCTCGCGGCCCTGCTCGACCGAGTCCTGGATGGCCGCCTTGTAGGCATCGGGGTCCGTGACGTCGACGTCGGCCGACGAGTTGTCGTTGATGAAGGTCGCGAGGTCGTCGCAGAACTCGCCGCCACCCTTGGCCACCACGGTGGTCGGGGTGTCGTCGCCGCCGTCGTCACCGCCGTCGTCGGGCGTCGTGGTGCCGTCGGACCCGCCGGAGTCCTTGGCGACGGTGGTGGTCGCCTTCTCGGAGTCGGGTGACGAACTGCCCCCGCAGGCCGCGAGGCCGAAGACTAGGGCGAAGGCCGCGATGGTCGAGGTGGTCAGGAGCTTGGCGTTGCGCATGGAATCCTCGCAGTTCAGGCGGGCCGCCGATCGGCTCCGCCACACGGCCCGGCTACCCCAGCCGAGCGCTGGGCAAACCCACCTGAGGGGGGTGGTGCTCCCCCTTGCGCATCCGCCGCGGCCTCGGCGCGGGCTCAATCGACGACCACGGTGTCCGACGAGATCGGACTGCCCGGGGTGCCGGGCAAGGAGACGTCGATGCCGCACGGGTCGTTGGCGTAGGCCCGGACCTGGCGGCTGGCCTCCTCCAGCTCGGGGGTGTCGAGCGCACTGATGTCCGCGGGGTCGACCTCCTCGATCTGGTAGTCGACCGCTTCGAGCGCCTCGATCACCTGGTCCTGGGCGGCGATGAAGACCTCGATCGGCTCGCGGATCTCGTCGGGTGCGTTGGCGACCAGGGCGTCGCCCCGCTCCCGCATGATCTTCGTGATCCTCCGGTAGTCCTCCCCGTCGCTCTTCGTGAACTCGCTGGCGTTGGCCTCGATGTAGTCGGCCAGCACCTTGCAGAACGAGTCGTCCCCGCTCGGCACGGCGGTGGTGGAGCCGGTGGGCTCGGGTTCCGAGCCGGTGGTCGGGGTCGCGCCGGTGGTCGTGGAGGTCGGTCCTCCACCGGTGGTGGCGGGCACGGATCCGTTGACGGTGGTCGTGGTGGTCGAGCGCTCGGCCTCGGGCGCCGAGCTGGTGCAGGCGGCGAGGCCGGTCACCAGGGCGAGCGCGGCCAGGGCGGCGGGGAGCGACGGGGAGGTTCGCATGGAGGTCCTTCTGGTTCGGGCCAGCCGCTGATCGGCCGGGCCGGGGACCCGCGTGCACCCCTCCGTGCCCGGCCGAGCGTACCCGGCCCGGGTGACGGTGGGCTGGGGAATTCGCGGGCCGGCCCCGTGCGCCCGTCAGATGTAGTCGTGGCGGCGGAGCCAGCCGAGGGCGAACCAGCCCCAGATGGGAGGCAGGTAGGCCGTGCACATCCGGGCCGTGAACGTGGCCGCCACTGCGGTCGACTGCTCGACGCCAGCCGCGGTCATGCCGGCGATGAGGCCGGCCTCGATCACGCCGAGGCCGCCGGGGATCGGCGCCATGCCGCCCAGCAGCGAGGCGAGCGAGTTGATGATGATGATCGTGCCGAGCGGCAGCGAGGCCCCGTAGGCGTGGAGCGCGGCGTCGATCACCAGCGCGTACGCCACCTGCGAGCAGAGCTGGCCGCCGAAGATCCGGACGGCCTTGCGCGGGTCGCTGAGGATGCCGCGCAGGTTGGCCTTGGCCGCTTCGACCTGCGGGCCGACGATGCGGCGCAACGTGGCCCGGAGCTTCGGCGCCAGGACCAGCACCGTCACCACCACGCCGATCACGACGATGCCGATGAGCACGTAGGCCTCGATGTCGCCGGTGCCGCCGCCGAGCGAGTCCGACGAGAACGAGAAGTCGGTGAACACCAGTGCGAGGAGGATGAGGACGACCTCGACCATCCCGTTCGCCAGCGAGTTCATGACGCCCGAGCTGGCGGCGACGGCGACCGCGAGGCCCTGCTTCTGGAAGAACCGGATGACGAGCGCGGTGTTGGCCACCGTGCCGCCGATGAGCCCGGTGAAGTTGTTGGCGAACTGCTCGGCGAGCAGCGGCCCGAACGGGAGCGGCTGGGCGACCGTGCCCTGCACGGTGATCGTCCCGAAGAAGTTCGGCGAGAACGAGATGGCGAACGCCACCAGCACCCAGCCGACCTCGGCCGTCTGCAGCGAGCTCCAGAGGTCGACCCCGGAGAACTGGGCGACGATCAGGTAGAAGCCGATGAAGGTCGCCGCCGCCATCACGACGCTGCTGGCCTTCACGCGGCGGAGCTGCGTGAGCTCGGGCACCTCGACGCCGGTCCACGCCGCGCCGGCCTCGCGCAGGTCCTTCAGCTGGCGCTTGCGGTCCGGCAGGGCCCGCCGGGCGGCGGGCGAGAGCGCCGCCGACTCGAGGAACGGGAGCAGCTCGGCGAGGCCGTCGTCGCCGAGCGCCTTGCCCGCCGCGGCCAGCGCCCGCTCGTCGCCGACCAGGACCGCGGTGCTGACGAGGAGGTCGACCCGGTCGCGCGCCAGGCGGTCCGGTGCGGCACCCGCGGTCCCGCGCGACAGGTCGACGAACGCCGTCGTCCCGTCGACGGTCCGGACCAGGTTCTCGGGGCCGATCATCCCGTGGGCGATGCGGGCACCGTGCAGCCGGGCCAGCTGCCGCCAGGCGTCGGCGAGGAGGGCGTCGTCGAGCTGCTCGGGCTCGATGAGCGAGAACGGCTCCCCGGGCGGGTCGAGCAGGACCAGGACCGCGGTCTCCTCCGGCCCGGCCGTCGCGGCGATCACCACCTCTGGCACGGCCACACCGGCCTTCGCCGCGAGCAGCAGGAGGTAGGCCCGGTGCTCGAGCTGGGACGAGCGCGACGCCGACACCGAGGGTCCGGCGTCGCGGTACATCGCCCGTCGCCAGACCTTGGAGAAGAACCGGGCGTCGGTGGCGTCGCGGCCGATGACGACCACCGACGCCGGCGCGCCGTCCGGGGCCGACGCCACGAACCGGGTCTCGCCCCAGGTCTGGGCGTCGGCGAGCTCGAGGTCGACGAGGGCCACGCCCAGCTCGTCGAGCGCCCGACGGACCGATCCTCGCGTCGGCGTCGCCTTCGGCGTCCCGACCGCGAGGCTGAAGACGGCCGACATGGCCCAGCCCAGGCCGAGGGCGCCGATGATCGCCGGCAGGGGCCCGATCGCCCCCAGCACCGCGCCGACCACCGCCACGCCCGACACGAGCCAGACGCTCCGCCGCGCCGGGCGCACCAGGTACGGAGCGACGGCGAGCAGCACCGCCACCGCGATCGCCAGCCAGACCGGGCTCTGGGTGAAGCGCTGGCGCAGGTCGCCGCCGGCGGCGTGGCGCACGTGGTCGATGTGGATCGCCCGCGCCAGCACCCAGGCCAGCAGGCCGGTCGCCGCTGCGAGCGCGGTCAGGCTCAGCGCCAGCCGCACGTTCCTGGTGAGCAGGAGCGAGCCGATCACGACGACGACCGCACCCAGCGTGGACGCCACGAACAGCGTGGTGCCGACCGCGTCGACCCACCCGGGCAGGCCGGTCAGCCAGCGGAAGAAGCGGTCGTCGCGGGGTGCGAAGCCGTCCGTGATCACGTAGCAGGCGCCGACGACGACGATCGCGATCGCCAGGTGCAGGGCATCGCTCGGACGGCGGCGGACGCTGCCCGCGGGGACGACGCCGAAGAACGTCGGCGCCCACGTCCGCTGGTGGGCCTCGGTCAGGATCCGGTGCGGATCGCGGGCGCTGCCCTGGCCACGATCGAGGTCGGGATCGGGGCCGCCCGCGCCGTCCTCGCCCTTGCGCCCGTCCTCGCTCATGCCTCCCGCAGCGTACGACAGCACCTGCCGTCCCGACTCCTCCGAACCCGTTGCTACGGCACCCCGATCCCCTGCCCGCGGCAACCGGTTCGGCCGAGGTCCGTCGTTCGATCGGGAGCCGTCAGAAGGCGAAGCGGGTGCTGCGCGGGGCGAAGGCGTCGTCGGTGCCGAACGCGTAGACGGCCTCCGGGCTGATGGCGAAGGGCCGGTACGGCGGCGGTCCGGCGGTGGGGGCGCCGTAGGGGGCGTCGAACGCGCCGTCGACCACGACCGGCGGCCAGCCGTACTTCTCCCGGTACGCGTCAGCGAGGCGCTGGAGGTGGTCGACGTCGGTGACGTACGCCGCCGTGCCCTCGAGGACCAGGTCCATCCCGTCGGTGGTCACCGACATCGAGCACCGGCCGTCGGCGGCGAGGTGGCGGCCCTTGGCCGCGTCGCCCCGGGTGGTGGAGTGGAGCAGGCCGTCCATCCAGACCGTCAGGCACGGGCGCACGTGGGGCCGCCCGTCGGGCCGGCTGGTCGCCAGCCAGGAGAAGCGGGCGTCGGCGATGCGCCGCTGGGCTTCGGCCCACGCGATGGGCTCGGCGTCCTCGCCGGTCAAGACGTCGGCACGGCTCGGTTCGGTCGGCATGGCACGCTCCTCGATGACGGTCTTCGCAGGTCAGGGTGCAGACGCCGCGGGTGTGACGGAATCATCGGGTTCGGCGTCCCCCGTTCGGGGTAGTCCCGGTCCCGTGCCCTCCCCCTCCTCCTCGTTCCGCGCGCCCGTGGTTGCGGCGGCGGTGCTCGTCGCGTCTGTGCTCGGCCTCGCGGCCTGCAGCTCCGACGACGGCGCGGCTGCCGACACCACGACGACCGCACCGCCGACCACCACCACCGACCCGAAGTACGCCCTGAGCCCCGAGGAGGTGGTGACCGCGCTCGCCGTCGACGAGGACGACCTCGAGACGGGTGAGGCGCGGTCGATCGTCGACCAGGGCGAGCCCGAGTACGAGGAGGAGCCGTCGACGCTCGGGTACTGCAGCTACCAGCTGATCAACGAGGGCTCCCGGATCCAGCGGCTCGAGGTGCACCTCGCAGACGGTGACGACGTGCACGCCACGATCGACGCTGCCCTCTACACGCCGGGCCGGGCGATGGCCGCACTGCGCGAGCTGCGTGCCGGCGAGATGCGCTGCGCAACCGGACCCGTCCCGCCGATGCGCTGGGAGGACGCCACCGAACCGTCGACCTGGTCGGCCGAGGCGCTCACCGACGACACCACCACGGACCTCACCGACGACCACTGGGCCCGCACGATCACCCGCACACCCGCCGGCGAGGAGC
>DATMGQ010000273.1:0-8622 GCA_035555395.1 Acidimicrobiales bacterium
ACCGAGATCCGCGCCTGGCTGGAGGAGAACCTGCCCGACGGCTGGTTCGACGAGGGCTTCGAGCAGACGCCCGAGGAGAAGAAGGCGTTCAACGAGGCGTGGCCCGCCAAGCTCTACGGCGGCGGCTGGATCTGTGCCTCGTGGCCCAAGGAGTACGGCGGCAAGGGCCTGTCCACCATGGAGAACGTGGTGCTCGCCGAGGAGTTCGCGCGGGCCAAGGCACCGCTGCGCGCCGACTTCTTCGGCGACACGCTCGTCGGTCCGACGATCCTCCAGCACGGCACCGAGGAGCAGAAGAAGCACTTCCTGCCCAAGATCATGAAGGGCGAGATGGCCTGGTGCCAGGGCTTCTCCGAGCCCGACTCCGGCTCCGATCTCGCATCGCTCAAGACCAGCGCGGTCCTCGACGGCGACGAGTGGGTCATCAACGGCCAGAAGGTCTGGACGACCCAGGCCCAGTTCGCCGACTACTGCTTCCTCCTCGCCCGCACCGACCCCGACGCGCCGAAGCACAAGGGCATCTCGTACCTGCTGGTGCCGATGAAGCAGGACGGCATCGAGGTCCGCGGCATCGTCCAGCCCGACGGCACCGCCGAGTTCAACGAGGTGTTCTTCACCGACGCCCGCTGCCCGAAGGACAACGTCGTCGGCGGCCTGAACGACGGCTGGAAGGTCGCCAACTCCACGCTCAGCCACGAGCGGGGCATGTCGGCCACCACCGGCTACCGGCGCTTCCAGCAGGAGTTCGACTACATGGTCGAGGAGGCGACGCGCAACGGCCGCATCAGCGACCCGATCGTCCGACAGGGCCTGTCGCGCTACTACACGAAGATCCAGATCCTCCGCATCAACGGCCTCCGCTCCCTGACCCAGACGCTCAACGGGACGAAGGACCTCGGCGTCATCTCGCTCGGCCTCACCAACAAGATGTTCTGGTCCGAGATGCACCGCGACGCCATGGAGCTGGCGCTCGACATCTTCGGCGCGGCGTCGATGCTGGCCGACGCCGGTCCGGAGTCCGGTGCGTGGCCGGCCGTGATGCGGGCCAAGGGCCGCGAGGGCTACAAGCCCAGCCCGATGGTGTCGTCGTTCTTCTTCAGCCGGTCCGAGACCATCTGGGGCGGCACCGCCGAGATCCAGCGCAACATCGTCGGCGAGCGCTTCCTCGGCCTCCCGCGCGAGCCCAAGCCCGCCGCCAAGGAGTAGCGGGCGAGCCGAGCGGGGCGGGCCCGTGGCGAAGCAGCGGTGGTGGTCCCGGCGTTCGACGCCGGAGCCGGCCGCGTCGAACCCCGCGCCTGATCTGCCGCCGGACGCCCCGGCCGACCCACCGGTCGTGCTGGGTGCGCAGATGGCGGCGGCATCGGCCGCAGAGGACCAGCACCAGGCCGTCGACCACGGGCCCTCGCCGCTCGCCGGCACGTCGTACCGGACCGCGGACCACGACCTGTTCCGCCTGACCACGTCGCCGGTCGACGAGGTCATCGGCGCGCTGGCAGACCGGTTCGCGGCCGCTGACGCCAGCGAGCGGGCCGAGCTGACCGCTCGGCTCACCCAGGACGACCTCTACGACGTGATCGCGTTCGCCCGGCGCAGCGCGCTGGCCGCCCGGCGGGCGGTCGATCCGGCGATCGCGGAGCGCGGCGTCCGGGCCACGGCGATGGTCGCCATCGAGCGCGTGGACTGGCGCGACCTGCTGTGGGCCGATCAGCTCCTGGCCTACGTCCTGCAGCGCCTCGGTGCCGATGGCGCCGACGTCTTCAGCCGGGCCGCGGCACTGGCGACGGGGGACACGGCGAAGGCGCTGGCGGGGCTGGCCGGCGCCGAGGCCGACGACCTCGGCGCCTACGGCTACGAGGAGATCGAGACCGACGAGGGCGTCGGGTTCATCGGGAGCATGGGCGAGGACTACGAGCCCGACCGGGATCTGGTGTCGGTCGCCCTCGCCGTCGCGGCGGGTCTGGGCGAGGACCCCTGGCGGCTCCGGTCGCCGGAGATCGGCCACTCGATCGCCGCGGTCTGGTTCCAGGGCCGTCCCGAGGAGGAGGTGCGCCGGGCGCTCGACGAGGTCACCGGCTGCGCCACGGTCGACGGTCAGCTCCAGGCCGGCGATCCGACGACGGCGATGCAGCAGCAGCTGCTCGTGTTCGTGATCGAGACCAGCACCCCGGCGGCGGCCGGACTGCTGGCGGCGGCGGCCGGAACCGGCGAGCCCACGTGGTTCGCGTGGACGTCGGCGGTCCGGGACCGGGTGTGCGCGGTGGCCATCTCCCGCTCGGTCGTAAAGGACGGTGCGGCGTTCGAGAGCGCCGGGTCCATCCAGCGCTTCGCCCCGGTGTTCGAGCGGGCGCTCGCCGCGGGCGCCTGAAGCCCGCGAGCGGTCACTCGCCGACGCGGACCACCCCGGCCTCGTAGGCGTAGATCACGGCTTGGACGCGGCTGCGGAGGCCGAGCTTCGACAGCAGGCTGCTGACGTGGGTCTTGATCGTGCCTTCGCTGAGGAAGAAGTTGTCGGCCAGCTCCCGGTTGCTCCAGCCCTTGGCCAGCCCCACGAGGATCTCCCGCTCGCGCGGCGTGATGTCGGGGACCTCGGGTCGGGCCGGCTCGTCCTGAGCGGCGTCCTCGAGGGCGGACCACCGCTCGATGAGGCGGCGGGTCACCGCCGGGTCCACGAGCGAGACGCCCTCGTTCACGGCCCGGATGGCGTCGAGCAGGTCGTCGGGCGGGCTGTCCTTCAGCAGGAACCCGGCCGCCCCGGCGCGGAGGGCGCCGAACACGAACTCGTCGTCGTCGAAGGTGGTCAGCACGAGCACGGCGCACGGCGCACCGGAGCCGACGATGCGGCGGGTCGCCTCGATGCCGTCGACCACCGGCATCCGGATGTCCATCACCACCACGTCGGGCGACGCCGACCGCACGGCGTCGACGGCCTGGGCCCCGTCGCCGGCCTCGCCGACGACGGTGAGGCCGGGCTCGTTCTCGATCATCAGGCGGAGACCGGCACGGATCATCTCCTGGTCGTCGACGATCAGGACGCGGATGGCGCTCAACGGCCACCGCCGGCGAGCACCGGGACCCAGAGGTGGACCTGCCAGCCGCCGCCCTCGACCGCACCGGACCGCATGCGGCCGCCGCACGCCGCCGCCCGTTCCCGCATGCCGGCCAGGCCCGCCCCGCTGCCGGGCACCTCGGATGCGGGGTCGCCGGCCGCGCCCCGGCCGTTGTCCACCACCCAGGTGCTCAGGCCGCCGTCGTCGGGCTCCAGCACGACGAGGGCATCGGTGGCGTGGGCGTGCTTCAAGACGTTGGTGAGCGCCTCCTGCACCGTGCGGCGGACGGCGACGCCGACAGCCGGCGCGAGCTGCGGCTCGGCCGCCCACCGGACCTCGAGCCGGGCCCGGAGGCCGACCTCGCGGACGCGCTCCACGAGCTGGGCGACGTCGTCGGCGAGGGGGCCCTCGTCGCGGACGCCGCCGGCGGGCGTGGCCGGCTCGCGGAGCGTCGACACGGTCAGGCGGGTCGAGCGCAGGGCCTCGCGGCTCTCGTCCGCGATCCAGGCGACGGCCTCGCCTGCGGCATCGGGCCGGGTGTCCCGCACCCGGTCGGCGGCCTGGGCCCGCATCAAGATCGCGGTCAGGTGGTGGGCGACCACGTCGTGGACCTCCCGGGAGATGCGCAGCCGCTCCTCGGTGACCGCCCGCTCGGCGTCGGAGCGGCGCAGGCGCTCCAGCTCCTCGTTGCGGTCGGCCAGGTCCCGGGCGACCGCGCGCTGCGAGGCGATGGCGGCGCCGAGCAGGGCGACGCTGACGGTGGCGAACTCGGCGAGCGCCAGGTCGGACAGGTTGATCCGCGGCTGCGGGCCGGGCGGCAGCAGGCCGTGGCGGCTGAGGCCCCACGACCGGTCGTGCATCAGCGGCGACAGCAGCACGGCCACGCTGATCGCGCAGGCACCGACGATGACCACCACCCACCGCCGTCGCACGCCCAGCTGGCTGCCGGCGAAGCCGAGCACCAGCACCGGCAGCAGGTGGAAGTAGCTGAGCATCGGCCGGCCGTAGACGATCGGGTAAGCGAGCGCCAGGACCACGAACAGCCCCACGCCGGCGATGCGGCGCACGCCCACCGCAACCCCGAGGCAGATGCCGGCGATGAACCACGAGCGGACGTCGACCGGGTGCCAGCCGTTGCTCCGGCCGACCTGGACCGCGAGGAACCAGAGGACGGCGACCGCGGCGCCGATGGCCACGTCGACCGCCGTCCGCTGCCAGGCACGGTCGAGCGTCGGGAGCCGCAGCTCCCGTCGGGCGGTGGTGCCCAGGACCGGGGAGAACACCTCCAGGACCCTACCGACGCCCGTCCATCCGGGCATCGGCCGAAAGGTGGATGTGGGCGGTGGCCGCGTGGTCCTTCTGGTCGACGGCCGTGACCGAGCGGCACCGGCGGCTCGCTCCTTCGACGGGGGTGAAGACCGCCTTCGACCGATGTGCGGGACCGGCGGGATCCAGACGATCGAAGCCATGCACCGCACCCTCCGGATCCTGATCGCCCTCCTCGTCATCGGGGTGGTCGCCGTCGCCGTGCTCGTCCTGCGCGACGAGGGCCGCGACCTGGCCAGCGGGGCCACGACGACCGTCACCTCCGACACGCCGTACCGCCCCGACCTCGCCGAGGCGAGCGCCACGACCGAGCCGCGGCCCCCGGCCCACGCCCTCGATCCGGGCCTGGTCGCAGCGTTCGAACGGGCTCGGGCGGCCGCGGCCGCCGAGGGCCACGAGCTGGTCATCAACTCCGGGTACCGCACGCCCGAGCGCCAGCAGGAGCTGCTCGACGAGGAGGTGGCCAAGCGCGGGTCCTTCGAGGAGGCCAACCGCTGGGTCTTCACGCCGGAGCGGTCGATGCACGTCCAGGGGCTCGCCATCGACGTCGGCGACGGCGGTGCCGCCGACTGGCTCGCGGCGCACGGCGCCCGGTTCGGGCTCTGCCACACCCTGAGCTGGGAGTGGTGGCACTTCGAGTGGCGCCAACGCTGGCAGGACGCCGGCGCCTGCCCGCCCCCGGCGGCCGACCCGTCCGAGGCGCCCGGCCTGTGACGCGGAACGGCCCGGCGCTTGGCGCCGGGCCGTTCGGGTGGTGCCCTCGGCAGGATTCGAACCTGCGCACACGCCTCCGGAGGGCGATGCTCTATCCCCTGAGCTACGAGGGCAGGGGCCGTCACCCTAGATCGTGATCGGGGGTGCCCCAAAGCGGTTCGCCGGATCGGACCCCGGCGATCCGTGCGTCGGGCAGACTCCGGGCGTGGATCTGCCCGCCAGCGGGATGTGCGCTCCGGGCTTCGAGCCGGTGGCGGCGGCGTTCGCCGCCAACTTCGCCGAGCGCGGCGAGCTGGGCGCGGGCGTGTGCGTCGTGCGCCACGGCGACGTGGTCGTCGACCTGGTCGCCGGCTGGGCCGACGAGGCGCGCAGCCGGCCGTGGACGGGCGACACCCTCGTGGACGTGTACTCCGTCGGGAAGGCGATCCTCGGCGTGCTGGTGCTCCAGCTCGTCGACGACGGCACGCTGCGGCTCGACCAGCCGATCGCGGACGTGTGGCCCGAGTTCGCCGCGGGCGGCAAGGCATCGGCCACCGTGGCGCACGCCCTGACCCACCGTGCCGGCGTGCCCGCCATCCGGGAGCGGCTCACCGACGACGACCTGTTCGACTGGGAGCGGATGACGTCGGCGATCGCCGCCACCAGCGCCTGGTACGTGCCGGGGGAGCGGCTGACGTACCACACCAACGTCTACGGCCACCTGCTCGGCGAGCTGGTCCACCGGGCGACCGGCCAGCTGCCGGGGGAGCGGCTGCGGGCGATCGCCGGACCCCTCGGCGCCGACGCCTGGTTCGGCGTGCCCGAGGACGAGCAGCACCGGTGCGCCGACGTGGTCTGGGAGCCGGTCGGCCTCATCGCCACCGCAGCCGGGATCGGCGGCTTCGAGGCGTTCGAGGCCTTCGAGGGCGACACGCTCATGAACCTGCTGGCCCACCTCAACCCGCCCGGCTACTCGTCGATCGGGGTGGTCAACACCGCGGCCTGGCGGTCGGCGCAGATCGGCTCCACCAGCGGCCACGCCACCGCCGAGGGCGTCGCCCGGATCTACGCCGCCCTGCTCGAGCCCGACCGGGTGCTGTCGGCGGACCTGCTGGCCCGGGCGTCAAGGGTGCAGGCCACCGGCCACTGCCCGATCCTGGGCGAGGAGGTCAGCTACGGCCTGGGGTTCCAGCCCACCACCGCCCACCGGCCGCTCGGCCCGAACCCCCGGAGCTTCGGCCACTTCGGCACGGGCGGGGCGCTCGGCTTCGCCGACCCGGATGCGGGCCTCGCGTTCGGGTACGTGATGAACCACGTCGTGCCCCGGTGGCGCAGCACCCGCAACCAGGCCCTGGTCGACGCCGTCTACGCCTCGCTCTGATCCGCCTGGCCGGCTTTCTGGATGGGGCCGGGGGAGGGCGCGCCGGTAGCCTCGCCGTTCCGTACCCGAACGTCCTGGAAGGACACCGCCGTGATCCGCGACGACCTCGCCGAAGCCGTGCGCAGCGCCCTGGTGGCGCTCGCCGTCGAACCGCTTCCCGAGCAGGTCGCCATGGAGCGACCGGCGAACCCGGACCACGGCGACTGGTCGTCGAACGTCGCCCTGGCCTCGGCCAAGAAGGCGGGCCGCAACCCCCGTGAGCTGGCCACGCAGCTGGTCGAGCACCTGAACGCCAACCCGCCGGCGCACGTCGAGTCGGTCGAGATCGCCGGCCCGGGCTTCGTGAACTTCCGGCTCGCGCCCACGTGGCTCCACGAGGTCCTCGCCGAGGTCGTCGACCAAGGCGAGGCCGGGTACGCCGCGCCCGACCTCGGCGCCGGCAAGACCGTCAACGTCGAGTTCGTGTCGGCCAACCCCACCGGCCCGGTCCACGCCGGCCACGCCCGGGGCGCCGCCCACGGCGACTCCGTGGCCCGGCTGTTCGCCCGGACCGGCCACCAGGTCACGCGGGAGTTCTACATCAACGACCGGGGCGTCCAGATGCAGCTGTACGGCGCATCCCTCGCCGCCCGGAAGGCAGGCGAGCAGCCCCCCGAGGGCGGCTACCAGGGCGAGTACATCACCGAGTGGGCCAGCGGCATGCCCGACGGCGTCGACCCGGTGGCGTGGGGCGAGGACCGGGCGCTCGAGGACCAGCGCGAGGTGCTGTCCGCCTTCGGCGTCGACTTCGACGTCTGGTACCGGGAGCTCTCGCTCGTCGAGGCCGGCCTCATCGAGGAGGCGCTGGCCGACCTCCGGGAGCGGGGCGTCGTGTACGAGGCCGACGGTGCCACCTGGCTGCGGTCCACCGACTTCGGCGACGACAAGGACCGGGTGCTCGTCAAGAGCGACGGCGAGCTCACCTACCTGATGCCCGACATCGCCTACCACCGGGACAAGTTCTCCCGGGCCGATCAGCTCATCAACATCTGGGGAGCCGACCACCACGGCTACGTCGCCCGGATGAAGGCGGCGATGCAGGCGCTCGGCCACGACCCCGAGGAGCTCGACGTCGAGATCGTCCAGCTCGTCGACCTCCTGAAGGACGGCGAGCCGGTCAAGATCTCGAAGCGGTCGGGCAACCTCATCGAGCTGCGCGACGTGATCGAGGAGGTCGGTGCCGACGCGGCCCGGCTCACGTACCTGCTCCAGTCCATCGACTCGCGGCAGACCGTCGACCTCGCCGTGGTGGCCAGCCAGGGCATGGAGAACCCGGTGTTCTACGTGCAGATGGCCCACGCCCGGATCCACGGCATCGCCCGGCGGGCCGCCGAGGCCGGCGTGACCCGGTCCGCTCTGGCCGACGCCGACCTGTCGGTGCTCGTGCACGAGCGGGAGGTGGCGCTGCTGCGGATCCTGTCGGACCTGCCCGACGTCGTCGCCATCGCCACCCGGGACCGGGCGCCGCACAAGGTCACCACGTGGGTGCGGGAGCTGGCCGGGGCGTTCCACGGCTTCTACCACGACTGCTACGTGATCGGTGAGGGCATCAGCCCCGAGCTGACCCAGGCCCGGCTCTGGCTGGTCGAGGCGTCGCGGATCGGGTTCGCCATCGGGCTCGACCTGCTCGGCGTCAGCGCCCCGGAGTCGATGTGAGCGCGCTGCCCTGGGGCCTGCTGCCCGATTCGGCCGAGGTCGGCGCCGAGGGGCAGCTGCTCGTCGGCGGCTGCGACCTCGCGGACCTGGCCGAGGAGTTCGGCACCCCGCTCTTCGTCTACGACGAGGTCCAGCTCCGCGCCCGCTGCCGCGAGGCGGTGGCCGCGTTCGGCGACGGCGTCGCCTACGCCACCAAGGCGTTCCTGTGCCGGGCGATGGCGAAGCTGGCCCACGAGGAGGGCATGCACCTCGACGTGGCGAGCGGCGGCGAGCTCGCGGTCGCCCTGTCGGCCGGCGTGCCCGCCGAGCGCATCGTCCTCCACGGCAACAACAAGTCCGACGACGAGCTGATCACCGCACGCGAGGCGGGGGTGGGCCGGATCGTGGTCGACAGCTTCGACGAGCTCGACCGGCTCGAGGGCCTCTTCGGCGCCGACGGCCTGGTCCCCAAGGTGCTGCTGCGCATCACCCCCGGCGTCG
>DATMGQ010000274.1:0-12122 GCA_035555395.1 Acidimicrobiales bacterium
CCAGCTGTTCACGATCGTCCTGGCGCTCGCGGTGCTCGGCGGCCTGAGCGCCCTGCTGAAGTACAGCTCCTTCGGCCGCCGCATCCGGGCGACGGTCCAGAACCGTGAGCTGGCCGAGACGCTCGGGATCTCGACCCGCAGCGTCGACCGCATGACCTTCTTCCTCGGCTCGGGCCTGGCGGGCGTGGGCGGGGTCGCCATCGCCCTCATCTCGGGGACGAACCCGACGCTCGGCACCACGTACATCATCCCGGCGTTCCTGGTGGTGGTCGCCGGCGGCGTCGGCCAGATCAAGGGCACGGTGATCGCCGCCTTCGCCGTCGGCATCGTGACGGCGTACCTCACCGATTGGACCAGCGGCAGCATGTCGCAGGTCATCGTCTTCGCCCTCGTCGTGGTGTTCCTCCAGATCCGGCCCCAGGGCCTGTTCACCGTCCGCACGAGGTCCCTGGCATGAGCGATCCCACGCCCACCACCGAGCCCGGGCCCGTGGAGGCGGCCGAGCCCGGGACCACCGCCAGCCGCTCGAGCCGGTTCACGCCGGCCAAGCTGTTCGCCGCCTACGGGCCGCTGCTCGCCATCGGTGTGGTCGCCCTGGTCCTGCTGGTCTGGGCGCCCGGATCGCTCAGCCCGTTCCGGCTGGGCAACCTCGGCAAGTACTGCGCCTGGGCGCTGGCCGCGGTCGGCATCGGCCTGGCCTGGGGCCGCGGCGGCATGTTGGTCATGGGCCAGGGCGTGTTCTTCGGCCTCGGCGGCTACGCGATGGCCATGCACATGAAGCTGGAGGCCGCCGGCCCCGACGGCGTGCCGGACTTCATGACGCTGTACGGCAACGGGACCATGCCGGGCTGGTGGGAGCCGTTCCGGAGCGGGCCGTTCACCCTGTTCGCGATCATCGTCGGCCCCGCCCTCATCTCGTTCGTCCTCGGCTACGGGATCCTGAAGCGGCGGGTGAAGGGGGCGTACTTCGCCATCCTCACCCAGGCGCTGGCGGTGGCGTTCGCCACGCTGCTCATCTCGACGATCAAGCAGACGGGCGGCTTCAACGGCCTCAACACGTTCTCCACGTTCTTCGGCCAGAACCTCTACGACCCGAAGGTCAAGGAGGACCTGTACCTGATCACCGCGGGGATCCTCGTCTTGTTCCTCGTCATCGTCTGGCAGCTGTACCGCAGCCGCTACGGCGAGCTGCTCGTGGCCACCCGGGACCAGGAGGAGCGCGTCCGCTTCCTCGGGTACGACCCGGCGAACATCAAGCTGGTGGCGTTCGTGGTGGCGGCGGTCATGGCGAGCGTCGGCGGGGCGATGTTCGTGCCCATCGCCGGCATCATCTCGCCCTCGAACGTGGATGCCGCAGCCTCGATCATGCTGCTCGCCGGGGTCGCCCTCGGCGGCCGGTCGTCGCTGCTGGGCCCGGCCCTGGGCGCCATCGCCGTCGGGTTCGGCCAGTCGTCGCTGTCGGAGAGGTTCCCCACCCAGTGGACCTACTTCCAGGGCGCGCTGTTCATCCTGGTGATGCTCTTCCTCCCGGCGGGGATCGCCTCGATCTGGCCCAAGCTCAAGGCGCTGGTGCCCACGAGGTCGGCGCCCGCCGACCCGGCGGGTGCCCCGGCGGACGCCGAGGTCGACACGGGGGCGGTGGCGCCGGCATGACCGCCTCCTTCCTCGGCGAGGACTACCTCGAGATCCGCGGCCTCACGGTGGACTTCGACGGCTTCAAGGCCGTGAACGACGTCGACCTCACGTTCCAGCAGGGCCGCCTGCACTTCCTCATCGGACCGAACGGCGCCGGCAAGACCACGGTCGTGGACGCGCTGACCGGCCTCGTGCGCGGCACCGGCCGGGCCGAGTTCCGAGGCCGCGACCTGCTCACGATGAAGTCGCACAAGATCGTCCGCCTGGGCATCGGTCGCACGTTCCAGACCGCCACGGTGTTCGAGCAGCTGAGCGTGCTCCAGAACCTGGACATCGCGGCGGGCCTCCACCGGCGGGCCGGCAGCCTGCTGCTCGCCCGGGGCAAGGTGCCCGAGCGGGTCGAGCAGGCCCTCGAGACCATCGGGCTCACCGCGCTGGCGGACCGGCCCGCGGGCATCCTCGCCCACGGGCAGCGC
Organism: Acidimicrobiales bacterium; assembly: GCA_035555395.1. Lineage (GTDB taxonomy): Bacteria > Actinomycetota > Acidimicrobiia > Acidimicrobiales > Iamiaceae > Aquihabitans. The sequence continues at coordinate 2,112 of DATMGQ010000274.1, forward strand.
CAGTGGCTCGAGGTGGGCATGCTCCTCGTGCAGGACGCCAGCGTGATGTTCCTGGACGAGACGGTGGCGGGCATGAGCGCCGAGGAGCGCGAGGAGACCGGCGAGCTGCTCCAGCGGATCGTGGGCGACCGCACGATCGTCATCATCGAGCACGACATGGAGTTCATGCGGCGGTACGCGGACTTCGTGACCGTGCTCCACGCCGGCACGGTCCTCGCCGAGGGGACCGTCGGCGAGATCCAAGCCGACCCCGAGGTGCAGTCGGTGTACCTGGGAACCGTGACGGAGGTGGCTGTCGATGCCTGATCCCATGCTCGAGCTCGTCGGCGTGACCGCGGGGTACGGCCGGTCGATGGTCCTCTTCGACGTGGACCTGACCGTGCCGAAGGGCGGTGCCGTGGCGGTGATGGGCCACAACGGCGCCGGCAAGACCACCCTGCTCCGCGTCGCGGTGGGGCTGGTGCCCGTGCGCTCCGGCCGGGTGCTGCTCGACGGCGAGGACGTCACCAAGACCCGTCCCAACCGCCGGGTGCGCAACGGGCTCGGCTACGTGCCGCAGGGCCAGTTGTGCTTCCAGCAGATGACCACGCTGGAGAACCTCCAGCTCGTCTCCACCGTGCGATCCGAGATCGACGAGGTGCTCGACACGTTCCCTGCGCTCACCGACCTGCTCGGCCGGCGGGCGGGCCTCCTGTCGGGCGGCCAGCGCCAGCAGCTCGCGATCGCCCGCACGCTGCTGACCAAGCCGCGCCTGCTGATCCTCGACGAGCCCACGGAGGGCATCCAGCCCAATGTGGTCGCCGAGATCGAGCAGACCATCTCGGCGCTGACCCAGCGGGGCGACCTCACGGTCCTGCTCGTCGAGCAGCACGTCGGGTTCGCGCTGCGCACGACCGACGCGTACTCGGTCCTGGAGTCGGGTCGCATCACCGGCAGCGGGGTCGGCGGCGAGGCATCGATCGACGAGGCACGGGCCGCGATGGTCATCTGAGCGGCGTCGCGACGGCTCGTGTGCGACGCCCGCGTTCGGGCCGTGTGAACACCGTGTGTCGTCCCTTGTCGCCCGATGGGGCCATCGGTACCTTCCCCGCCATGCACGTTCCCGACCACGTCATCGACCCGCAGATCGAGCTCGCTGCCGGGCTCGGAGCCGCCGCCGTCATCGCCTCGGTGGTGGCCTCGACCCGGCGCGATCCGGCCGCAGACGGGCCCACGCTGCTGCGCTCGCCGGAGCGCCTGGCGCCGCAGGCCGCCACCGCCGCGCTGGTCTTCGCCCTGCAGATGGTCAACGTCCCGGTGCTGCCCGGGACCAGCGGCCACCTCCTCGGCGGGGCGCTGGCCACGGCGCTCGTCGGACCGCGGCGGGCGCTGCTCGCGGTGAGCTCGGTGGTCGCCGCCCAGGCGCTGCTGTTCGCCGACGGCGGGGCCGGCGCCCTGGGCGTCAACCTCTGGCTGATCACCGTCCTCCCGGTGGCCGTGGCCGCCCTGGCCCGTCGGCTCTGGTCAGTCGATGCCGCCGAAGGCGCCCGCTGGTGGGCGGCGATCGGGACGGGTGCGGTGGCTGCGCCGATCACCTCGGCGGCGGCCTTCAGCGTCCTCTACGTCGCCGGCGGCGCCCGCTCGTCGCTCGGATCCGTCGCCAGCGCGATGGTCGGCACCCACGCCGCGGTCGCCGTCGCCGAGGTGGCGATCACCCTGGCGGCGGTGGGGCTGCTCGCCCGGGCCCAGGCCCGGGTCCCTCGGACCGGCACCGCGCCGGTGTGGGCCGCGGCTGGCGTGGCGGCGATCGGGCTCTCGCTCGCGGCCTCGGGTGCTCCCGACGGCCTGGCGAGCGTGCTCGGCGACCTCCAGGTCGCGGTGGACGGCCCCGGCTCGATCCTCTCGGGATCGCCGTTGGCGGGCTACGCCGTGCGCGGCCTCGACGGCCTCTGGTCGACCTCGGCCGCCGGAGCCTCGGGGCTCCTCGCCGCGGCCGCCGGCGGCGCGGCGCTCGCCTGGATCTCCCGGCCGGGGGAAGGAGCCCGCGGTGCAGCTGTCGCCGCATGAGCAGGAGCGGCTGCTGGTCCACGTCGCCGCCGACGTGGCGCAGCGCCGCCGTGAGCGAGGGCACCGCCTGAACCACCCGGAGGCCGTCGCGGTGCTGACCGCCTGGGTGTTCGAGGCGGCGCGCGACGGCCGGACCGTGGCCGACATCATGGCGGCCGGGCGCGAGGTCCTCGGCGCCGACGACGTGATGGACGGCGTGGCCCACCTGATCGAGGAGCTGCAGGTGGAGGCCACCTTCCCCGACGGCACGAAGCTGGTGACGCTCCACGCCCCGATCCCGCCCGCCGGTGCCATCGTGCCCGGCGAGGTGCTGGTGGGCGACGAGCCGATCGTGCTGTTCGACGGCCGGGACCTGACCGAGCTCGACGTGGTGAACGACGGCGACCGGCCGGTGCAGGTCGGATCCCACTTCCACTTCGCCGAGGCGAACGAGGCGCTGCGCTTCGACCGCCGGGCCGCGACCGGGCGGCGCCTCGCCGTGGCCGCCGGGACGAGCGTCCGCTTCGAGCCCGGCGTCCCGACGGCCGTGCTGCTGGTCGACCTGGCGGGGGAGCAGGTCGCCGCCGGCTTCCGCGGCCTCCACGCCGGCGCCGTGACCCCGGGCGGGGCTTCGTGACCGGGCGCACCGTCACCATGGACCGGGCGCGGTACGCCGCGCTCTACGGGCCGACGGTCGGCGACCGCATCCGCCTGGCCGACACCGACCTCCTCATCCGGGTCGAGGCCGACCTGTGCGGCGGGCCGGGACGGGCCGGCGAGGAGGCGGTCTTCGGCGGCGGGAAGGTCATCCGGGAGTCGATGGGGCAGTCGACGCGCACGGCCGCCGCCGGCGCGCCGGATCTCGTGATCACCGGCGCCGTCGTCGTCGACCACTGGGGCATCGTCAAGGCCGACGTCGGGGTGCGCGACGGGCGCATCGTCGCCCTGGGCAAGGCGGGCAACCCCGACACCATGGACGGGGTCCACCCCGACCTGGTGATCGGCCCCGGCACCGAGGTCATCGCCGGGAACGGCAAGATCCTCACGGCCGGCGCGATCGACTCGCACGTCCACCTGATCTGCCCGCAGGTGATGGACACCGCACTGGCCTCGGGCATCACCACGATCATCGGCGGCGGCACCGGACCGGCCGAGGGCACCAAGGCCACCACGGTGACGGCGGCGCCCTGGTACCTCGAGCGGATGCTCACCTCGCTCGACGCCTGGCCCATCAACGTGGCGCTGCTCGGCAAGGGCAACACCGTCTCGGAGGACTCGCTCTGGGAGCAGCTCCGCGCCGGCGCCAGCGGGTTCAAGCTGCACGAGGACTGGGGCTCGACGCCCGCCGCGATCGCCGCCTGCCTCGACGTCTGCGATGCGGCGGGGGTCCAGGCCGCGCTGCACACCGACACGCTCAACGAGGCCGGCTTCGTGGAGACGACCCTCGCCGCCATCGCCGGCCGGTCGATCCACGCCTACCACACCGAGGGCGCGGGGGGCGGCCACGCGCCGGACATCATCACCGTCGCCAGCAAGCCCAACGTGCTGCCCTCGTCGACCAACCCGACGCGGCCCCACACGGTGAACACCGTCGACGAGCACCTCGACATGCTCATCGTCTGCCACCACCTGAACCCGTCGGTCCCCGAGGACCTGGCGTTCGCGGAGAGCCGCATCCGGCCCTCGACCATCGCCGCCGAAGACGTCCTCCACGACCTGGGCGCCATCTCCATGATCGGCTCCGATTCGCAGGCGATGGGTCGGGTGGGCGAGGTCGTCATCCGCACCTGGCAGACCGCCCACGCCATGAAGCGGCGGCGGGGGCCGCTCGACGGCGACACCGACGCCGACAACGCCCGCGTGCGCCGGTACGTGGCCAAGTACACGATCTGCCCGGCGATCGCCCACGGCCTCGACGACCAGGTCGGCTCGGTCGAGGTCGGCAAGCTGGCGGACCTGGTGCTCTACGACCCCCGGTTCTTCGGGGTCCGGCCCCACGTGGTCATCAAGGGCGGGATGATCGCCATGGCCCAGATGGGCGACGCCAACGCCTCGATCCCCACGCCCCAACCGGTGCTCGCCCGGCCGATGTTCGGCGCGAGCGGCGCCACCGCCGGGCGGACCTCGATCGCCTGGGTCGCCCCAGCGGCCATCGAGGACGGCCTGCCCGAGCGCCTCGGGCTCGAGCGGGAGCTCGTCGCCGTCAAGGACTGCCGGGCCGTCGCCAAGGAGCACATGGTGAACAACGCGGCCTGCCCGGACATCCGGGTCGACCCCGATTCGTTCGAGGTGTCCATCGACGGCGAGGTCATCGAGCAGTCGCCGGTGAGCGAGCTGCCGATGGCGCAGCGCTACTTCCTGTTCTGATGGCCGCCACCAGCACGGCGTCGGCGGAGGCGGTCGCGGTCTCGTCCCTGCTCCTGTTGGCCGACGGCCGCTTCCCCGACGGGAGCCACGCCCACAGCTTCGGCATGGAGGCGGCGGTGGCGATGGGGCGGGTGCGCGACGCCGCCTCGCTGCACGAGTACCTCGCTGTCCGCCTCTGGACGACGACGCGCACCGATGCGGCGGCGGCCGCGCTCGCGGCGTCGGGAGACCACCCGCTCGAGGATGTCGACGCCGCCCTCGTCGTCCGCCAGCCGAGCGAGGCGACGAGGACCGCATCACGGGCGCTCGGCCGTTCGCTCGTCCGCACCGCGGCACGGCTCTGGCCCGGCCGCGAGCCCCGGCTCCCCGACGGGAGGCCGCCGCTCCAGCCGGTCGCGTTCGGCGCGGTGGCCGCGCTGGCCGGCGCGGGGCCGCGGGAGGCCGCGCTCTGCACGGCCCACGCGGCGGCGGCTTCGCTGTCGAGCGCAGCGCTGCGGCTGCTGGGCCTCGACCCGTTCGCCGTCGCTGCCGTCCTGGCCGACCTGCGGGGACCGGTCGCCGAGGTCGCCGAGTCGGTGCAGCACCTCACGGCGCCCGCCGACCTGCCGGCCGCATCCACGCCGCTGGCCGAGCTCGACCCCGAGCTCCAGCGCACCATCGAACCTCGACTCTTCGGGAGCTGACATGCACGGACCGCACCACACCCACCACAACGAGGCGACCGCCCGCCGCCCGAAGCCGGCGCACGGGGGTGCGTTCCGCGTCGGGATCGGCGGGCCCGTCGGCACCGGCAAGACCGCGCTCGTCGCGGCGCTCTGCGGCCTCCTCGCCGACGACCTGCGGATCGGGGTCGTGACCAACGACATCTACACCACCGAGGACGCCGACACGCTCCGCCGCCGCGGCGTCCTGCCCGCCGAGCGCATCGGGGCGGTGCAGACCGGGTGCTGCCCGCACACCGCCATCCGCGACGACATCACCGCCAACCTCGACGCCATCGAGGACATGGAGGCGCGCGAGGGCCCGCTCGACCTGGTGCTGCTGGAGAGCGGCGGCGACAACCTGACGCTCACGTTCTCGACCGGCCTCATCGACGTGCAGCTCTTCGTGCTCGACGTGGCCGGCGGCGACAAGGTGCCCCGCAAGGGCGGGCCGGGCGTGACCCGTTCGGACCTCCTGGTCATCAACAAGACGGACCTGGCCCCGCTGGTGGGTGCGGACCTGGACGTCATGGCCCGGGACTCGGCGATCCAGCGCGGCGACCTCCCGGTGCGGTTCATCTCCCTGGTCGAGCCGAGCGGGGCCGAGCCGGTGGCGGCGTGGATCCTCCACGAGCTCGCCCACTGGCGCGCCGAGGCCGTGGCCTGAGGTGCACGCCGAGCTCGCCATCGAGCTGCACCGGACGGGCGATGGGGTGGTGGTCGCCCGCGGCGACCTGGCCCGTACGCCGTACTGGTGCCGCTGGGACGGCACCACCCTCTGGATCGTCGGTTCGGCCGCCACGCCGGTGGGGGAGGACGACATCGCGCTCGACCTCGCGGTGGGCGAGGGCGTGCACGCCGTGGTGCGGAGCGTCGCGGCCACGCTCGTCTACGCCGGGCGGGGCGCCGGCACCCGGCTGACCACCCGCCTCCAGGTCGGGAGCGGCGCGAGCCTGCTCTGGCAGCCGGAGCCGGTGATCGTCACCGCCCGGGCCCGCCACCGCTCGGTGCTCGTCGCCGACGTGGCGGTGGACGGCTCGCTCCTGGCCGACGAGGTGGTGGTCCTGGGTCGCAGCGAGGAGGCCGCCGGGGCGTTCGCCTCCGAGACGGACCTCCGAGCGGCGGGCGCCTCCGTCTGCCTGACTGCCTTCGACACGACGGTCCCCGGGTGGTCCGGCCCGGGCGGCACGGACGGGGCCAAGGTGATCGGCACCCGCTTGGCGCTGGGCACGGTCGCCGACGGTGCGGGCGGCCCGCCCGACCCGCACACCGCCGTCCTCCGACCCGAGGGCGGCGGTGCCATCGCCACCACCCTCGCTCCCGACCCGGACCGGGCCCGGGCGCAGCTCGATGCGAAGCTCGCGGTCCCGCCGTCGGCGGACCGGCGCCTGCCGACCGCCGGATCGGACGCCGACCCGGCACTGCCGGTGCTCGTCTGAGCCGGGCGGCCCGCCGGCGACCTCAGCCGAGGAGCGGGCTGGGCGGTTCCGGCGCGGGGGTCGTGGCGGGAGACCGACCCCGGCCGTGGATGACCCAGGCGGCCAGGACGCCGCCCAGGGCGCCGAACGCGTGGCCCTGCCAGGAGATGCCGGGTCGGGGGAGCAGGCCCCACAGGATGCTCCCGTAGAAGAACAGGACGACCAGGCCGACGACCACCTGGCCCAGGTGGCGCTCGAAGAAGCCACGGGTCACCAGGTAGGTGAGGTACCCGAACACCAGGCCGCTCGCGCCGATGTGCACGGTGTGGGCCGGGCCCACGAGCCACGTCCCGAGGCCGGCGGTGACGCCCACGATGACCGTCACCTGGATGAACCGCCGGGTGCCGGACGCCGCGATGATGCAGCCGAGCACGAGGAACGGGATCGTGTTCCCGATCAGGTGCCCGAGGCCGTCGTGCAGGAACGGCGCCGCCGGGATGCCCGTCAGGCCGCCGAGCTGGCGGGGGCGGATGCCCCAGTGGTCGAAGCGGGTGTGCGGCAGGAGGTCGACCAGCTCCACGATCCACATCACCGCCGCCATCCCCACCACCACGAGGTAGGGGGTCAGCTCCCGCAGCTCCAGCCGAGGCCGCTCCACCACGGGGTCCGTCATGTCGAGATCCTGGCACGGGCCAGCTCGACGGCGGGTGGCGGTTCCGGCCGCGGCATCAGCCGAGGCGGGGACCGGGACCGGCTGGGAGGTCCGGGAACCGCGGCGGGCGCTTGCCCATCCACGCGGCGACGCCCTCGGCGTAGCCGTCGCCGGCGATCGTCTCGTCCAGCAGGCGCTCGGACACCTTGACGGCGGTGCCGACGTCGCCGTGGAGGTCGGCGTAGAGCTGGGCCTTCGCCAGGGCCGCCGACTCGGGCGCCACCTCCTCGGCCACGGACCGGGCCCAGTCGAGCGCCGCAGGGAGCACCTCGGCGGTGGGCAGCGAGCGGTTGGCGAGGCCGATGCGCTCGGCCTCCGCGCCGCGGATCACCCGGCTGGAGATCAGCAGGTCGGCGGCGTGGCCGATGCCGACGAGGCGGGGGAGCACCCAGGAGAGGCCGTACTCGGCGGGCAGGCCGAGGCGGGGCGCCGAGGTCGTGAGCTTGGCGTCATCGGCCACGAACCGCAGGTCGGCGTAGCAGGCCAGCACCAGGCCCACCCCGGCCGCCGGGCCGTTGACCGCGGCAACCACCGGGAACCGCAGGCCGTAGTGCCAGGCGAAGGCGTGGTCGTACTCGGTCCGGACGCCGTGGCCGGGCGTCGCCGGTTCGGGTGGGAGGCCGCGGTCGTACCCGCCCGCCGCCACGTGCCCCTCGAGCGCGGCGGTGTCCGCGCCGGCACAGAACGCCCGGCCCGAACCGGTCACCACCGCGGCGCGCACCGTGGGGTCGGCCTCGAGGTGGGCGAACACCTCGCGGTACTCGGTGTGCATGCGGCCGGTCCACGCGTTCATCCGGTCGGGCCGGTCGAGCGTCACGATGGCGACGCCGCCGTCGCGCTCGAGCCGGATGGTGCGGAGGTCGCTCAGGTCCATGGGCGCATGGTGCCATCCGGTGGGAGGATGGGAGCCATGCAGGCCCTCGGGATCCACCACGTGTCCATCAACGTGACCGACGTCGACGCCGCGCTCGCGTTCTACACCGGCCCGCTGGGCCTGACCGTGCGGGAGGACCGGCCCGCCTTCGGCTTCGCCGGGGCGTGGCTCGACGTCGGCGGCCAGCAGATCCACCTGATCGGCGCGCCTGCGCCCGACAACCTGGGCCAGCACCTGGCGATGCAGGTCGGCGACCTCCACGCCACGGTCGCCGAGCTGCGCGCGCAGGGCATCGAGGTCGCCGGTCCCTCACCGGTGGGTCCGGGGCTCCAGTCGTTCCTCGTCGACCCGTCGGGCAACGCGGTCGAGCTCTACGAGCGCGTGGCCCCGTAGCGAGCGGCTCAGGCGCCGATGCTGGCGGCCGCGGCGAGGATGGCGTCGATGGCCACCTGGGGCTGGGAGATCATCGACACGTGCGAGGCAGCGACCTCGGTGACCGTCGATCCGGCGCGCTCGGCCATGGAGCGCTGCGTGCCGATCGGGATCACGAGGTCCTCCGTGCCGAGCACCGCCCAGCTCGGGATGGACTTCCACGCCGGGTTGGTCGTGGGGCCGATGTTGGCGGCGAAGGCGATCGGCCGCTGGCTGGCCGCGATGATCGCCCGGTCGGCCGCCGGCAGGTCCTGGGCGAACGCCTCGTCGACCGTCTTCGCCGTGAGGAACGCCTCGGCGTCGCCCTCGGGGGCCCCGGGGTAGCCGGCGAGCTCGAGGATCCCCGTGGGGTCGGGCGAGTCGAGCGCGGAGCCGGAGCCGCCGAGGATGTCGAACACGCTCTCGCCCTCCTCGGGGATGAACGCGTTCACGTACACGAGTGCCTGCACGTCGCCGCCGCCGAGCCCGGCGTTGGTGATGACCACGCCGCCGTACGAGTGGCCGACCAGGACGACCGGACCCGTGGTGCGCTGGGCCAGGAACGAGGCGAGGTAGGCGCTGTCGCCGGCGACGCCGTGCAGCAGGTTGGGCGGCGTCAAGACGGTGAGGCCCTGCCCCTGGAGCGCGGTGGAGACCGGGTTCCAGCTGGAGCCGTCGGCCCAGGCTCCGTGGACGAGGACGATGGTGGGCTGCGGCATGGGGAGGCCTCCTGGTCATCGGCCGCCCGCACGGCCGTGCCCGGGGAGGTTACCGAGGGGCCACCCGACGCGTCGGCGAAATCTGACGAGCCGTCAGGTATCGGTCAGGTGAACGAACGCCTCACGCGGGAGGACCCGCGGCGCCGATGGCGTGGACGCCGCCGTCGACGTGGACGATCTCGCCTGTGGTCGCCGGGAACCAGTCGCTCAACAGGGCCACCACGGCTCGCGCCGCCGGCTCCGGGTCGTCGACGTCCCAGCCCAGCGGGGCCCGCTCCTGCCACACGCCGTCGATCTGGCTGAAGCCCGGGATGCTTCGGGCCGCCACCGTGCGGAGCGGCCCGGCGGCCACCAGGTTCACCCGGACGCCGTCCGGGCCGAGGTCGCGGGCGAGGTACCGGCTGGCGGACTCGAGGGCGGCCTTGGCCACGCCCATCCAGTCGTAGGCCGGCCAGGCGACCGACGCGTCGAAGTCGAGGCCGACGATCGAGCCGCCGCGCCCCAGCACCGGGCGCACGGCCTTGGCGAGCGCCGGCAGCGACCAGGCCGAGACCTGGAGGGCGGTGGCGACCTCGTCCCACGAGGCGGCGAAGAGCCCGTCGTCCTGGCCGAGGCAGGCGGCGGGGGCGAAGCCCACCGCGTGCACGACGCCGTGCAGCTCGCCGAAGCGGTCCCGGACCTGCGGGGCGAGCGCGTCGAGGTGCGCCTGGTCGGTGACGTCGAGCTCCAGCACCTCGGGCTCGACCGGCAGCTTGCGGGCCGCGCGCGCCGTCGTGGACCGGGC
>DATMGQ010000275.1:0-1766 GCA_035555395.1 Acidimicrobiales bacterium
CGCAGCTCGGCCACGCCCACGCCGAAGCGGCGGTGGTAGGCGCCCGCACCACCGGCCGCCGCAGCCACGAAGACGTCGTTGACCGAACCGCCGAGGCGCGCCGCTGCCTCCTTGACGTCGGCGAGCGGCACGTCGAACGTCTCGAGCTGCCGGAGCAGGGACCGCTCCGCCCACAGCGGCGAGCGGTGGCTGTCGACCACCCCGAGCTGGCGCACCAGCGACCGGGTCGTGGCCGCGGTCTCGGCGGGCAGCGAGGTCAGGACGGAGGCGGCCTGGAACGGATCGCGGGCGAGGTCGGTGGCGGCGTCCACCAGCCGCCGGGCGGCGCCGGCACCGCGCTTCGGGATGGCGCTGACCGCGTCGACCGCACCGGCCCACGGCGGACGGGGCGGCGGGGGCGGTGGGCCGTCATCGACCGGCGGCGGCTCGGGCGCGTCGCGCTCCAGGTCGACGAACTCGATCGACATGCGGATGCCGCCCTCGCCGTCGGTGATCGTGTGGTGCATCTTCTGCACCATGGCGGCCCGCCCGTCGGGCAGGCCCTCGATGACGGTGAACTCCCACAGCGGGCGGTGCCGGTCGAACGGTGCCGCGGCCTGCTCCACGGCCAGGGCCCGGGCGTCGGCGTCGGTCGACCCGTCGGGCAGGCGCACCCAGCGCAGGTGCCGGTCGAGGTCGAAGTCGGGGTCGTCCTCCCACGCGGGCGTGGCTGGCCCGAAGCCCTCGACCACCCGGCGGCGCAGCCGGGGCACCAGGCGGCTCGCCCGCCACATGCGCCGCCGCAGCCGCTCGGGATCCGGCGCCCGGTCGAAGAACGTGAGGTTGGCGAACGTCGACGAGAGGACCGGGTCCGCCTCGAGGCTCCACATCATGGCCTCGAGGTCGCTCATCCGCTCCGAGGCGGAGGGCTCGCTGCTCGTCATCGAGCAGGAACGGGCCAGATCCGCCGGACGACCTGGGCGTAGGCGATCCCGATGGCGGCACCGGCGAGCACGTCAGAGGCGTGGTGCACCTTCACGTGGACCCGGCTGGTGGCCACCACCGCGGCGATGCCGTAGTACAGCGGGGCCGCCTTTGGCCGGCGCTGGCTGAGCATCCCGGCCGCGGCCAGGGCGGAGCTGGCGTGGCCGCTCGGGAAGCTGGAGGTCCGAGGCAGGCGCACGTGGTGCGGGTGCTCGTGCTCGGCCACCGGGCGCGGGCGCCGGATGAGCCGCTTGATCCCCTGGTTCACCAGGATCGACTCGCCGAGCAGCAGCAGGCTCAGGCGGATCGACGCCTCGGCGTCCTCCTCGGAGCGCACGCCCTCGGCCGCGGCGAGGAGCAGCCAGATGAGGCTGAAGTCGCCCAGCTCCGATGCCAGGTAGAAGACCTTGTCCGCCAGCGGGTGGCCGCGGAAGACGCGGCCCCAGGCCGCATCGGCCCGCTCGTCGAGCTGGTCCCAGGTGGATCGGGGCGACGGCGGGGCTTCGGGGACCGGATCGGGCACCCCGGCACCCTAGGCGGACGCCGGGGGCGTGCGTCCCGAGTGCCGGCCGGGACCTAGGCCGAGGTGGCCGGAGCCAGCTCCACCGGGACGGGGCGGGCCGCCTCCACCAGCGCCAGGTCGCCGCCCTGGGCCGGGCAGTAGGCGTGGAACGAGCACCAGTTGCAGAGCGGACCGGGACGGGGGCGGAAGTCCTCCCGCTCGCAGGCGGTGGCGATGGCGGACCACAGGGCCCGGAGCTTGTTCTTGAGGCCGCGGATGGACTGCTCGGTGGGCTCGGTGG
>DATMGQ010000276.1:0-38011 GCA_035555395.1 Acidimicrobiales bacterium
GTCAACCGCACGGTCGTGTCGGGCGTCTCGCTCGACCAGCTCAAGCGGGGGCCGGGCCACTACCCGGAGACGCCGCTCCCCGGCCAGAAGGGCAACGTGTCCATCGCCGGCCACCGCACCACCTACGGCCAGCCCTTCCACAACCTCGACAAGGTGAAGAAGGGCGACCAGATCATCTTCGAGACCCTGCAGGGCACGTTCGTCTACGAGGCCACCGAGACGATCATCGTGAAGCCGAGCCAGACCGAGATCCTCGAGGACAAGGGCGACAACCGCATCACGCTCATCGCCTGCCACCCGAAGTACTCCGCTGCCGAGCGCCTCATCGTGATCGGCAAGCTCGTCGGTGAGCCGGCGCCGATGCTCACCGGGCAGGCCGACGCCCAGGCCGAGGCGAGCGACCACCCCTCCCAGGACGGCCTGGCCGAGGGCGCCACGATCGACGGGGGCCTGTCGGGCGAGGCGGTCAGCAAGTGGCCGGCCGTGTTCTGGGGGCTCGTGGCCGCGGCGATCTGGTTCGTGACCTGGGTGGTCCAGACGCTGCTGCGCCGCCGCATCCGGTCGCAGGCACCCGACGGCGAGCGCCCCAGCCGGTCCCAGCGGCTCCTGACCTGGACCCCGTACCTGGTGGGCGTGCCCGTGTTCCTGGTGGCCCTCTACGTGTTCTTCGAGAACTTCGGCCGGTTGCTCCCCGGCAACTACTGACCGCGGAAGGTCGGCGTCCGGCGGTTCCGGAAGGCGTCGAGGCCCTCGGCGAAGTCGTCGCTCTCCCAGGCCCGGGCGAAGGCGGCGGCGACGTCGTCGTCGGCCGCGGGCACGGCCTCGAGCTTGTTGAGCATCAGCTTGTGACCGGCGATGGTGAGCGGGGCGAGGGTGGCGATGCGCTCCGCCCAGGCCATGGCCTCGGGGAGCGCGCCCTCGCGGTTGACCAGGCCGAGGCGCAGGGCCTGGGCGCCGTCGACCACCTCGGCGGCCAGCAGCACGGCCCGGGCGGTGCTGGGGCCGAGCAGGGTGGCGACGCGCTGCACGGTCCAGTGGTTGACCATCAGGCCGAGCTTGGCGGCGGGGATGCCGAACGAGGCATCGGCGGTGGCCACGCGCAGGTCGCAGGCGACGGCGAGCTGGGTCCCGGCGCCGAGCGCGGCGCCCTCGATCGCCGCGACGGTCGGGAACGACACGTTCACGAGGCGGTCGAGCACGCCCTGCAGCAGGGTGGCGAAGCTGGCGTCCTCGACGCCCTGGAGGTCGGCGCCGGCGCAGAAGTGGCCCGAAGCGCCCGTGAGGACCAGGACCCGCGTGGGCCGGGCCTCGGCCGCGGCCAGGACCTCGGTGAGCTCACCGAGGGTGGCGTGGTCGAGCGCGTTGCGGCGCTCGGGGCGGTCGAGGGTGACCACGGTGATGGCCTGGTCGTCTCCGACGATCTCGACGTGCACGGTCAACGGTCAACCTCCGGTCTGCGGACCGGCCGACCCTAGGCGCCGGGCGCGTCAGCCCCCGGCTTCGCAGCCACCGCCGGACCCGGCCGGCTCCGTGGTGGTGGCGGCGCCGCCCGAGGGGGAGAACCCGGTGCCGCCGGCGGAGGGGAACGGCTGGCCGCCGGCCGCGATCGCGAGCAGGTCCGGGAAGGCGTCGAAGACCCGGTCGACCTGGGCCTGCTCCAGCACCGGCGCGATGCGGTCGGCGACGGCGGTCTCCTGCTCCGGGGTCAGCAGGCCCTCGGACCGGAGGAGCTCGATGCCCGCCGAGTCCTCGTAGCCGAGGTCGCGGAGCTGGTCGCCGAGCGGTCCGACCTCGGGGTCGCTCAGGACCTGCAGGCCGTCGTGGGTGAGCAGTACGGCGTGCTCGGCGCGCTGGTCGGCCTGGTCCCGGGTGATGGCGCCGGCAGCGAGGAGGGCGTCGGCCTGCTCGGCGGACAGGCGGAACCAGCCGGCCGGCGCCGTGACCACCGGGGCCGGGACGCACGCCGCCTCGGTGGTGGACGGCGTCGCGGTCACGACCTGCTCGGGCGCGTCGCCACCGGAGCGGACGAAGGCGGCGAGGCCGGCCAGGAGGACGACCACGGCCGCGGCGCCGAGCACGAGCGCCCGGGTGCGGGCGTGGCGGTCGCGCCGCCGCTCGACGACGGCGGCCACGCCGGCACGCGTCACCCCGGCACCGTCGACGGGATCGGCGGCCTCGTGCAGGCGGGCGGCCAGCTCCTGGCCGAACGCGGGATCGATCGGATCGTCGCTCACGGCTCGAGCGCCTCCCGCAGCTTGGCCAGCCCCCGGTGCAGGCTGGACTTCACGGTGCCGAGGCGCATGTCCAGGGCCACGGCGATCTCCTCCTGGGTCATGCCCTCGTAGAAGCGCAGCACCACGACGGATCGCCAGCCGAGCGGCAGTGCGGCGAGGGCGTCGAGCAGCTCGCGGCCTGCGGGCGCGGTGCCGTCGTCGACGAGCAGCTGGGCCTTGCGCCGTTCCAGCGAGCGCCGCCGCAGCGCGGACCGGGCGCCGTTGACGACGCACTGGCGCAGGAACCCGCCGTGGTTGTCGATGCGGTCCCAGCGGGCGTACACCGAGGCGAACGCCTCCTGCACGATCTCCTCGGCGAGGGGCTCGGAGCCCACCAGCAGGTACGCCACCCGCACCATCGCCGTGCGCTCCCGCACGAAGAGGGCGTCGAACGCGGCGTCGACCGACGTGGCCGCCCGCGGGCGGGGTCGGACCGCTCCGGTCATCGCGGCCTCCGCCGTCGTGGTCTGCACGTCCCTACGAGGCACGGGATCCGCCGATCGTTCCCGGTGCTCAGCCGACCCCGGCCGGGACCGGGTCGGCCTCGGGGACGGGGGCGGCGAGCAGCTCGGCGACGACCGCGTCGGCCTCGGCGCGGGCACGGTCGTCGGGGGGCTGCGCGGCGTACAGCCCGTCGTCGACGACCCGTCCGACCTCGACGAGGCGCGGGTCCCGGTAGCGCTCAGCCAGGGCGCGCGCGTACGCCGCCGCGGTCTCGTCGGCTCGGCGGGGGCGGTCGATGCGCTGGCCGAGGGCGTCGAGGCCCTGGTCGGCCACCGCGACCCAGCCCACGGGGCGGCTCGCCCGCTGGCGCCGGATCCGGCGGACGAGCAGCCGCACCGGCCCGACGAGCAGGACCACCGCGGCCACGCCCAGGCCGATGACCACGAGGTGGTCGCGCAGCCACTCGGCCACGGTGGGCTGGGACTGGTCGTCGCCGGCGAGCGGCACGTCGGCGGTGGGGTCGAAGGGGACCCAGCCCACCTCGGGGAACCACACCTCGGCCCAGGCGTGGGCGTCGCGCTGGCGAACCGTGAACAGGCCGCTGACCGGGTCGTGGTCGCCGGGGACGTAGCCCGTGACCAGGCGGGCGGGGATGCCGTTGGCCCGGGCCAGCACCACGAGCGAGGAGGCGATCTGCTCGCACCAGCCCTGCTCGGCGTCGAACAGGAAGTGGTCGACGACGTCGACGCCCTTGGGCGCCAGCGGCGCGTCGAGGGAGTACTCGACCCGGCTCCCCATCCAGTCCTGGATGGCGAGGATGGCGTCGTACTGGTTGGTGGTCCCCTCGGTGACCCGGGTGGCCGCCTCCCGCACGCGGTCGGTGGTGACCGGCGGCTGGGCGTACTGCTCGCGCACCGACGCGGGGATCTCGCCGTCGAGCGAGCGCAGCCGCTCGGCGGTGAGCGGGATGCGCCGGCTGGTGACCGAGTACGCCGCTCCCCGTCCGAGCGGCGCCGAGAACAGCGTGCCGTCGGCCCGCTGGCGGACCGGCCGGTCGGTCTGGACCTCGACCGGGGTGGCGACGCCGTAGAGCACGTCGCTGAAGGGCGCCACCATCTTGAAGCGCTGCTCGACCACGTCGGAGCCACGGGCGCCGAGGTCGTCGTCGCCGATCTGGGGCGTGTCGGGGCCGGCCAGCGGCAGGTAGCGGGGGTCGCTGCGCGTCCACCGGCGCCCGTCCCACACGTCGAACGTCTGCCCACGCCAGAACGTCGCCCGGTCGGTGTCGACGGTGAACACCACCTGGTCGGTGAGCTCTGGGCGGCTGGTCATGTCGAGCGAGTCCGAGGCCCGCATCACCGAGGAGTCGCCCTCGTTCGGGCGCAGGGTCGCACCCTGGCCCGGCTCCACGGCGCGGCCGATGAACGGGAGCAGCAGCGGCGTGAGGATCACCGCCACCAGCAAGACGATGCCGGCGACCACGGCACCCGAGCGGATCGTGCCCCCGGCTCGGGACGGCTCGGGGTCGGCTCCGCCACCGAGCGGCGCGGCGGCCTCCACGCCCACGCGGTCCGAGAGCACGAGGACGAACGCCGCCGCCACCAGCCAGAGCAAGAGGCCCTGTCCACCGGTGGTGATGGAGCCGGTGAGCAGGCCGAACCGGACGAGGCCCACCGCCGAGATGAAGAGGAGGACGCGGGCCGTCAACCGGTTCGACACGGACGGCAGGCCGACCATCGCGAGGACCCCGAGACCGAACCCGAGGAGGAAGCCGGCCGTCGGCGCGAGGCGGTCGGCGAAGGCGGACTGGGCGGCGACCGCGGTGGCGGTGCCGACCGCGACCGTGAGCGACCAGGTGAGCCAGGCCGGGCTCGCGACCCGGTCCGGGTGCGGCGTCGGCGCGAAGGCGCTCACCGCCCGATCTCCACGACCGGCCACCCCTCGGGCGGCGTACCGGGCTCGGCGGCCACCGCCCGGGCCAGCCGGCGCCCCGCGTCGAGCGGCGACCGCACGCGCGCCGCCACCGGGCCGGCCGCTTCGGCGGTGCAGAGGACCAGCTCCCCGCCCGCGCCGAGCACGGCGAGCGCCGCGCCGAGCGCGTAGGACGCCGCCCGCTCCTTGTCCGCACCCAGGTCGCGGAGGTCGACCACGAGGGCCTGGCCGATCGGCGCCGGCGGCTCGAGCTCGCGCACCACGAGGGTGCCGGTCCGAGCCGTCGAGGGCCAGTGCACGAGGTGGGCGGGGTCGCCCGGCGCGTAGGGCCGGACCGAACGGACCAGGTCGCCGCCGAGCGCGGCGAGGGCCAGCTCGTCGAGCCCGCCGTCGAGCGGCGCCGGTGCCGGCACCCAGTCGACGACGAGCGGGCGCGGCGCGACCTCGACGAGGTGGCCGACATCGGCGTCGAACACCCGGTGGGCGGCGAGGACCCCGAGCGGCGCCGTGGTCCGGACCTCGATGCGGACGACGCGGAACACGCCGCGCCGGTCCGCGAGGTGGGCGAGGGTGCCCGACGTGCGGCCGCGCACCCGGTGCCAGGTCCCCGTGGGGTCGAGCGCCCGGATCTCGCACGCGCCGATGCGGCCGGTGACCGTGACCTCGATCGGCACCTGCTCGCCCACCGTGGCATCCCGCGGCGACCGCACGCCCACCGACACGCGCCGGATCGCCACGAGGGGCCACACCACGCCGATCACCAGCGAGACGACCATGCCCGACCACACGAGCACCAGGATCTGGCGGTCGGTGGCCGGCGGCGGGCTCAGGACCCCGACGAGCACCGCGACCACGAGGACCGAGCCGAGCGCGGTGAGCCGGGAGCCGCCGACCCGGTCGTAGCCGGAGCGCGCCGCACGCCCGGTGGCGGTCACGGTCGGGGGACGGGCGTCCGAGCGACGATGTCGGCCACGACGGCGGCGCCGGCCGTGGTGTCGACCGACCCGCCCACGCTCACCCGGTGGGCGAACGCCGGGCCGACGACGGCCTGGACGTCATCGGGGGTGACGTGCGGACGCCCGACGACCACGGCGTGGGCCCGGGCCGCCTGCAGCAGGCCGACCGAGGCACGGGGCGAGGCACCGACGGCCAGGTCGGGGTGGGTGCGGGTCGCCGCCGCCAGGTCGAGCACGTACTCGACGAGCGGGGCCGCGCAGTGCACGGCGTGCACCGAGGCGACGGCGGCGGCCACCTCGGACGGGTGGGCCACCGGCTCGATCCCGGCGTACACGTCGTTGCCGCCGCGCCCGGTCAGGATCTCGCGCTCGGCCGCCCGGTCCGGCAGCCCCATCGACAGCACGAGGGCGAAGCGGTCGAGCTGGCTCTCCGGCAGCGGGAAGGTGCCGATCTGGCCGTGCGGGTTCTGGGTGGCGACGCAGAAGAACGGGTCGGGCAGGCGGTGGGTCAGGCCGTCCACCGTGACCTGGTGCTCCTCCATGGGCTCGAGCAGCGCGGCCTGGGTGCGCGGCGAGGCCCGGTTGATCTCGTCGACCAGCACGACGTTCGCGAACAGCGGGCCCGGGCGGAACGTCCACGAGCCGTCGGCCGGCGAGTACACGGACGTGCCGGTGATGTCGGTCGGCAGCAGGTCCGGGGTGCACTGCACCCGGCCGAACCGCCCGCCGAGCGCGGCCGCCAGGCTCTTGGCCAGCAGGGTCTTGCCGGTGCCGGGCAGGTCCTCCACCAGCAGGTGGCCTCCGGCGAGGAGGGCGACGAGGCTCAGCCGGACCACGTCGTCCTTGCCGCGCACGGCGGAGGAGACCGCGCCGAACAGCCGGCCCGACAGCTCGATCGCGGCCTGGGCGCCGCCCGACGGGAGGCCGCCGGTGGGTGGGGTGGTCACCTGGGTCATGTGCTCGAAGCCTTGCAGCTTCCGGCGGGTGGCGGGAGGCGGTGGGCGCGTGCCCGCCCCGAGGTCAGGCCTGCTTCCAGGAGAACACGACCTCGAGCGCCTGGTGGTCGCTCAGGTCCTCGCCCTGCTCGTCGACGAACACGTCGGTCTGGAACTCGTGGCTGGTCGGGGTCAGCTCGATGCCGTCGTCGGAGCGGAAGGCGATCTTGTCGATGCGGCCGGCATCGTCGCAGTCCGTGGCCGCGCAGGAGTCGGTGAGCCCGGTGCGCTCGAGGAACGTGTTCCAGATCTCGAGGTCGGCGCCGTCACCGCTGTCCTCGTGGGCGTCGTCGCCGGGCGGGTCGGTGTGCAGGTTGGTGTCGCCGCCGAGGATCACCGCCCGGCCCTCGCTGTGCTCCTCGATGTACGCCGCGAGCTGCTCGAAGTCCTCGGTCTGGAGCGCCTGGTCCTCGGGCCCGCCGCCGGCCTCGCCGTGGAGGTCGTAGAGGTCGACCGAGACGCCGTCGGCCAGCTCCAGCCGGGTCACGAGGAAGCCCTTCATCGCGAGGCAGTCGGACGCGCCGGAGTCGAACTCGCCGAAGCAGCTCGTCCACGGGACGCGCACCGTGTCGGAGATCGGGAAGGTCGACAGCACGCCGAGGCCGTCGCCCAGCTCCATGTTCGGGCGGTCGGCCTCGATGTCGATGCCGACGGCCTCGGGGCCGGGGTGCTGCTCGGTGCGGTACTCGTGGTGGGCGTCGGCCCGGAGGCGCTCGTGGTACTCGTTGAAGTCGAGGCCGTCCGCGAGGCCGCCCGGCTTCCACCAGTCGAAGTCCTCCTGGGTCATCACCACGTCGTAGTCGTCGAGGTGCGGGCTGATCTGCGGGATGTTGACGTCGGGGTGCTCCTTGGAGATCTCCACGGGCAGCCCGGCCACGTTGTAGGAGAGGAGGCTGAACTCCCCGGAGCCGCTGGCCTCGCCGCCCGCCGCTGCGGCGGTCGCGGCCGCGCCGTCGCCGCCACCGTCGGAGCCGCCGTCGCTGGCGCTGCTGCTGCACGCCACCAGCGATGCACCCATCGCGAGCGCCGCCGCGAGCACGGCCGCACGCGCGACGACGGTCTTGTTCCCTGTCCCCCGGATGTCCATGGCGGGCGAGCCTACGGGCCGGGCACCACCGCGATGACACCCGGCGTTCGCCCGGCGTTCACCTCCTCGGCCAGATCAGCTGGAGGCGGGCGGGTGCCAGTCGAACTCGACCTCGATCGGCGGGAACCCGCTGAGGGGCTCGCCGTCGTCGTCGACGAAGCGATCCGACCGCAGCACCTGCGAGCTGGCCTCGAGGTCGACGCCCTCGCCCGAGCGGTAGACCACCCGGTCGACCAGCTCGTCGTCGCAGGTCCCGGCCGCGCAGGCGTCGGTGAGCCCGGCCGCCTTCAGGAACTTGGCCCAGATGCGTCCGTCCTGGCCGTCGCCGCTCGCCTCGTCGGCCGGGTCGAGCACGAGGTTGGTGTGGCCGGCGACGATGACCGCGTCGCCATCGGCGTGCTCGGCGATGTGGGCGGCGAGCTGCTCGAAGTCGGCAGCCTGCAGCTCCTGGTCCTTCGGGTTGGTCCCCGATTCGGCGTTGACGTTGTAGACGTGGACGACGGCGTCGTTCGGCAGGGTGAGGGTCGTCACCTGGAAGCCCTTCATGGCGAGGCAGTCGGCCTTGCCGCCGTCGTCCTGGCTGAACCCGCCGAAGCAGCCGGTCCACGGGACCCGCTCGTCGCCCTCGACGGGGACGTTGGCGAGGATGCCGAGCCCGTCGCCCAGCTCCATGTCCGGGCGCTGGGCCAGGTCGACCCCCACCGCCTCGGGTCCCGGGTGCTGCGGCGACTGGTACTCGTGCGTGGCCTCGGCCCGGAGGCGCCCGTGGTAGTTCACGAAGTCGAAGCCGGAGGCGAGGCCCTCGGGCTTCCACCAGTCGTAGTCCTCCTGGGTGAGGACCAGGTCGTAGTCGTTGAGCAGCGGGCTGATCGTCGGCAGGTTGAGGTCGGGGCGGCCCTCGGAGATCTCGACCGGGAGGCCCTGCACGTTGTAGGTGAGCAGCCGGAACGACCCCCCGTCGGGGTTGTCCGCGATGTCGATGGTCGTGGGCACGCCCTCCGCGGACACGGTCGCGTCGTCCTTGCCGCTGCACCCGGCGACCAGGACCGCACCCACCGCCAGCACGGCGAGGGTCGCGGGCCAGCGGCGCAGGGGGGACCAGCTCATGCCCCTCTATCGGCAGGCACCGGTGCGTGGTTGAGCCGGCACCCTGCGTAATCGGGTGACGAGAGCGTCACCCGGTGACGGTGCGGGGTCAGGACGGGTCGGTCTTGCGCGGGAGGTCGGCGGAGCGGCGCAGCTCCTCGGCCCGCTGCAGGCGGGAGCCCCGCCGGCGGATCTGCACGACGGCGAGGATCACCACGACGACGAGCACCAGCACGATGTCCACCCGGCCAGCATCGCACCCGCCCGGGCGCCGGAGCGAGGTGGCGGCGGCCCCGGGCCTGCTCACTATCGTTCCGGCGACGCTCTGGAGGATGAGGACCACATGGGAACCGAGCACGTCCTGGCCATCGACCTGGGCACCGGAGGGCCGAAGGCCGCGCTGGTGACCCCCGAGGGCCGCATCACCGCCCACGAGTTCGAGCCCACCCCGCTCGAGCTGCTCGGCGAGGGCGGGGCGGAGCAGGACCCCGACGGCTGGTGGGCGGCCATCACCACCGCGGTGCGGCGGCTCCTCGACGGCGGGCACGTGGCGGCCGACGACATCGTCGCCGTGTCCGTCACCAGCCAGTGGTCCGGCACGGTCGCCGTCGACGCGGCCGGCAAGCACCTCTACCCCGCCGTCATCTGGATGGACTCCCGCGGCGCGCCCTACGTGGAGGAGCTGGTCACCGGCCGGCTGAACGTGGCCGGCTACGACGCGTTCCGCCTGAAGGCGTGGATCCAGAAGACGGGCGGCATCCCGAGCCACTCGGGCAAGGACCCCATCGGCCACATCCTCTGGCTCCAGCACCACCAGCCCGACGTGTACCGCTCGGCCGCGACGTTCCTCGAGCCGTGCGACTACCTCAACGCCCGGCTCACCGGCCGGATCTGCGCGTCGTACGACTCCATCACGGCCCACTGGCTCACCGACAACCGCGACCTCAGCCACGTCCGGTACGACCCGCAGCTCCTCGGGTGGTGCGGGCTCACCGAGGCGCAGCTGCCCGAGCTGGTCCCGTCGGCCTCGGTCGTCGGCACCGTGCTGCCGGCCGTCGCCGACGAGTGGGGCCTCACGCCGGCCACCAAGGTGGTCACCGCCACCGGCGACGTGCACTCCGCCGTCGTCGGCTCCGGTGCGCTCGGCGACTACGAGGGCCACCTCTACATGGGCACCAGCTCGTGGCTCTCCTGCCACCTGCCGTCCAAGCGCACCGACCTGCTGAACAACCAGGCCGCCCTCCCGTCCGCGGTGCCCGGCCGCTACTTCCTCGCCAACGAGCACGAGGTCGGCGGCGGCGCCCTGCTGTGGCTGCGCGACCAGGCCCAGATGATCCGCGACGTCGACGAGGCCAACGAGCTGGCCGCGGCGTCACCGGCCGGCTCGGGCCGGGTGATCTTCACGCCGTGGCTCAACGGCGAGCGCACGCCGGTCGATGACCACACGATCCGTGGCGGCTGGAACAACGTGTCGCTCACCACCACCCGGCCCGATCTCGTGCGCTCGGTGTTCGAGGGCGTGGCGTTCAACAGCCGGTGGCTGCTCGACACCGTCGAGAAGTTCATCAAGCGCCCGCTCGACGGCCTGAACTTCATCGGCGGCGGCGCCCGCTCCGACCTCTGGTGCCAGATGCACGCCGACGTGTGCGACCGGGTGATCCGGCGAGTCGCCGAGCCCCAGCACGCCAACACGCGCGGCGCCGCGTTCGTCGCCTGGCTCGCCCTCGGCCGCCAGACCCTCGACGAGCTGAACCGGGCCGTCACCATCGAGCGGGAGTTCCACCCCGACCCCGACGGCCGAGCGGCCTACGCGCCGCTCTACCGGGAGTTCACCAAGCTCTACAAGGCCCACAAGCCGATCCACGCCCGCCTCAACGGCTGAACGGGAGCGGCCCGGCGGTCAGCTGTTGATGCTGGCGTCGGCGTCGGTGACCGCCTTCGACAGGTCGTCGAGGATCGTCGCGAAGTAGCCGTACCCGTACGCGTGGACGGCGGGCCAGATCACGATCTGGTCGGCGTCGAGGGCCGGCATGCTCAGGGCCACGGCCGGGATCTGGGCCTTGATGCTCTCGAGCGAGCCGCCCCGGCCGTCGGCCATCACCAGGTCGACCGGGTACGTGCCGGCCTCCTCCCAGCTGAGCGTCTCCCAGAACCCGCCGGCCGTCGGGTGGTCCTCCGGCTCGACGAGGTTCATGCCCAGCTCCTGGTAGTAGCTGAGGTCCGGCCACTTGGGCGGGTACGCCACGTACATCTCGGTGGCCGAGCCCGACACGGCGGCCACCAGCAGGTCGGGTTGGGCCTCGTTGGCCTCGGCGAACGCCTTCGACGACGCCTCGAACGACGCCTTCGCCTCGGCGAGCTCGCCGTCGGGGTCGGCGCCCAGGCTCTCGGCCAGCTCGGCGACGCGGGCGAGCGGCTCGGTGACCGGCCGGTCGTCGACGCGGATGCCGATGAGCGGCGCGATCTGCTCGACCTCGTCGAGCTGGTCCGGGTCGATCCCGTAGAACTGCCCGTCGTCCCACATCGCGCCGACGATCACGTCGGGCTGCTTGGCCGCGAGCTCCTCGATGTTGATCTGGGTCGCGTTGCCGACCGACTCGAAGTCGTCGGGCGACGCCAGCCCGATGCCGGGGCTGGGCGTGCCGTCGGGCAGGACGAGGTCGCCGAACACGCCGCCGTCCACGTCGATGCCGTACTCCCACAGCCCGCCGGCCGTGGCGGCGTCGGCCGCGATGACCTCCGGCGCCTCGTCGAGGGTGGTGGTCTCGCCCCGGTCGTCTTCGAACGACCACTCGCCCGCCGGCGCGGTGACCGTGCTCTTGGCGCCGCCCTCCTCGCTCGTGGGCGGCTCCCCGCTGCCCGAGCACGCGGCCAGCGAGACGAGCCCGAGGCCGGCGGCGAGGAGGAGGGCGGCGTGGCGCCGGTTGGGACGGAGCGAGGTCATGGCCTACCGTCTACTTGATGGTAAGCAGCCCTAACAAACGATGCCGCGCCGACCGACGCTCGGTCACAGGGGTGCTGATCCCATGACCACGCTCGCGCCCGGGCCCACCGAGCCCGCCCAGGAGGTCGTCCGCGACCGCATCCACCAGCGGCGGGTCGGCGGCGTGACCCTCGGCGTCGGACTGCTCGTGCTGCTCGGCGTCGTGCTCCTCACCGCGATGGCGTCGATCGCGATCGGCGCCAAGTCGATGCCCTGGAGCCACGCCTGGGACGCGATCTTCCACGTCGACCGCACGCTGGAGGACCACCTCATCGTCCGCGAGCTCCGATGGCCCCGCACCGTGCTGGCGATGATGGTCGGCGCCGCGCTCGGCCTGGCCGGCGCGGTGATGCAGGGCGTGACCCGCAACCCGCTCGCCGATCCCGGCCTGCTGGGCGTGAACGCCGGTGCCGCCCTGTTCGTGGTGATCGGCATCTCGCAGTTCGGCATCTCCGACACGTCCGGCCTGGTGTGGTTCGCCCTCCTCGGCGCCGCGGCCGCCGGTGCGTTCGTCTACGTGCTCGGTGCCATGGGCCGGGGCGGCGCCACCCCGGTGAAGCTCGCCATCGCCGGCGCGGCCATGTCCGCGCTCATGGCCTCGTTCACGTCGGCGCTGCTGCTGCTCGACTCGGCCACCCTCAACGTCTACCGGTTCTGGGCGGTCGGCTCGGTGGCCGGCCGGGACCTGGACGTGGCCGGCGCCGTCGCCCCGTTCATCGCCGTCGGGATCGTGATGGCGCTGTTCTCGGGCCGGGCGCTCAACGGCCTGGCGCTCGGCGAGGACGTCGCCCGCTCCCTGGGCCAGCGGGTGGGGTACGTGCGGGCCGTCGCCGCGCTGTCGGTCGTCCTGCTGTGCGGCGGGGCGACCGCGGCGGCCGGTCCCATCTGGTTCGTCGGCCTCACGGTGCCCCACGTGGTCCGCTCGATCACCGGCCCGGACCACCGGTGGCTGCTCCCCTACTCCATGCTCGTCGGCGCCATCTTCCTGACCACAGCCGACGTCATCGGCCGGGTCGTGGTCCGACCGGGCGAGCTCGAGGTCGGCATCGTCACCGCGGTCGTCGGCGCGCCGATCTTCATCGCGTTCGTCCGCCGCCGCCGGATCGCGGAGCTGTGACCCGGTGACCGCCTCGACCTTCCCCGCCGCCCCGCCCCCGGTGGCCGAGCCGCGCACCCGCACGCTGGGCGCGGTGTCCATCCACCTGCACGCCGGGCTCCTGACGGTCCGGCTCTGGGGCATCTCGTGGCGGACCTCGGTGCGCGCGGTCGGCGTCAGCCTCGTGCTGGCCGCCGTGGTCGTCGTCGGGATGGCGTGGAGCGTCAGCGTCGGCGACTTCCCGATCCCGATCGGGGACGTCGTCAAGGAGATCAGCGGGATCGGCGGCACGACCGACAGCGACTTCATCATCCACACGCTGCGGCTGCCCCGGGTGCTCACCGGGATCCTCGTCGGGTTCGCGTTCGGCGTGTCCGGCCAGATCTTCCAGCGCATGGTCCGCAACCCGCTCGCCAGCCCCGACATCCTCGGCCTGTCCTCCGGTGCCGCCCTCGGCGCCGTGTTCAGCATCGTGATCCTCGAGTCCGGCACCATCAGCGCCACCGGCGCCGCGCTCATCGGCTCGGTGTGCACGGTGATCGCCATCTACCTGCTCGCCATCAAGCAGGGCATCTCGAGCTACCGGCTCGTGCTGGTCGGCATCGGCATCACCGCGCTGCTGGACGCGGGCGTCGAGTACCTGCTGACCCGGGCCGAGCTGAACGATGCCCACCGGGCCACGGTCTGGCTCACCGGCAGCCTCAACGGGCGCGGCTGGGAGTTCGTGCGGCCGCTCACCCTGGCGCTCGCCATCCTCGTCCCCGTGGCGATGGCGTGCACCCGCAACCTCCGGGTGCTCGAACTGGGCGACGACACGGCCAGCGCCCTCGGCGTGAGCCTCCGCCGGTCGAAGCTCGGCCTCACCCTCAGCGGCGCCGGGCTCGCCGCCGCGGCCACCGCCGCCGCCGGACCCGTCGGGTTCGTCGCCCTCGTCGCCCCGCAGATCGCCCGCCGGCTCGTCGGCGAGCGCGCCGTCGGCATCGTCCCAGCCGGCCTCGTCGGCGCCGCCGTCATGGTCTTCGCCGACCTCATCGCCCGACGGGTGTTCAGCCCGACCGAGCTCCCCGTCGGCGTGATCACCGCGGTGGTCGGCGCCCCCTACCTGCTCTGGCTCCTCGCCCGGGCCAACAAGATCGGAACCGGTGGATGACCGCCACGCACCCCGTCACCCCGCCCGCCACCTGGAGCGCGCCGCCGCCACCGCCCCGCCTCGCCGGCCAGCACCTGGAGCTGGCCTACGACGACCGCACGATCGTGCAGGACCTGTCGATCGGCATCCCGACGTCGAAGATCACCGTGATCGTCGGGCCGAACGCGTGCGGCAAGTCCACGCTGCTGCGAGCGCTCGGCCGCCTGCTCGCGCCGAAGCAGGGCTCGGTGCTCCTCGACGGCGACGAGATCCGCAGCCTCCCGACCCGTGAGGTCGCCCAGAAGCTCGGTGTGCTCCCCCAGCAGCCGATCTCACCCGACGGCATCGCCGTCACCGACCTCGTCGCCCGCGGCCGCCACCCGCACCAGCGCTGGTTCCGGCAGTGGTCCAAGGAGGACGAGCTCGCCGTCGAGCAGGCCCTCGCCGCCACCAAGACCACGGCCATCGCCGACCGCTCGGTCGACGAGCTGTCGGGCGGCCAGCGCCAGCGGGTCTGGATCGCCATGGCCCTCGCCCAGGGCACCGACCTGCTGCTGCTCGACGAGCCGACGACGTTCCTGGACCTCACCCACCAGATCGACGTTCTGGACCTGCTCTGCGACCTCAACCGCGAGCAGCACCGCACCATCGTCTGCGTGCTCCACGACCTCAACCTGGCGTGCCGCTACGCGCACCACCTGGTGGCCATGCGCGACGGCTCGATCGTCGCCGAGGGCCCACCCGCCGAGATCGTGACGCAGGAGCTGGTCCAGGAGGTCTTCGACCTCGACGCCCGCATCATCACCGACCCCGTGTCGGGCACGCCGCTCGTCGTCCCCATCGGCCGGCACCACAACAGCCTGCTGGAGGCCCAGCAGGACGAGCCGCCGCTGCCCGACCTGAACCACCCCCTCACCGAGGAGCGCCCGTGATCCGCACCGTCCCGTCCCTGGTCCTGGCCGGGGCCCTCCTGCTCGGCGCCGCTGGCTGCGGGAGCAGCAGCGGGTCCGGCTCCTCGTCGGCCTCCACCACGACGGCTGCCGGCGGCGGCTCCAGCACGGCGGGATCCGAGGACCTGGGCAACGTGCTCGCCCTCGGCGAGGAGTTCCTGCTCGCCGACCTGCTGGCGCTCGGCATCACGCCGGTCGCCTCCACCGCCACGGTGGCCGACGCCGGCTTCTCCGGGATCGACGAAGCCGACACCGAGGGCATCGAGGCCCTGCCGTCGGACCAGGCGAACTTCGAGCAGCTGGCCTCGCTCGACATCGACACGATCCTCGTGCAGCAGTACGTGATCGACGAGATCGGCCGGAGCGAGCTCGACGCCATCGGCGAGGTCATCGTGGTGCCCACCGGCACCGGTGCCGAGGAGCTGACCGAGCTGGGCGAGCTCGTGGGCCGCGAGGACGAAGCCGCCGAGCTGGTGGACCAGCTCGAAGCGGCCCGAGCCGACGCCGCCGACTCGGCGGGCGACGACTGCGCGGTCTCCCTCGCCACCATCTACCCCGGTCCGACCCCGGCGGCCTGGGTGGGTGCCCCGAACAACGTGGCCATCGCCCTGCAGGACATGGGCTGCACGCTCGTCCCCTCCGAGGCGGACGAGGCGGCTGACGGCGCCGGCCGAGTCTACCTGTCGCTGGAGAACCTCGGTCTCCTGTCGGCACCGCAGCTGATCCTGCTCCAGTCCTCCGACGTGGAGGGCGAGGACGCATCGCTGCACGAAGTCGAGCAGGACTCGCTGTGGGAGCAGCTCCCTGCCGTCGAGGCCGACCGGGTGACCACCCTGGACCGCCTCGGCTACCCCGGCGTGGCCGGGTTGATCCGCCTGTACGACGAGCTCGGGAAGACGGTGGCCTGATGACCGATGTGACGACCGACGAGATGGCGGCGACGCTCGCCGCCCAGCAGCCGATGCTGCTCGACACCCTCAACGGCCTCTACGACGACGCCACGCTCCTGGTGGGGCGGATCCTGTGCGACCGGCGCTCGGCCACGCAGGTGACGGCCCGTGCCTTCGACCTCGACGGGCTCTCGCTCGCCATCGTCGACGAGGACGGCGAGCACGACGGCCACGTCCCGCTGCCGGCGCCGCTCGGCCACGTCGACGAGATCTTCCTCCTCTTCTTCGCCCTGGTGATCGAGGCACGGAAGCAGTCCGGCGAGGAGGGCACGACCTCCGTCGAGCAGGTCATCGCCACGGCCAGCGGCTACCGCACGTTCTTCACCACCGTCGCCGCGGTCGAGGACGTCAACGCGCACCTGCGCAAGGTCACGTTCCAGGGCGGCGACCTGGCGAACGGCTTCGCGCCGGTCGGCCCCGACACCTTCCTCTACCTCCTGCTGCCCCCACCCGGGCGCACCGAGCTGAGCATCGGCGCCGACTTCTCCTGGGAGGGCGTGCGGGAGATGGCGCCCGAGGACCAGCCGGTCGGCGCCTACTACACGCTCCGCGAGTGGCGGCCCGATGCGGTCGAGCTCGACATCCTCATGGTCCTCCACGGCGACACCGGACCGGCGTCGGCGTGGGCCGGACGGGCGCAGGTCGGCGACCCCGTCGCCCTCTGGGGCCCTCGCACCTCGTGGTCGCCGCCCGCCGGCACCGACTCGTACCTCCTGGTCGCCGACGAGACCGGACTGCCCGCCGTCGCCGTGATCCTCGAGACGCTCGGTCCCGACGCGCCCATCCAGGTGGTGGCCGAGGTCGACGACGAGGCCGTCCGCCAGGCGCTGCCCGACGGTGACCACATCACCGTCACCTGGCTGCACCGCGACGGCGCCGAGCCCGGCACCACCACCGCCCTCGCCGACGCCGTGCGCGCCCTCCCCCAGCCCACTGGCACCCCCTACGTCTGGGGCGGCGCGGAGAGCCGGGCGATGACCCAGGTCCGCCGCCACGTTCGCGACACCTGGGGCCTGCCCAAGGACCGCGTCTCCCTCGTCGGCTACTGGCGCCACAAGGCCCACGAGTCCGACGTCGACACCGACGACTAGCGCCTGCCCGCCGGCGGCGCGCCGGCTCGGGTCAGGCCATGCCGTAGGCGTGGGTCGGGTGGATGCGGATGACGAGGCGGCGGTCGCCCACCATCGCGGCCCGGTACTCGTCCCAATCCGGGTGCTCGCCCTGGAGCGATCGGTAGAGGGCCACGAGCTCGTCGACGGTGGCGTCGTCCGGCGCGGCCGCGGTGGGCGTGACGTCGGCGTCGCCCTCGACCACCACGTACGACCAGAAGTCCTCGGCGGTCACGTGCAGCGACACCCGAGCGTCGCGGCGGGCGTTGGCGGACTTGGCCCGGTCGGCCGTGGCCGAGATGCGGATCACCCCGTCGTCACCGCCCGCGACTGCGTCTGGATCATCGGCAACGAGGAGTTGCAGCACCACCGCTTCGCCACCCGCGACCTCGACGCCATCGACGCTGGGGCCTGAGCCACGGCCTCAACCGAGGCGGCCTCGCGGCCGATGGGAGGAGATGAGCCTCGGCGGCAAGGTGCGGCGGGTCGGAGCGGCGAGCGTGCTGGTCCTGCTCGTCGGCCTCGGCGGATGGATCTTCCTCGAGTCGCGCCCGACCGAGACCCGCTTCTGCACGCTCGCCCTGGGGATCGCGAGGGTCGATGGCGTCGTCGTCGCCCTCCAGGACGGCGGCGAGCCCGGACCCGACGGCTGCGAGGGCGACGAGACCCTGCGCGACATGCGGGTCCTCGGGATGGACTGCAAGGTCCGCACCCCCGGTGGGCGGGTGGTCGTGGAGCTCCAGCCCAACCGGCCGGAGGGCACGTGCGGCCTCCCCGAACCGGGCGACGCCCTCCCCGATCCCTGGCCGCATCGCTGACCACGCCGCCCGGGAGCGCGCCGATGCACCCCGATGGGTCGGGGCTTGGCGCCGGTGTCGGTGTCAGGTGATCTCCGTGCCATCGGGCCGGTGGATGTGCCAGTGGCCTCGCTCGTCTCGGTGGACGGTGAAGCCGTGCTCCTTGAGGCGGTTGTGGAAGCCGCAGGCGGGGCCTCCGTTGCGGGGATCCGTGGGGCCCCGGGTCCGCCCGTGGAAGCCCTCGAGGTGGTCGGCTTGGCAGTGGGTGACGGGTGCGTTGCAACCCGGCCAGTAGCAGGTGGTCTCGCCGATGAGCACGGCGAGGCGGCGGGCGCCCGTGAACAGGCGGCTCCTGCGGCCCAGGTCGACGACGACGCCGTCCGCGCCGACGACGACGCGCCGCACGTGGCCCAGCAGCGCGCTGGCGGTGGCCGACGCCGGATCGACCGGGGTGCCATCGAGGGTGTCGCACCGGAACCCGGTCCCGTCCCGCGGTGAGCGAGGAGGGCGCGGCGTCGGCTCGGCGACCGGCTCGGTCCAGGTGTCCGAGCCAGCCGGCCGCTTCGTCGGCTCCGGGCGGAGCTCGGCCTCCGGCGCCGCCCCGGGCTCGGGCTCGGCATCGAGATCGGCCACGAGGTCGCCGAGCATGGTGGCGACCCGAGGGTCGGGGTCGGTGACGGGCTCGGCGGAGCACACGCGGCGGAGGTGGCGCTCGAAGGTGGCCAGGTCGACCACCACGTTGGTGACGATGACCGAGCCGCCGGGCTGAGCCGCCTGGTGCGACGCCGCCGCTCGCATGATGGCCATCAAGGCATCGGCGCGGCGACGTGCCCATCGACCTCGACCAGGAGGTGCCGGACCCGGGGGTTGGCGTGGGTGCGGGCGATGCGGTCGACCTGGCAGCGGCCGATCCGCCCGGCCCGGAAGGCGGCGGCGACCTCGGGGAGGTCTCGGGCGACCCGGGCGGCCTTGGCCCGCCGAAGCGCCTCGGCATCAGAGAGGTGCGCGGTGTGACGGACCATGACCTTGGCGGTGCGGTGCCCGTCGGCGTGGTGGAGCCCGAGCCGGTCGACCTCGTCCAGCAGATCGACCTGCGCCGCCGACGCGATCCGGGCGCCGGCCTCCAGTCCGCGGATCACCGCGGCGGCATCATCGCCGTCGACCGGCGTGAGCCCGACCGCCACCAGGTCGGCCGCGGCGGCATGGAAGCGGTCGAGTGCCGCCGCCACCTCCGGATCTGCCGCCGTCGCCATACCCCCATCATCCCCAGGGGGTCTGACGGCGAAGCGATCCCATCCAGGACCTTTCAGGAACTTTCTTGCACAACCATGTTGAGCCCCGATCGCGCTGGCCTGCGTAGCCTGCGGCGGTGCGGGACCTTGCGGAGCTTCGAGACGTGGACGAGTCGGGCCGCTAGCCGGCCTGCCTCCGGGAGGAGGTGGCAACCTGGGCGGGTGTTCGAGGAGCTGGACTTCATCTACCTGCCGAGCACCGACGTCGAGGCCGAGCTCCGGGGCCGGGGCGCCGAGGTCGGCCCTCGGTTCGGGTTCCCCGACGGCGAGGCGGTCGAGGTGGTGCGCTCGGGTCCGCAGCGGATCGCCGTGTACGAGCGGTCGCGCCCCGAGCGGGCGGCGTCGATCGTGGGGCGGCGGGACTTCTGATGGCCGACGTCGACATCACCGCGATCGACGAGGCCGTCGACCTCTACCGCATCGACCCGGCCGAGTTCGTGGAGGCCCGGGCCGCGCTCGTGAAGCAGCTGCGTGCGGAGAAGCGGGTCGACGAGGCGCGGGCGGTGGTGAAGCTCCGGAAGCCGACCGTGCCCGCCTGGGCGCTGGACCAGGTGGCGGCCGAGCAGCCCGAGCTGATCGAGGCCGCGCTCGCCGCGGGCGAGTCGCTCGCGGCGGCCACCAACGAGACGCTCGAGGGCGATGCCTCCAACCTGCGGAGCGCGACCGACGCCGAGCGCGCGGCGTCGACCGCGGTGATCGATGCGGCCAGCACCCACCTGCCGTCGCCCACCTCGGACCACCGCGAGCGCATGGCCGCATCGCTGCGAGCCGCCATCGCCGACGACGACGTCCGCTCCCAACTGCTCGCCGGCCTCCTCGCCGCCGACCACGAACCGCCCGCGATGGGCTTCGCCGCCGCCGCAGCCGAAGCCCCCACCGGAGCCGCACCGAAGCAGGCGGTGCGCGCCAAGGGGTCGGCGAAGGCCGAGCTGGCCGAGCCGCCGGCCGCCGAGGAGACGGCGCGGTCGAAGCGCAAGGTCCGCCGGGTCGGCACGCCGAGCTCCGCGAAGCGCCAGCCGGTCGACGAGGTCGACGCCAAGCGCAAGGCCAAGGAGGTGGAGCGCCTCCAGCAGGAGGAGCTCGAGCGCAAGCGCGCCGAGGCCGAGCGGGCCAAGGAGCGCAAGCGCCAGCAGACCGCGCTCGACGCTGCCGCGAAGAAGGCCCGCACCGCGGCCGACCGGCTCGAGGAGAAGGCCCGCAAGGCCGAGGAGGCGGCAGCTGCCGCTCGTACCGACGCGGACGAGGCCGAGGCCGAGGCATCGCAGGCGGAGGCGGCTGCGGAGGCGGGCCCGCCGGACTGAGGCGACCACCGCACGGGTACTGGCCGGCATGAGCGACGCGCAGGATCGGGCCGAGGCACTCGACGACGACAAGGTCGGCGGCGAGTTCCCGCCGGACCACCTCGTGGGCGCCGAGGCGTACGGCGCGGCCGGCGCCGACCCCGGCGCACCCGAGAGCGTGGAGCGGCGGGCTGCCCGCGAGGAGCCGGAGGAGCGGCCCGGCGACCGGCCGGAGTCCCTCGGCTACCCCGACGAGGAGGACGTGGTCGACGACAGCGTGCAGGAGCACGAGGCGCCGCGCCCGGCCGAGGAGGCTGCGGTGCACGCCATCGACGAGGGCCTGGGCGGCTTCGACTCCGAGGTCGACGACCCGGAGCTCGAGGAGGCGTGGGAGACCGACCCCGAGGTCGAGCGCTAGCTCTGGCGGATCGGGGGGAGGAAACGGAGGAGGGACGGGTCCAGGGCCCGTCCCTCCTCCGACCGCGCCCGGCCGGCCGCGCCGCCGTCACGACCGAGCAGCCAGCGTCACCGCGATCAGCCGGCGAGGACCTCGGCGAGCGTCTTGGTGGGCCGGCCCAGCAGGGTGCTGAGGTCGTGGCCCTCGAGTTCGAGCGCACCCTGCTTCGTGGCCTGGTCGACGTCGACCAGCACGTCGACGAACGCCTCCGGGACGCCCCCGGCGACCAGGGCGGCCCGGTGCTCCTCCGGGGGGACGTCGGCGTAGACCACGGTCTGGCCGGTCGCCTCGGACACCGCCGCGGCCAGCTCCGCGAAGGAGAACGACTCGTCGCCTCCGAGCTCGTAGGTGCGGCCGACGTGGTCCTCGACCGGTGCGCTCAGCACCACGGCGGCGGCCTCGGCGAGGTCGGATCGGGTCGCTCCGCTCACCCGGCCGTCGCCCGCGCTGCCCAAGATGGCGCCGTGCTCGAGGTAGGTGGGGACGAGGCCGGCGTAGCCCTCGAGGTACCAGTCGTTGCGGAGGATGGTGGCCGGCAGGCCGGAGGCGGCGACGGCCTCCTCGGTGAGGCGGTGCTCGGTGGCGAGCTGCATCGGCGTGGTGCTCGCCTTCGGGGCGCTCGTGTAGACGAGCTGGGCGACGCCGGCGGCCGCGGCGGCGTCGATGACGGCCCGGTGCTGCGGGACGCGCCGGCCGAGCTCGCTGCCCGAGACCAGCAGCACCCGGTCGCCGGCGGCGAACGCGCCGTCGAGGGTGGCGGGATCGTCGAAGTCGACCCGGCGGACGGTGACGCCGCGGGCGGCGAGGTCGTCGAGCTTCTCGATGCTGCGGCCGGTGGCGACGACGTCCGATGCGGGCACGCCGCGGTCGAGGAGGTCCTCGACGACGAGGCGGCCCAGGTGGCCGGTGGCTCCGGTGACGACGGTGGACATGGAGGCTCCTTGCGGGGTCGGCGGGCGCCCGATCGGGTGCCGGGGCCGAGGGTACGGCGAGCACGTTCAAAAGGGAACGTACCTACCTTTTGGTAAGTACCCGATAGCCTCCGACGCCATGAGCACGACACCCCCGATCACGCTCCTGCCCGGGTTCCCCGACGGCTCGTTCGACCCCACCTGCCCCACCCGCGTGGTCCTCGACCACGTCACCAGCAAGTGGGGCGTGCTGGTGTTGGTCGCGCTCGATGACCGGACCCTGCGGTGGGGCGAGCTTCGGCGGGCGGTGCAGGGCGTGAGCGAGAAGATGCTCGCCCAGACCCTGCGCACCCTGGAGGCCGACGGCTTCGTCCGCCGCGAGTCGTTCGACGTGATCCCACCCCACGTCGAGTACTCGCTCACGCCGCTGGGCGACGGGCTGGTCGCCCACCTCCTCCCCCTGCTCCGCTGGGTCAGCGACCACGCCACCGCCATCGTCGACGCGAGCTGAGCTGATGCCCGACGTCGTCACCCAGCGGCAGCTGAACCGCACCACGCTCGAGCGCCAGTTCCTGCTGGAGCGCACCGGCCGCGACCCGGTCGACGTGGTGCACCACCTGGTGGGCCTGCAAGCGCAGGAACCGCCGGACCCGTACCTGGCGATGTGGTCGCGCCTCGAGGCGTTCGACCCCCACGGGTTCGGCGCGCGGCTGACCGACCGCACCTTCGTCCGGATCGTCGTCATGCGGGGCACGATCCACCTCGTCACCGGCGACGACTGCCGCTTCCTGCGACCGCTCGTCCAACCGGTCCTCGACCGCGAGCTGCGCATCCACCAGGAGTACAAGGCCGACCTCGCGGCCATGGACCTCGAGCCCGTGCTCGCCTTCGCCCGCCCGCTCCTCGCCGAGACGCCCCTGCCCGGGTCGAAGCTGCGGGCGGCCATCGCCGAGCGCTTCCCCGACCTGAACGCGGGCGCCGCCGCGTACGCCTGCCGCAACCACCTCGCCCTCGTCCAGGTCCCGCCTCGTGGCGTGTGGGGCCAGACCCTCCAGGTGACCAACACGCCGGCCGAGTCGTAGCTGGGCCGGCCGCTGCGCACCGATGCCACGGTCGACGAACTGGTGCTGCGCTACCTGGCCGCGTTCGGGCCGGCGTCGCCCGCCGACGCCACTGCGTGGTCAGGGCTCACGGGCATGCGCGCGGTGTTCGACCGCCTCGGTCCGCAGCTGCGGCGCTACCGGAACGAGGTGGGCAAGGTGCTGTTCGACCTGGCCGACGCCGAGCTCGCCGACCCCGGCATCCCCGCCCCGGTCCGCTTCCTTCCCGAGTACGACAACGTCCTGCTCTCCCACAGGGACCGGACCCGGTTCTTCCCGGAGGCCGCCTCCACCGCGTTCGACGACGCCCGCTTCTTCAAGGGCACGGCCCTGCACGACGGGCTGGTGGTGGCCACGTGGTGGATCGAGCGCGACCAGCCGCACACGGCGTCGGTCCTGCACGTCACGCCGACGGTCTCGCTCGATCGAGCGGCGCGCCGAGACGTCGAGTCGGAGGCCGAGCGGATGCTGGCGTTCCGCGAGCCGGGCATCGACCGCCGGACCGTGGAGGTCAGTGCTCGCTGAGCCAGGCCTCGCTGGCCGCGAACTCGGCCTCGAGCTGGGCCTCCAGCTGCGGGCGTAGGGCACCGGCGACCTTCTCGCCGATCATCGGGACCTTCACCTTCATGGCGAGCGTGATCGTGTAGTCGCACCCGCCGGCGCCGTCGTCGACCAGCGCCGCCGAGCCGGTGGACTGCACGGGCACCCCCTTGATGTCGACGTCGCTGTGACCGCTCCCCGACCCGTCCGCCTTCCGCTCCCAGCGGTCCTTCGACGTCACCGTGTTCGAGGGGTTGATGAACTTCTTGGCGACGCCGGGAACGTCGATGTCGACCTGCCGCACGATCGTGATGGCGAGCGCGTCGTCGCCCGGCTCGGCGGTCACGACCTCGACGTCGCGGTGGCCCATGTGCTCGTACTTGGCGACGTGGGCGTCGGGGTCCAGGAGCATCGACCAGACGTCGGCGAACGGGCGGTCGAAGTGGTGCGACGAGGTGATGTCCATCGCCCCGACCGTAGGGGAGCACGCCCGGCCCGGCCCGGACCCGCGGAGATACGCTCGGACCGGCACGCCGGCTCCGGCCGGGTGGCGGAAGGGGAACCAGATGAACGCTCGGAGGCGCCGAACCGCGCTGGCCGTCGTGGCGGCGATCGCGGCCCTGCTCGTGCTGCCCGGCGCCCCGCCGGCGGCGGCCGAGGAGCCCGACATCCCCTACTTCGTGGAGACGTCGGGCGGCGCGCTGAACCAGGACGGCACCGGCTTCCCGATCGTCGGCCACTTCACCGACCAGGTCCTCGACGACATCCTCTGGTACCGGGCCGGCCCCACGAAGGAGTCGCTGTGGACCCCGTGCCCGGACTGCGCCGAGCCGTTCACCAAGAAGCAGCTCCCCGCATCGCTCCAGGTCAGCGGGGCCTACGAGGCGGTGGTCGGCGACTTCGCCGGCGACGGGCTCGACGACGTCTACTGGGTCAACCGCACCTCGGCGCCGGACTACCTCTGGACGAACACGGGCGCCGGCACCTTCTCGTCGAAGCGCCGCGACGCGCCGCCCGAGGAGGCGAACCCGCTGGTGCTGACCGACTCCCGATCGGGTGACGGCAAGGACGACATCCTCTGGACGCAGTCCACGGGGACGAGGATCCGCCTCTGGGTCTTCCCCGACGACGGCACGGGCACCGCCCGGACCAGGGCGTGGTTCCGCCAGCCGCTCGGGCAGCCGCTGGTGGGCGACTACGACGGCAACGGCGCCGCCGACGTCCTCTGGTACCCGAGCATCACGCCGTGCCGCTGCCCGGTCCAGTCCGCGGCGTCCGCGATCGACACCCTGTGGCGCCGGTCCGGGAGCGAGACCCCGGCCTTCACCGCCACCACCCTGAACATCAAGGGCGAGTACGCCCCGATCGTCGGCCGCTTCTCCGGCGAGGGCGACGGGCGCGACGACATCCTCTGGATCGGCCAGTTCGACCTGTGCTGCGGCCCGTGGGAGGACCGGCCCGACTCGCTGTGGGAGGGGCGGAGCAACGGCGGCTTCCTCGCGTCGACCGTGTCGTTCCCGTCCGCGGGCGGCGGCATCCTGCTCGGCCACGACGTCGCCGACACCGCACTGGTCTTCGGCGACGGCGAGACGAACGTGTGGTTCGACACCACCAGCGGCCCCGTCCTGCGCCCGGTGGGCAGCCAGCTGCCGGACGACACCGTGCCGGTGATCGGCCGGTTCGTGGACGCGAGCCGCGACGACGTCTTCGCCTACTACCCCGGCCCCGCGGACGAGCGGCTCTTCCACCCCGTCTCGTGACCGGCGGCGAGCGTGCCAACCTGACCTGGTGACCCCGCCGCAGTTCCGGCCCTCCCTCCGCCTGGCCGATCGCACGCTCGACCTGACCCGACCGGCCCTCATGGGCGTGGTCAACGCCAACCCGGACTCGTTCTCCGATCCGGGCCACCGGCCGCTCGAGGCCATCCTCGACCAGGTCCGGGCGATGGTCGCCGAGGGGGCCACGGTCATCGACGTCGGCGGCCAGTCCGGCATCACCAACGTGCCCGAGGTCGACCCGGCCGAGGAGATCGACCGGGTCGGCCCCGTGGTCGAGGCGATCGTGGCCGAGCTGCCCGACGTCGTCATCTCGGTCGACACCTACAAGCCCGCGGTGGCCGGCGCGGTCCTCCAGGCGGGCGCCCACATCGTGAACGACGTGTCGGGCCTGCGGGCCCCCGAGCTGGCGCCGCTGGTGGCCGAGCACCGGGCGGCGCTGGTCGTGATGCACACGGCGGCGCCGCCGAAGACCCGCCTCCAGGAGTCCGACCTCTACGGCAACGTCGTCGACGAGGTGCGGCGCTTCCTGGGGGCCAAGGTCGACGAGGCCGTCGCGGCCGGCGTGCACCCGGAGTCGATCCTGGTCGACCCCGGCCCGGACTTCACCAAGACGCCGGCCCAGACGGTGGAGGTCCTGCGCCACCTCGCCGAGCTGGACCCCGACGGCCTGCCGGCGCTGCTCGCCATCTCCCGCAAGGACTTCATCGGCGCCCTCACCGGCACCCGGCCGAAGGAGCGGCTCGCCGGCACCCTCGCCGCGGTGGCAGCCGTCGGCAGCGGCACCGGCGTGGTCCTGCGGGTGCACGACGTGGGCGAGGTGCGCCGCTTCCTGACCGTGCTCGACGTGCTCCGCAGCACCGACCCGGTCGACCCCGACCTCCGCCTCGTCGACGAGCTGCGCTGGGCTGCGGGCCGCCCCGACGGGACCGTCGCGACCTGACCGGTACCATCGCCCTCGTGACCGCGCCCTCGACCGATCCCGTGCTGGTGCGGCGGGCCCGCATCGCCAAGGCGGTCTCGATCGGCCAGCGGCTCGGGTACGCGCTGTTCGGCATCGCCACCGTCGCGTTCTTCGTCGGCCTCGCCACCGACTACACGCCGGGCCTCGTCCGGGTCGTCGTCGGCTGCCTGCTCGGCGGGTCGGCCGTGCTCGCACCCGCGATCGTGTTCGGCTACGCGGTCAAGGCCGCCGAGCGCGAGGAGCAGGGGCTCCCCTCCGGCCACTGACCGCCATGCGCCGCCTCACCGCCCTCCTCTTCGCCCTCGCGCTCGTCACCGGCCTTGCCGCGTGCGGCGGCAGCAGCGACCCGCGGCCGCCGGCGAAGAACACCACCACCGTCGAGGTCGACGGCGTGCTCGTCAACGCCATCATGCGGCCGCCCGCCGAGTCGGTCACCGGGACGAGCGACCTCGTCACCGTGCTCTTCCTCCACGGAAAGTCGTACACGTCGCGGATCTGGGACGACCGCAAGATCCTCGACCCGATCGCGGCCGCAGGGTGGCGGGCGGTCTCCGTCGACCTGCCCGGCTACGGCGAGACGCCCGAGCGCGGCGACGAGGGCAAGGCGGCCAGCGACGGCGCCTGGCTCCGGGACCTCATCGACGAGCTCGGCGGCCCCGGGCGCGTGGTGGTCGTGTCGCCCTCGATGTCGGGCGCCTACAGCTTGAGCTACCTGGAGGAGTTCCCGGAGGACGAACTGCTCGGCTTCGTGCCCGTCGCCCCGGTCGGCATCGACGACTTCGAGCGGCCCGAGGACGCCGCGCCCATCTCCACCATGGCGATCTGGGGCTCCGAGGACCCGAGCTACACCGAGGCCCGCGCCGACCACCTCATCGAGCAGATGCGGGCCCCCGATGGCCGGGCGCAGACCCAGGTCATCGAGGGTGCGAGCCATGCCTGCTACGACGACGAGCCC
Source organism: Acidimicrobiales bacterium (assembly GCA_035555395.1). GTDB lineage: Bacteria > Actinomycetota > Acidimicrobiia > Acidimicrobiales > Iamiaceae > Aquihabitans. Next base: position 27,062 of record DATMGQ010000276.1, read on the forward strand.
ATCGAGTTCACGTCGATCCTGCTCTCGTTCCTGCGCAGCCTCGACCAGCGCGCGTCCTGAGCTGCGACCGCCGGACGCGGTTCCGGGAGACTTGACCGGGCGGTCAAGGTAGGGTCGGCCGACGACCGCCGACACCCGAAGGGGACCCCCATGAAGGCACCCGTGCTCACCGCGTACGACACCCCGCTCGAGACCCGCGACGACATCGAGATCGCCGCTCCCGGTCCGGGCGAGGTCAAGATCCGGGTGGTCGCCTCCGGCGTCTGCCACTCGGACCTCTCGGTCCTGAACGGCACCATCCCGCTCCCCACCCCGATCGTCTTGGGCCACGAGGGCGCCGGCATCATCGAAGAGGTCGGCGAGGGCGTCTCCACCGTGGCCGTCGGCGACCACGTCGTGCTGTCGTTCGTGCCTGCCTGCGGCGAGTGCTACCAGTGCAAGCACCAGCAGGCCTACCTGTGCGAGAAGTCGGCGGCCCAAGCCGCGGCCGGGCTGCTCGACGGCACCACCCGCCTCACGAGCGGCGGCGCGCCGCTCCACCAGATGGCCTGCCTCGGCACGTTCGGGCCCTACGCCATCGTCCCCGAGATCTCCACGGTGAAGATCCCCGACGACGTCCCGCTCGAGGTCGCCGCGCTCATCGGCTGCGGCGTCCTCACCGGCGTCGGCGCCGCGCTCAACACCGCCAACATCGTCCCCGGCGACACCGTGGCCGTGATCGGCTGCGGCGGCGTGGGCCTCAACGTGATCCAGGGCGCCAAGATCGCCGGCGCCACCACGATCATCGCCATCGACATGCTCGACTCGAAGCTCGAGATGGCGAAGGAGTTCGGCGCCACCCACACGGTCAACGCCTCCGAGGGCGACCCCGTCGCCGCCGCCATGGCCATCAACGGCCGCGGCGCCGACGTGGCGTTCGAGGTGATCGGCCTCGGCCCGACCATGGAGCAGGCCATCAACACCGCCCGCCCCGGCGGCGAGGTCGTGCTCGTGGGCGTCCCCCGCATGGACGTGTTCCTCAACCTGAACGCGGCCTTCACGTTCCTGTACCTGGCCAAGACGATCAAGGGCTGCTGGTACGGCTCGTCGAACGTGTACCAGGACGTCCCCAAGCTGCTCGAGCTGTGGCGCAACGGCGACCTGAAGCTGAAGGAGCTGATCTCCAAGGAGATCGACAACGAGCACGTCAACGAGGCCTTCGAGGACATGAAGGCCGGCACCGTCGCCCGGTCGGTCATCGTGCACGAGCACGGATGACCAACGTCGGCCCGACGACCTCCGGCACCCAGCGGCTGCCCGCGGCCGAGCGCCGCGAGCAGCTGCTGCAGGTGGCGCTGGAGACGTTCGCGGCCAAGGGCTTCCACGAGACCTCGATGAACGAGGTGGCCGAAGCCGCAGGCGTCACCAAGCCCGTCCTCTACCAGCACTTCGCCTCGAAGAAGGCCCTCTACAACGAGCTCGTCGACGAGATGGGCGCCCGGCTCGAGCGCATCATCTTCGACGCGGTCGCCGCGGCCGACGGCCCCCGCCACCAGGTGGAGGCCGGCTTCCGCGCCTACTTCGGCTGGGCGGTCGCCCAGGGCTCCGCGTTCCGGGTGCTGTTCAGCGACCGCAACCGCGCCGACGCCGAACTGGCCCAGGCGGTGGCGCGGGTCGAGTCCGTGGTCGCCGACCGGGTGGCGTCGCTCATCGACATCCCGGGCCTGAGCGACGACGAGCGCCACGTGCTCGCCTTCGGCGTGATCGGCATCGCCGAGTCCACGAGCCGGCACTGGCTCCAGCTCGGCCTGGCCGGCGGCACCGACGCCGACGCGTTCGCCGACAAGGTGGCGCGTCTCGCCTGGTCAGGACTCCGCGGCATCACGCCCTGACCACCACCGGATCCGTCGTCACGGGCAGGTCTGGCAACCGGATCCGCGGGTAGTGGGAGCCATGCTGTACACCCTGCTCGTCATCATCCTCGTCCTGGTGGCCGCCGCGGTCATCATCAACTTCGTCCGCAGCGGCGGCCGGAGCGTCTGACGCTCCGGCGATCCGACGCACGGGCGGACGCCGCCGTGCACCACCATGGTGGCCATGCTCCCCGCTGAACCGACCGCGTCCGCAACGCTCCGCGACCTCGCCGACCGGTACTGGGAGGCCCGGCTCGAAGCCAGCCCCCTGTTCGCCACCTTCCTCGGCGACCACCGCTACGACGACCGCGTCGACGACCTGTCGGCCGCCGGCGAGGCCGCCCACCGGTCCAGCTGGCTCGGCTTCCTCGCCGAGGCGGAGGCGGTCGATCCGAGCAGCCTCGACGAGGGCGACCGGGTCACCCGCCAGCTCCTCGTCGAGGAGATCGGCGACGCAGTGGCCGGCATCGACGCCCGGCTCCTCGAGCTCACCTCGGACCAGATGCAGGGCATCCACGCCGAGCTGCTCACCATGGCCGGCCAGCTCCGCGCCGCCGAGCCCGAGCACGCGGCCATGTCGGTCACCCGGGTTGCCGCCATGGCCACCATGCTCGACCAGGCGGTCGACCGCTACCGCGAAGGCCTCGCAGCGGGCCGGACGCCCGCCCGCACGTGCATCGACCGCTCGATCAACCAGATCGACGGCTACCTCGCCTCGCCGCTGGACCAGGACCCGTTCGCCAACCTGGCCGGCCCCGACGACTGGGACGGCGAAGACGCGTGGCGGGCCGACCTGCGTGCGGCGGTCGAGGCCGACCTGCGTCCCGCGTTCGCCCGCTACCGCGCCGCTCTGGCCGACGAGCTGGCGCCGGTCGCCCGTCCCGACGAGCAGCCCGGCCTGTGCTGGCTGCCCGAGGGCGACGCGCTCTACCGCCAGCTGATCCGGCTGCACACCGGCCTCGACCTCACGCCCGAGGAGCTCCACGACATCGGGCTCCAGGAGGCCACCGTGGAGCTGCCGGCGCAGTACCGCGTGATCGGCCGGCGGGCCTTCGGCACCGATGACCTGGCAGCGATCTTCGACCACCTCCTGAACGACCAGGACCTCCGCTACGCCGACGGCGACGAGATCGTCGAGGACGCCCGCCGCTGCCTCGACGAGGCGACGGCGGCGATGGGCGACTGGTTCGGCATCGTGCCCCAGGCGCCGTGCGTGCTCACCCCGATCCCCGACTACCTCGCCGCCGACGCGCCCGCGGCGTACTACACCCCGCCAGCCCCAGACGGCAGCCGGCCGGGCGAGTACCACGTGAACCTCCACCAGCCCACGGAGCGGGGCCGGGCCGAGACGGCGTCGATCGCGTTCCACGAGGCCATCCCCGGCCACCACCTCCAGCTCGCCATCGCCAGCGAGCAGACCGAGCTCCCCGCCTTCCGGCGCCTGTCGTGGGGCCACACCGCATTCGTCGAGGGGTGGGCGCTCTACACCGAGCGGCTGGCCGAGGAGATGGGCCTCTACCGGACCGACGTCGACCGCCTCGGCATGCTCGCCAGCGACTCGTGGCGGGCGTGCCGGCTCGTGGTCGACACCGGCCTCCACGCCATGCGGTGGACCCGCCAGCAGGCCATCGACTTCATGGTGGCCAACGCGCCGGTCAGCTACGACGAGATCGTCACCGAGGTCGACCGCTACATCGGCATGCCCGGCCAGGCCCTCGCCTACAAGGTCGGCCAGCGCGAGATCCTGCGGCTGCGCGCCGACGCCGAGGCCCGCCTCGGCGCCGACTTCTCCCTCCCGGGCTTCCACGACGTGGTGCTCTCTGCGGCCACGGTCAGCCTGGCCGTGCTCGCCGAACGCGTCGAAGCCTGGACGGGAGCCTGATCCCGCCGATGGAACCTGCCGTGAAGCGCATCCTCGCCCTGACCGCCACCGCCCTGTCGGTGCTGCTCGCGACCCTCACCGGCCTGCCCGGCGCGGCCGACGGCACGCCCGCGTACCCGCCGCAGCGGCCCACCCGGGTGCTGGTGCTCGGCGACTCGGTGATGAAGGGGGCGGAGGCGTCGGTGATCGCCGCCCTGCCCGGACGGGAGGTCGTGTTCGACGCCGAGGTCAACCGCAGCACCGGAGCCGGCGCCGACGTCGTCGCCCAGCGCGGCGCCGACTGGGACGTGGCCGTGGTGCTCCTCGGCCACAACGACGGCGGCTCGCCCGGTGCGTACCAGCCCGCGGCCCGCAGCATCCTCGACCAGCTGGAGGGCGTGCCGTACGTGTCGTGGCTGACGATCCACGAGGTCCGGCCGTACTACCCCGACGTCAACCACTTCATCGCCGGGCTGCAGGGCGACTACCCCAACCTCCACGTCGGGGACTGGAACGCCGTCGCCAACGCCCACCCCGAGGGGGTGTCGGGCGACGGCCTCCACCTCAACGGCACCGGCGCCGACCTCATGGCCGGCCTCGTCGCCGACCAGGTCGAGGCGGGCGAGCAGCAGTGGAACGAGGCGCTCCTCCGCCTGGCCGCGGCCCAGGCCACCACCACCACGACCGCTCCGCCCACGACCACCACGACCGAAGCGCCGACGACGACGTCGACCACCGACGCCACGACCACCACCGAGGCCGAGCCCACCACGACCACCGCGGCGGCGCCCGAGCCCGAGCCGGTCGCCGTCGAGGACGACGATGACGACGTCCTGCTGCCGGCCCTGGCCGCCGCCGTGGCCATCGCCGTGGCGTTCGGCGTGATCCTGGTGGTCCGCCGACGACGGGGCCGGCGCGAGGACCAGCACGCCGCCGACACCGCCGGCTGACCGGCCGCCCGGCCGGTCAGCTCCGTCAGCGGGGCTCAGCCGGCGAGCGGCGTGCCCAGCTGGAACGTGGCGGTGAGACCGGTGCCCCACGAGCCGAAGTCGGGCGCCTTCGGGAGGCCGAGCGTGCGGAGCTCGTCGGCGACCACGCCCGAGCCGAGGACGATCTCGACGGTGCTCACGTCGATCAGGCCGGTGCCCATGTCCATGGAGAGCGGGGTCTCGTAGGCGTCGCCGCCGAGGTACGAGTAGCTGCCGGTCTCGACCCGGGAGGGCTCGCCGTCCTGGGCCGGCTCGGCGAAGCTGATCTCGAGCTCGGTGGCGCCGTCGACGTCCATGCCGAAGACGACGCGGCCGTCGCGGCGCTCGACCCGCAGGTCCTCGACGGTCTTCGGGAAGCCCATGACGTCGTTGCCGGCCTTGCAGGTGAACGCCTGGTCCACCGGCATGCGGTACACGAACGACCCGAGCACCTCGTCGCCCGCGGACGCCGGGCGGGCGAGGAAGCCGAGGTTGATCTCGAGGTAGTCGCCCCACGGGTTCTCGTGGTAGTCGCAGAGCGCGACCACGAGCTGGGCGACGCCGTCGGCCACGGGGATCACCGAGAAGTCGGCGCCGGGCAGCAGGGCCTGGGCCGCGTCGGCCGGCACCGAGAACACGAAGGTGGCGGCGTCGAAGTCGGTCACCTCCATGGGGAAGGTGATCGTCTGGCCGTCGATCTCGCCCCAGACCAGGGGCTCCAGCGTGTCGCTCATCGGGTTCCTCCTCGGGGTCCGGGCCACCAGTAGAGCACCCGGCGCGTGGTCGTCGGTCACACGCCCGACCCGACCACTCGATAACGCGTATTATCGAGCCGATCGAGCGGCGGGAGACGTCCTTCCATCCGCCCCAGGGGAACACCATGACCGACCTGCAGCAGCCCACGCGCGACTGGGCCGTCGACTTCGACCACACGTCCGAGGACTACGCCCAGTCCGCCACCGACATCTGGGACGACCTGCGCGGTCGCTGCCCCGTGGCCCACGGCGAGGCCCACGGCGGGGTCTGGATGCCCACCCGGCACGAGGACATCAGCGCCATCGCCAACGACACCGAGCACTTCAGCTCGGAGGGCGTGATCGTCAGCATCTTCAAGCCCGAGGGCCTGGCGCCCATGGGCTACGCGCCGCCCATCACCGCCGACCCGCCGTTCCACAAGGACTCGCGCCGGATCCTGCTCCCGGCGTTCGCCCCCCGGGCCATCGACAAGCTCGAGGAGGCCACCCGTGCCACCTGCCGCGAGCTGCTCGACGAGCTGCTCGCCTCGGGCACGCCGGTGGTCGACGCCGCCGTCCAGTACTCGCAGAACATCCCGGTCCGGGTCATCGCCCACATGCTCGGCGTGCCCCAGGAGGATGGCGACCGCTTCCGCCTGTTCATCCACCGCATCATCGAGAAGCCCGGGACCTACAGCGGCACGGTGGCCCCCGAGGACACGCTCGTCTACTACATCGAGCAGACGCTGAAGCGCCGTCGCCAGGAGCCCCCGAAGGACGACCTCATCGGCTACCTCATGTCGATCGAGGTCGACGGCGAGCCGCTCCCCGACGCCCAGATCTTCGGCACCATCGGGCTGCTGATCATCGCCGGCATCGACACCACCTGGTCGGCCATCGGCGCCAGCCTGTGGCACCTGGCCAAGACCCCGGCCGACCGCCAGCGGCTCGCCGAGGACCCGGCTGTGCTGCCCTTCGCGGTCGAGGAGTTCCTCCGCTTCTACGCCCCCGTCACCATGGCCCGCATCGCCAGCACCGACACCGAGGTCGGCGGCTGCCCCGTGGCCGAGCGCGACTGGGTGCTGCTCCCCTTCCCGTCCGCCAACCGCGACCCCGAGGTGTTCGAACGGGCCGACGAGTTCATCATCGACCGGCAGCGCAACCGCCACGTCGCCTTCGGCCTCGGCATCCACCGGTGCGCCGGGTCCAACCTCGCCCGCATGGAGCTCACCGTGGCGATCGACGAGTGGATGAAGCGCATCCCCGACTTCGAGCTGGCCGACGACGACCCCGATGCCGTCCGCTGGTCCACCGGGCAGGTCCGCGGCCCCCGCGAGCTGCCCGTGCGGATCCTGCGCACCAACGAGGTGGAGGCCTGATGCGCATCGTCTTCGACCGCGACCGCTGCCAGGGCCACGGCCGCTGCTACGCCCTGGCCCCCGACCTCTTCGACGCCGACGACGAGGGCTACGCCGTGGTGCTGGTGACCGGCGACCTCACCGACGAGCAGCTGGCGAACGCCCAGCTGGCCGCCGACAACTGCCCCGAGTACGCCATCTCCATCGAGGCCTGACGGCTGCTTCGGCGGCGGGCTCCTAGCGGGCCAGCAGGTCGGCGATGGTGACGGCGCTGAACGCGGCGCGGACGTCGCGCTCGGCGCGCGTCCAGACGTCGACGGTGCCGTCGAAGCCCGGGGCCTCGGTGGGCGTCCGCACGTCGACCGCCTCGAACACGTCGGCCACCGTGATCTGGTCGGCGGGGCGCGCCAGCCAGTAGCCCCCGTGCGATCCGCGGCGGCTGCCCACCACCTCGGCCCGGCGCAGGTCGTTCAGCGCCGCCGCCACGAACTTCCGGGACAGGCCCTGCGGGGCGCAGACCTCGCGGATCTTGAGGCTCTCGCCGACCGGCGCGGCGGCCAGCGCCACCAGGGCGTGGAGGGCGTGGTCGACGACCGACGGGGCGCGCACGAACCGGAGCATCGGCCGGTCCGGCAGACAGGCGGGGAGCTCGCCGTCGGCCACGTCAGCCTCCGAGCGCACCTGCGAGGACCTGCGCCTCCGACACCGCGGCGGCTGCCGCCTCGCGGACCCGGTCGGCGATCGCCCCGTCGTCGCCGAGGTCGACACGGGTGGCGTAGATGCCGGTGGGCGTCGTCCAGCCGTCGAGCGAGGCGACGAGCGGGCGGAGGCCGTGGTCGATGGCCAGGCGGTGCTCCGGGGTGTACCCGGTGGCGATGGGGATGACGACCGTGCCCGCCAGGGCGGCCTGGGGCTGCAGGTCGAAGATCGCCTTGGTGAGCGCGGTGTACGTGGCCCGGTACACCGGCGTCGCCACGACCAGGATCGGAGCTGCTTCCACCTGGGCGGCGGCCGCGTCGACGTCGGGCGCGGACCGGAGTGCGAGGAGCGCCGCCGGGTCGAGGTCGGCGAGGTCGAGGACGTCGCCGCCACCCAGCAGCTCGAGCACGTGGACCGCGAGGGTCCGGCTGCGGGACGGGTGCGACGGGCTGCCGTTGACGACGAGCGGGCCGGCCATCAGCGGGCCGCCGTCAGCGCCGGCTCGCCCGCCGCGACGGGGTCGGCCGTGGGCACGGCGATGCCCGGGTCCGCGGCGACGCCGGCGGCCTGGAGCTTCGGGATGACGCCCTCGCCGAACCAGTACGCCTCCTCGAGGTGGGGCTGGCCGGAGAGGATGACGTGGTCGAAGCCGATCTCGTGGTACTCGGCGAGGCGCTCGGCCACCTCCTCGTGGCTGCCCACCAGGGCCGTGCCCGCGCCGCCGCGCACGAGGCCGAAGCCGGCCCAGAGGTTCGGGGCGATGAGGAGCTTGTTGCGGTCGCCGCCGTGCAGCGCGGTCATCCGGGCCTGGCCGATCGAGTCGCTCTGGCCCGCCACCAGCTCCTGGGCCCGGGCGATCACGTCGTCGGGCATGTTCTCGAGCAGGCGCTCGGCCTCGGTCCACGCCGCCTTCGAGGTGTCGCGGGTGATGGTGTGCAGGCGGATGCCGAACTTCACGTCGCGGCCCTCCGCCTCGGCGAGCGCCCGGACCCGGGCGAGCTCGGCCGCAGCCGACTCGGGCGGTTCACCCCACATGAGCCAGACGTCGGCGTGGCGGGCGGCGACCCGGGTCCCGGCCTCCGACGAACCGCCGAAGAAGACGGCCGGCTGCGGGTCCGGTGCCTGGGCGACCAGCGCGTTCTCCACCTGGTAGTGCTCGCCGTCGAAGTCGAAGGGCCGGCCGCTCCAGGCGCCCTTCAGGACCGTGAGGAACTCGTCGCACCGGTCGTACCGGCGGTCGTGGTCGAGGTGGTCGCCGAAGCGCTTCTGCTCGACCGAGCTGCCGCCGGTGACCACGTTCAGCAGGAGCCGGCCCTTGCTCAGCCGCTGGAACGTCGCCGCCTGCTGCGCGGCGAGGGTGGGCGAGATGAGGCCGGGCCGGAACGCCACGAGGAACCGGAGCCGCGTGGTCTCGGGGATCAGCGCTGCGGTGGTGAGCCAGGCGTCCTCGCAGAACGTGCCCGTGGGGGTGAGCACGGCGTCGAAGCCGACCCGCTCGGCGGTCTTGGCGACCTGGGCGAGGTAGTCCAGGTCGGGCTCGCGGCGCGACACGGTGGGGCCGAAGCCGACGACGTCGCGGCTGTCGCCGGCGGTGGGCAGGAACCAGTGGAGGGACAGCGGCATGGACAGCTCCGAGATCGAGGTGGCTAAATCCTAGTAGTTCGCTCGGATTTGCACACATTTGCCCTGATCTGGGCTGCCCTCCTATTGTCGACCATTCCTGTCGTAATTAGAGATTTCCTCCCATGACCACACCCGAGCCCCTCGCCGACCGCCCCGCCCCCGCCCCGATCGGCGGTGCCCCCAGCGCCACCGATCCGCGCCCCGCGGCCCGGCGGTCCCGCGCCCTCGAGGTCTCCGGCGGCGAGACCGACCGCACGAGCCGAGCGCGGCGCACCACCCTCCGGGTGCTGTCGGTCCTCGCCTTCTTCGCGCTCTGGTGGGGCCTGACCCAGGCCGGCGTGTGGGATCCGCTGTTCATCCCCCGCCCGGGCGCGGTGTGGGACCGCTTCGTCGAGTCGCTCCAGACGCACACCACCACGACCTCCGCCGGGTTCGTGATCGAGAAGCGGGGCCTCCAGGGATCGCTGCTCTGGGAGCACTGGTGGGCCACCGTCCAGCGGATCCTCTGGGGCCTGCTCTGGGCGGTCGTGGTCGGCGTCCCCCTCGGCCTGCTCCTGACGACCGTCAACTGGTTCCGGGTCGTGTTCGAGCCGTGGATCGACTTCCTGCGCAGCCTCCCGCCCCTCGCCTACTTCAGCCTGCTCATCATCTGGTTCGGCATCGGCGACACCTCGAAGATCTGGCTGCTCTTCCTCGCCGGCGTCGCCCCCATCACCCTGTCGATCGTCTCGGGCGCCCGCAGCATCCCCCGCGACCGGCTCCTGGCCGCGCAGGCGCTCGGCGCCTCACGGCTCCAGACCATCCGCTTCCTGGTCCTGCCCTCGGTCCTGCCCGACTTCTTCAACGGGTTCCGCCTGGCCGTCGGCTTCGCCTGGACGACGATCGTCGCGGCGGAGACGACCGCCGGGCTCCCCGGACTGGGCGGGCTGGCCTGGGCGTCGAAGAAGACCGGCCGGTCCGACATCGTCATCCTCTCGATCATCGTGATCGGCATCACCGCCGTGCTCTTCGACTACGGCATCAAGGCGGCCGAGCGCCGGCTGCTCCCGTGGCGAGGACGCGGCTGAGCGCCCCTGATCCCGGCCGCGACCTGCGGCCGGTCCACCGACGCCCACGGGCGTCACCAACCGTTCCCTGGGAGGGAATCCAATGAACCACCACCGACTCCGACGACCGGCGCTGGTCGCTGTTGTCCTGGCCGCCGCGCTCTCCTTGGTGGCGGTCGGCTGCGGCTCCAGCGACAGCGGCTCGTCGAAGGACGACCCGACCACGACGGCCGCCGGCTCCAAGGACGGCGGCGCGGTCGAGGCGCCGAAGAAGCTCCGCATCGCGTACCAGGCGATCCCGAACGGCGACCTCATCGTCAAGCAGCAGGAGCTGCTCGAGAAGGCCCTGCCCGACACCGAGATCGACTGGCAGCTCTTCGACTCGGGCGGTTCGGTCAACGAGGCCATCGTCGCCGGCGACATCGACCTCGGCCTGGCCGGCTCCAGCCCCGTCTCCCGCGGCATCTCCAACGGCATCGACTACCGGGTCGTCTGGATCCACGACGTCATCGGCGACGCCGAGTCGCTCGTCGTCAAGGACGACATCGGCGGGATCGAGGACCTCGAGGGCAAGACCATCGCCACCCCGTTCGCGTCGACGGCGCACTTCAGCCTCCTGGCCGCGCTCAACGACGCCGGCGTGGACCCCTCGAAGGTGGACATCATCGACTCCGAGCCCGACGAGATCTACGCCGCCTGGTCGCAGGGCGACATCGACGGGGCCTACGTCTGGAACCCGAACCTGGCCAAGATCATCGACGACGGCGGC
>DATMGQ010000277.1:0-8667 GCA_035555395.1 Acidimicrobiales bacterium
ATCAGGTCACGTCCGACCCGACCGGCTGGTGCGCGTGCCTGGCCAGGGCCGGGCCGACGAATCAGCGACAGGGCACGAAGCCAGTCAGAGGGTGGGTCAGACCCGACCCCGACCAGGAACCCCTACATCCTGAGTGTCAGAGGGGGTCCGTAGGCTGTCGGCCATGGCCGATTCCTCTCCTCGCTTCCAAGTCGTGTCGCCGTTCGGGCCGGCGGGCGATCAGCCCAAGGCCATCGCCGGGCTGGTCGACGGCATCCAGGGCGGCGAGCGGTTCCAGACGCTGCAGGGCATCACCGGCTCGGGCAAGAGCGCCACCATCGCGTGGGCCATCGAGCAGTACCAGCGGCCCACCCTCGTGCTGGCGCCCAACAAGTCGCTGGCGGCCCAGCTGGCCAGCGAGTTCCGGGAGTTCTTCCCGCACAACCGGGTCGAGTACTTCGTCAGCTACTACGACTACTACCAGCCCGAGGCGTACATGGCGTCCTCGGACACGTACATCGAGAAGGACTCGTCGGTGAACGACGAGATCGACCGCCTGCGGCACTCCACCACGGCGTCGCTGCTCACCCGGCGGGACACGATCGTCGTGGCGTCGGTCTCGTGCATCTACGGCCTCGGCTCGCCCGAGGAGTACCGGGACCACACGCTCATCCTCCAGAAGGGCGAGGAGATCGACCAGCGGGCGGCGCTCAAGAAGCTGGTGGACCTCCAGTACGACCGCAACGACATGAACCTGGTCCGCGGCAAGTTCCGCGTCCGGGGCGACACCATCGAGGTCCACCCGGCGTACGACGAGACGGCCGTGCGCATCGAGCTGTTCGGCGACGAGGTCGAGCGGATCCTCGTCGTGGACCCGCTCACCGGCGAGACGGTGCGGGAGGAGGACCAGATCGCGTTCTTCCCCGCCACGCACTACGTCGCCGGAGACGAGCGCATGCAGGCCGCCATCGGCCGCATCGAGAAGGAGCTCCAGGAGCGCCTCGCCCACTTCGAGCGCGAGGGCAAGCTGCTCGAGGCCCAGCGCCTGCGCATGCGCACGCAGTACGACCTCGAGATGATGCAGGAGCTGGGCTACTGCAACGGCATCGAGAACTACTCGGCACCCATCGACGGTCGGAGCCCGGGCGAGGCCCCCGGGACGCTGCTCAACTTCTTCCCGAAGGACTTCGTGGTGGTGATGGACGAGAGCCACCAGTCCGTCCCGCAGCTGCACGGCCAGTACGAGGGCGACCGCTCCCGCAAGGAGCAGCTCATCGAGCACGGCTTCCGGCTCCCGTCCGCGGCCGACAACCGGCCGCTGCGGTTCGAGGAGGTCATGGACACGGTGGGCCAGGTGATCTTCGTGTCGGCCACCCCCGGCCCCTACGAGCTCGAGGTGTCCACCAACGTCGTCGAGCAGATCGTGCGCCCCACTGGCCTGGTGGATCCGGAGATCGTGGTGAAGCCCACCAAGGGCCAGATCGACGACCTGATCGAGAACATCAACGACCGCGTCACCCGTGGCGACCGCGTCCTGGTCACCACCCTCACCAAGAAGATGTCCGAGGACCTCACCGACTACCTCCTGGAGCTGGGGGTCAAGGTCCGGTACCTGCACTCCGAGGTGGACACCATCCAGCGCATCGAGATCCTCCGGGACCTGCGCATGGGCGAGTTCGACGTGCTCGTCGGCATCAACCTCCTCCGCGAGGGCCTCGACCTCCCCGAGGTGTCGCTGGTGGCCATCCTCGATGCCGACAAGGAGGGCTTCCTCCGCTCGGAGACGTCGCTCATCCAGACCATCGGCCGGGCCGCCCGCAACGTCGAGGGCCAGGTGATCATGTACGCCGACCAGGTCACGCCGTCGATGCAGAAGGCCATCAGCGAGACCAACCGGCGGCGCAAGCTCCAGCAGGAGTACAACGAGGAGCACGGGATCAACCCGCAGACGATCCGCAAGGCCGTCACCGACATCCTCGAGTACCTGCGGCCCTCCACCGGCGCCCCGCTGCCGGAGAAGGAGCGCCGCCGGGAGACCGAGGCGGACCGGCGCCGGCGTCAGGAGCTGGCCGAGCTCCCGGGCGACGAGCTGGAGCGCCTCATCCGCACGCTCGAGGCCGAGATGGCCGAGGCGTCGCAGGAGCTGCGCTTCGAGTACGCCGCCCGCCTGCGCGACGAGATCAAGGACCTCAGGCGGGAGCTGTCGCAGGTGCAGTGACCGGCGCGGCGGGGTCGGCCCCGTCCTCGTCGGCGGCCGTCGCGCCTCGGAGCCAGGCTGCTCGCCAGGTGGGGCGGGGGAGGGCGGCGGCGCCGTCGGGCGTCGCCAGCGCCAGGATCGACAGCACGGCGATCGGCAGTCCCATGCGGGTGCCGCCGAAGTCGGTGCCCAGCGGGTTCATGCCCATCACCACGAGGAACCCGAGCTGGACGACGATCGGCCAGCCGAGCGGGTGGCGGAGCCCCCGCAGCACGAGGGCGGCCACGGCGAGCAGCAGGCCCGCGGTGACGCAGGCCATCGCGAGCCGCTCGTCGCCGTGGGACCAGATCTCGGTCCACGCCTTCACGAACCCCTCGAACGGCGGGCCGATGTCCTTCGAGCGGGGCAGGTCGGGCGGGAGCTGCGAGCCCAGCCACGCCATCCAGGCCACGATCACCGCACCGGGGACCACCGTCAGCAGCGCGTCCTTGCGGGTGCGCCGGCTGATGCTCCAACCGAGGAGCACCAAGATGGCCGGCTCCTTGGCCAGCACGGCCAGGCAGCCGACGGCGATCGCCCAGCCCCGGCGGTCCCGGGCCGACAGGAGGATCGCGGCGATGGCCAGCCCGAGGGCCATCCCGTCGGACACGGTCACCCGCAGCGACCAGTAGGCGCCGGGCAGGAGCGGGACGAGCGCAGCGACCCACGGCGGGCCGCGCAGCGCCATCGACAGGCCACCCGATGCCAGCGCCAGGACGGCGATGCCGACGAACGACACGAACAGCAGCGCGAGGACGAGCGGCGTGCCGCCGCCGGTCGGGTGCAGGGCCCAGGCGGTGAAGGGGAGGAGGGGGCGCTGGTAGCGGTAGCGGGGGTGGTCGAGGTTCGCCGCGGTCTCGTCGAGGTGCATCGGGTTGCGGGCGATGGCGTAGTACTGCTGGCCGTCGAGGCCCCGGTCGTTCGGCAGTTCGTCGTCGGGGAAGTCCTGGGCGAACAGCTCCGGCGACGGTCCCTTCTGGCCCGGCTGGATGAGGGCGAGCGGGTTGTCGGCGCCGCGCTGGTGCACGTCGATCGCCGTCAGCGCCAGGAGCAGCAGCAGCCCGATGCCCGCCCAGCGGGCGACCTCGCCCCACGCGATCGCGGGACGGCCCGAGGGCCCATCAGCGGGCTCCGCGGTGGGCGCGCCCGTGTCGGCCTCGTCGTCCAGGATCAGGCTCACCCCGATTGGATCGGCATCGGCGGGCGCAACGTGAGCGTCCGGGGCCACGGCGGGTCTCCTTGAACTCGGTGGTCCGGGGCCGATGGTCTCGATGAGGAGCCCGGCGGCCCAACGAGGGACATCGACGATGATCGGTCACGAGCGTACGGACCTGGCCGTGCCAGGAGGAGGACCGCCGGTCACCGACGTCGACGTCACCGCACGCGATCATCGACCGGTGGACGGCCCCGACGGCTCCGACCCGGCGCTGGGGCGCCGCTCGTTCGCGACGCGGGTCTGGCGCGCGCCGCTGCTCGCGCACGTCCTGCTGCTGGTCGTCGTCTTGGTGGGCGTGGTGGCGGCCACCGACCAGCCCGACTCGTTCACCACCGACGAGGGCTCCTACGAGATCCAGCTCCGCGCCCTCGACCAGGGCTCGTGGGTGTGGGACGCCGGCACGGCCGACCTGGACCCCGACGGCACCCACTACCCGGTGGCCTACAGCACCGAGGTGGAGGACGGGTTCGTCCCGCTGGCCAAGCACCCCCTGTGGCCGTGGGCGGCGGCGCGGGCGTCGACGGCCGTCGGGGTGGATCACGCCTACGACCTGCTCGGCTCGCTCGCGGTGGTGGTCACCGCCGTGGCCGCCTGGTACCTGGCGGCGGCCCGGGACCCGCACCTGCGCCGCGGTGCGTTCTGGCTCGCCGCGCTCGCCCCGGTCACGGTGACGGCGACGTTCGGCTGGGCCCACGCCGCCGCGGCGGCAGCCGGCGGCCTCGCGGTGCTGGGCGCGGTGCGCCTGGCGGAGCGGGATCGCCCGCCGGGCGCCGCCGGAGCCGTGGTGCCCGCGCTGCTGGTCGCCGGGGGCGTCGCCCTCGGGATCCTCGTGCGGACGGAGGGCGTGCTGTTCGCGATCGCCCTGGCGGGTGCGCTGGCCGTGGGGGGCTGGCGAGCCGGTCGCTCGTGGCGCTGGTCGATCGCCGCCGGCGCCGCGGTCGGTGCGTGCGGGGCGCTCGTGATCAAGGTCGAGGACCTCTGGATCCGCTCGATCATCGGCTCGGGCACGACGTCGCTCACCGCCCGGGAGGGCGGGGGCCTGGAGGCCTCCGGGTTCCTCGACGCCCGCATCAAGGGTGCCGCCCGCTCCTTGTTCGACGTCGAGGGCGGCGGTGTCACGTTCGTGGTGGTCGTGGCGCTCCTCGTCACCGCGATCGCCGCCGCGTACGTCGTGCGCGGCGAGCGGCGCTGGGTGCCGAGGTGGCACGTGGCGATGCTGGTCCTCGTCCTCGCCTTCGTGTTCCGCGTCCAGGCCATGACCGACCTGGCCATCCGCGGCATCGTCGTGGCGTGGCCGATCCTCCTGGTGGGAGTCGTGGCCGCCGGCGCCCAGCTGTGGCGGAAGCTGGTCCTGGAGACGACGGTCGTCGTGCTCTTCGCCGGGGCGATCCTCGCCACGCAGTACCCCGACGGCGGTGCGATCCAGTGGGGCGGGCGCTTCTTCGCCCCGCTGGTGGTGCCGCTCTCGCTCGCGGCCGCGGTCGGCCTCCAGCGGCTGTTCCAGGCCGATGACGCCGCTCGCCCGGCGTCGGCCGAGGACGGGGGCCTGCCGATCGCCCGCATGCTCGTCGGGGCGCTCGTCGTCCTGCCGCTCGTGCTGGGGACCTGGCTGTGCGCCACGAACCGCTCGTTCACGACCAGCACCTACACGCAGGTCGACGCGCAGATCCGGGGCCTGGCCGTCACGCCCGACGTGCAGATCCCCCGGCTGATGTGGCGCTACGACGCGCCGTGGCTGGTCGTCGACGAGCTCGACGAGGGGGCGGACCTCGCCGAGCTGCTCTCGTCGCTGCACGCGAGGGCCGATGGCCCCGACGAGGTCACGGTGGTGATGAACGGGTACGACGTGGCCCACGCCGGCCACGTGCTCGACTCGCAGGACGACTGGGACGTGGTGGACCGGCGCGAGATCAACGGCCTGACGGTCGTCCACCTCGAGCGCTGACGGCCCTGGGAACGACTCCTAGAGCCAGTCGCGGCGCTTGAACTGCCGGTACAGGAGCAGCGACAGCCCGGCCATCAGCACGAGTGACGTGATCCACGCCCACCGCGTGGCCAGCCCCGGGTACTTCACGTTCATGCCGTAGTAGCCGGTGATCAGCGTGGGCACGGCGATGATGGCGGCCCAGCTGGTGACCTTCTTCATCACCTGGTTCTGGCGGTAGTCGCGGAGGCTGAGGTTGGTCTCGACGATGGTGGCCACGAGGTCGCGCAGGGCGTCGGTGGACTCGGTGATGCGCAGGATGTGGTCGTACACGTCCTGGAAGTAGGGGTAGAGGTCCTCGTTGACGGCGTCGTGCTCGCGGCGCATGAGCGAGCTGAGCGCCTCCCGAAGGGGCACGGCCAGGCGGTGGAGCCGGAACAGGGCGCGTCGCATCTGGAACCAGTGGAGCTGCTGCTCCGGGCCGATCGGGTGATCGCCGAAGATCGTCTCGCTGATGTCGTCGTAGTAGTCGTCGAACGACTCGACGGCGTCGAAGTAGCTGTCGACCACCACGTCCACCAGCCCGTACAGCAGGAAGCTGACGCCGTGGACGGCCAGGTCGGGGGAGCGGTCCCACCGGTCCTGCACGGTCCGGATGTCGAACCCGTGGTCCTTGCGGATCGTGATCAGCCACTCCTTCCCGATGAACGCGTTGATCTCGGTCTCGGTCAGCTCCGCGCTGGACGCGTCGACGGCCGCGGCGTGGCAGGTGAGGAAGAGGTGGTCCCGGTAGCGGTCGAGCTTCGGGCGCTGGTGGTCGCCCACCGCGTCCTCGACGGCGAGCTCGTGGAGGCCCAGCTCCCGGGCGAGGCGGGCGAGGTCGTCCGAGGTCGGGTCGCAGAGGTCGACCCACACGATGGTGCCCGGCTCCGCCAGCGCCTCGGAGATCTGGTCGTCGTCGATGTCGTTGGCCACCACGACGCCGTCGCGGTACACGCGGGAGTGGGTGTGGGCCATCGGATCAGCGGCGAGGGGCGCGGGCGACGGTCACGGGCACGATCTTGACCCTTCCCCGGCAGCCGGCCGGTGATCCTCGCCCAGAACAGAACAGGTGTTCGTCGTTCGGCGGGGCGGCGCCGATAGGCTGCCTCCTTGTGTCTGACTCGCTGATCATCCGGGGTGCCCGCGAGCACAACCTCCGGAACGTGTCCCTCGATCTGCCCCGCGATCGGCTCATCGTGTTCACCGGGCTCTCCGGCTCGGGCAAGTCCTCGCTGGCGTTCGACACGATCTACGCGGAGGGCCAGCGCCGCTACGTCGAGTCGCTCTCGTCGTACGCCCGGCAGTTCCTGGGCCAGATGGACAAGCCCGACGTCGACTTCATCGAGGGCCTGTCGCCGGCGATCTCCATCGACCAGAAGTCCGCCAGCCGCAACCCGCGGTCCACGGTCGGCACCGTCACCGAGATCTACGACTACCTCCGCCTGCTGTTCGCCCGGATCGGCGTGCCGCACTGCCCCGAGCACGGGGTCGTCATCTCCCGCCAGACGCCCCAGCAGATCGTGGACCGGGTCCTCGAGCTGCCCGAGGGGAGCCGCTTCCAGGTGCTCGCCCCGGTGGTGCGCGGCCGCAAGGGCAACTACGACACGCTGCTCGCCGACCTCGCCGCGCAGGGCTACGCCCGGGCCCGGATCGACGGCGAGCTCTACGACCTCCCGGTCAAGGACCTGGAGCTGGCCCGCTACGAGAACCACACCATCGAGGTCGTGGTCGACCGGCTCGTCCAGCGCGAGGGCATCGAGCGCCGCCTCACCGACTCGCTGGAGACGGCGCTGCGGCTGGCCGAGGGCGTGGCCGAGGTCGAGCTGGTGCCGCGCGAGGAGGGCGAGGAGCCCGAGCGCCTCACGTTCAGCCAGCACCTGGCCTGCCCCGTCGACGGCAAGAGCTACGACGAGCTCTCGCCCCGGAACTTCTCGTTCAACTCGCCGTACGGTGCTTGCCCGCGCTGCGACGGCCTCGGCACGCAGTTCGAGGTCGACGCGGAGCTCGTGGTCCCGGACCCCGACGCCACCCTGGCCGAGGGCGCCATCCAGCCGTGGTCGTCGGGCCACATGCAGTACCACCAGCGCCTGCTGGAGTCGGTCTGCGAGGACCACGGCATCCCGTTCGACCAGCCGTGGCGCACGCTCACGGCCAAGCAGCAGCGGCTGCTCCTGCACGGCACCGGCGCGGGCAAGACCAACGTCCGGTACAAGAACCGCTACGGGCGGGTCCGCACCTACACGGCCACCTACGAGGGCGCCATCCAGTGGATCCAGCGCCGCCACGCCGACACGGACTCGGACAGCCAGCGCGAGCAGTTCGAGGGCTACATGCGCGAGGTCGACTGCCCCGCGTGCGAGGGCGCCCGGCTGAAGCCGTTCACCCTGGCCGTCACCATCGACGGCAAGAGCATCAACGAGTTCTCCACCATCTCGATCAAGGACGCGGCCGACGCCTTCGCCGCGATCGAGCTGTCCGAGCGCGACAAGCTCATCGCCGAGGCGGTGCTCAAGGAGATCAACGCCCGCATCGGCTTCCTGCTCGACGTCGGTCTGGACTACCTCTCGCTGCACCGGTCGTCGGCCACGCTCGCCGGCGGCGAAGCCCAGCGCATCCGCCTGGCCAGCCAGATCGGCTCGGGCCTCGTGGGCGTGCTCTACGTGCTCGACGAGCCGTCCATCGGGCTGCACCAGCGCGACAACCGCCGCCTCATCGACACGCTCACCCGCCTGCGCGACCTCGGCAACACGGTGCTGGTGGTCGAGCACGACGAGGACACCATGGCGGTGGCCGACTACGTGGTCGACATCGGCCCGGGTGCGGGGGAGCACGGCGGGGCCATCGTCCACGCCGGCACCTACAAGTCGCTGCTCAAGAACAAGAGCTCGCTCACCGGCCAGTACCTGTCGGGCAAGAAGTCGATCCCGGTGCCCGCGTCCCGCCGGCCCTCCAACGGCCAGAAGCTGTCGGTGAAGGGCGCCCGCGAGCACAACCTCAAGGACATCGACGTCGACTTCCCGCTCGGGGTGCTGCTCTCGGTCACCGGCGTGTCCGGGTCCGGCAAGAGCACGCTCGTCAACGACATCCTCCTGCGCTCGCTGATGCAGAAGATCTACAAGTCGAAGACGCCGCCGGGGCTCCACAAGAAGGTCACCGGCATCGAGCACCTCGACAAGGTCATCAACATCGACCAGTCGCCCATCGGCCGCACGCCCCGCTCGAACCCGGCCACCTACACCGGCGTGTGGGACCACATCCGCAAGCTGTTCG
>DATMGQ010000278.1:0-4381 GCA_035555395.1 Acidimicrobiales bacterium
ATCAGGTCACGTCCGACCCGACCGGCTGGTGCGCGTGCCTGGCCAGGGCCGGGCCGACGAATCAGCGACAGGGCACGAAGCCAGTCAGAGGGTGGGTCAGACCCGACCCCGACCAGGAACCCCTACATCCTGAGTGTCAGACCCCCGGGGGAAGATGGCCCCGATGAGGCTCGGGCAGCCCTGGTCCGCTAGGTTCGAACGGTCCAATTGAAGCCCTTGCCCCATCGCCGTTCGGCAACGGGGCCCCGGTGAGACCGGGTCCAGGAGGTGATGCTCGCGATGCGAGCCTACGAAATGATGGTCATCTGCGACGGCGATCTCGATGAGTCCGCTGTCCAGGGAGTGATCAACCAGGCCACGGCCCAGATCGAGTCCGCTGGCGGCACCATCGCCAAGACCGACAAGTGGGGCAAGCGCCGCTTCGCCTACGAGATCAACCACAAGAACGAAGGGTTCTACGTGGTGTTCGAGATCGAGGCCGAGCCGGGAGCGCTCGACACGGTCGACCGCAACCTGCGCCTCGCGGACGAGGTCGTCCGCCACAAGATCATCCGGCTCCCCGACGCCGAGGCGCACCGCCGCGGCCTCCTGGGGGCCCCTGCCCCGGCCGAAGCCGCCGGGTGACCAGGAGGACACCATGGACAACACCGTGACGCTCGTGGGCAACGTGACCCGCGACCCCGAGATCCGCTACACGCCCTCGGGCCAGACGGTCGCCACCTTCGGGCTGGCGGTCAACCGTCGCTGGCAGAACCGGCAGAACAACGAGTGGGAGGAGCAGACCTCCTTCTTCGACGTGAAGTGCTGGAGCCAGATGGCCGAGAACGTCGCCGAGTCCGTGCAGAAGGGCACCCGCGTCATCGTGACCGGTCGCCTGGAGCAGCGGTCCTGGGAGACCGACAGCGGCGACAAGCGGTCCAAGATCGAGGTGGTGGCCGACGAGGTCGCCCCCAGCCTCCGGTGGGCCACCGCCACCGTGAACCGAATCGAGCGCAGCCAGGCCGGTAGTGGCGGCGGCGCATCCAGTGGTGGCGGGCGTCCCGTCGCCAACGAGCCCTCCCCCTACGACAACGAGGAACCGTTCTGATGGCACCCAAGCCGAAGCGCGCCAAGAACAAGGACAACGCGCGCCGCTCCAAGAAGAAGGTCAGCATCCTGTCCCAGGAGTCGGTCGACTACGTCGACTTCAAGGACGTCAACCTGCTCCGTCGCTTCATGTCGGACCGGGCCAAGATCCGGGCTCGCCGGGTCACGGGCAACAACGCCCAGCAGCAGGCCACCATCGCCATGGCGATCAAGAACGCCCGCGAGATGGCGCTCCTGCCCTACGCCAGCCGCGTCACGCAGCAGCGTGGCGGTCGTGGCGGCGAGCGCGGTGGCGAGCGCGGCATCCGCGCCGATGGCCCGCCGCCCCGTCCCACCGCACCTCCCCCCACGGGTGGCGAGGAGCTCGGTGAGGAGTTCGGTGGCGACGAGTTCACCGAGGAGCTGGAGACCGCGGAGGCCGAGGCCTGATGCGAGTCATCCTGCGCACCGACGTCAAGGGCGTCGGCAACAAGGGCGACGTCCTCGACGTCACCAACGGCTACGGCCGCAACTTCCTCCTCCCCCGTGGCCTGGCCTTCCTGGCCACCACCGGTGCGGAGGCCCAGGCCGAGGGCATGCGCCGCTCGCGCGACATCAAGGATGCCGCGGAGCGGTCCGCCGCTGAAGAGGTCGCCAAGACCCTCGTGTCGTCGCCGGTCACCATCTCGGCCCGCGTCGGCGCCGACGAGAAGCTGTTCGGCTCGGTCACCTCGGCGGACATCGCCGAGGCCGTCGCCGCCCAGACGGGCGTCGAGATCGACCGCAAGCAGCTCCTGCTCGACGAGCCCATCCGGACCGTCGGCACCCACCTGGTGCCGCTGAAGCTCCACGCCAACGTGGAGTTCCCGGTCACGGTCGAGGTCGTCCCCGCCTGAACTGCCCGCTGACCTGCCCGTCGACCTCGCGTCGGCGGGCAGGTTGCGGTTATCCCCAACAATCCACAGCTGGTCAGCAGGGCTGACCACCGCCGTCGTGGGCCGACGGCGCAGCGTGGATCGCGTGCGGCGCGCCCGCAGATCCTTGTGCTTGCTGGAGGCAGCACCGCTGGCCGTGGGCGTGCGCGGTGCGCACGGTCACCCTCCGCCTCCGAAGCGTAGGCAGTTGTCCCCAGCCGGTCCACAGGCAGTTGGGACTCGTTATCCACATGCGAAGTGGTCGAAAGTAGAGGCCTCATGGACGACGCCCCACCGGACTACGACGAGCCCTTCTACGACGACGAGCCGCCGCCACGCCGATCGGGCTCGGGAGGCGGCTCGGGATCCTCGGGCGGCCGCGTGCCCCCGCACAACCTGGCGGCCGAGGAGTCCCTCCTCGGCGCCATGCTGCTGTCGCGCACGGCCATCGACATCGCGTCGGAGTCCGTTGCCCCGTCCGACTTCTACAAGCCGGCGCACGGCCACATCTACGAGGTCATCACCTCCCTGTCGGCCCGGGGCGAGCCGGTCGACCCGGTCACCGTCGCCGACGAGCTCTCCCGCCACGACCTGCTCGACGCCATCGGCGGGCCGGCCGCGCTGATCAACCTCCAGTCGGCCACGCCGGCCACGTCGAGCGCGGCCCGCTACGCCAAGATCATCGAGGAGCACTCGCTGCTGCGCGGCCTCATCGGCGTCGCCGGCGAGATCGCCGAGATGGGCTACGACGTCCCCGACGACGTGCCCAAGGCCATCGACCGGGCCGAGTCGCTCGTGTTCGAGATCGCCCAGCACCGCCAGACCGACTCCATGTCCCGGCTGCACGACCTGCTCGACCAGACGGTCGACAGCCTCGAGGCGCTGTACGAGCGGGGCGACGCCATCACCGGCACGCCCACCGGCTACGTCGACTTCGACGAGCTCACCTCGGGCCTGCAGCCCAACGCCCTCATCGTCATCGGCGCCCGTCCCGGCATGGGCAAGACGTCGTTCGCCATGGGCATGGCCGGCCACGCCGCCATCGAGGAGGAGCGCCCGGTGCTCTTCTTCTCGCTGGAGATGAGCCGGGTCGAGCTGTCGCAGCGCCTGCTGTGCTCGGAGGCCCGGGTCGACTCGCGCAAGGTCCGCAACGGCCGGCTCACCGACGACGACTGGAGCCGCATCAGCCACGCGATCGGCCGCATGGGCGAGGCGCCGCTGTGGATCGACGACAACCCGAACGTCACCGTCATGGAGATCCGGGCCAAGGCCCGGCGCCTCCAGTCCCGGGTCGGCACGCTCGGCATGATCGTGGTCGACTACATCCAACTCATGAGCGGCAACGCCCGCGCCGAGAACCGCCAGACCGAGGTCGCCGAGATCAGCCGTGGCCTCAAGATCCTCGCCCGCGAGCTGAAGTGCCCCGTCGTCGCCCTCGCCCAGCTCAACCGCGGCCTCGAGCAGCGGGCCGACAAGCGCCCGATGCTCTCCGACCTCCGTGAGTCCGGTTCGCTCGAGCAGGACGCCGACATCGTGACGTTCCTGTACCGAGACGAGCACTACAACCCGGACTCGGCGGACCGCGGCACCGCGGAGATCCTCGTCGCCAAGCACCGTGCCGGCCCCACCGGCATGATCCGCCTCGCCTTCCTCGACCACTACACCAAGTTCGCCAACATGGCGCGGGAGTAGCCGCCCCACCCGCGTGCTCCCCCGCAAGGGCCCGGGCTGGGCCGATGCGCTCGGCCGGTGCCAGCCTGGCGTGGTGGCCGCGCCGTACCGAGAACCCGAGTTCCTGCCGTGGGAGGGGCGGCGGACACCGGTCACGTTCGTCGGCGGCTACCTCGGTGCCGGCAAGACCACGGCGATCAACGAGGTGCTCGCCGCTGCTGAGCACCCGATCGCCGTCATCGTGAACGACGCGGGCGCCGTCAACATCGACGCGGCGCTCATCAAGGGCTGCGACGGCGATGCGATCGAGCTGACCGACGGCTGCGTGTGCTGCACGTCGCTCGATGAGATGGGCGCGGCGCTCGACCTGGTCCGCTCCCGCCCCGAACCGCCCGACCACCTGGTCATCGAGCTCTCCGGCGTCGCCGAGCCGGGAGCGGTCATCCCCTGGGGTTCGTCGGCCGGCTTCTTCCTCGACGGTGTGGTCACGGTCGTGGCGGCCGATCAGCTCACCGACGACGGGCTGCCCGAGTGGATCCGGGCGCACGTCGAGGCGCAGATCGAAGCCGCCGATCTCCTCGTCCTCATGAAGACCGATCTGGTCGACGCCGCCACGGTCGCCCTGGCCTGGGAGCGGCTCCGGCAGCTCGCACCCGCCGCTCCCGTCGTCGACGGCAGCAGCGCGGGTCGCGATCCCGCCGCGCTGGGACGCTTCCTCGCCATCGGCGGCC
>DATMGQ010000279.1:0-5515 GCA_035555395.1 Acidimicrobiales bacterium
CGTCTTCGCCATCGACCAGCTGAGCAGCTCGGTGTCGGCGGTGACGTCCTCGAGCGGCGGGTCGTCGCCCATCGCCCGCAGGTCCTGCACGACCCGGCGCCCGTAGCGCTCGGCCACCAGCCGGCCGCCCGAGACGACCGCGGCGGCGTGGGTGAGGCCGAGGGTCGGGTGGGGCTCGCCGCTGACCAGCTCGTCGAGGAGGGCATCGAGCCGGGCGGCGTCGGCACCCAGGTCCGCGGCATCGGCGCGGGCCCACTCGTCGGTGGGCCACGGGAGCCCGTCGGGCTGGGCGGGGAGGGGGACGAGCGGGCGATCGGGTACGGCGGTCACGGCCCCGATGGTGGCACGGTCAGCGCGACAGCCGGAGCGTCACGGACAGGGCGAGGTGGTCGGAGAGCGATCCGGCCGGGCCGCCCTGGACGCCGCGCCCGGTGAACGACCAGCGCCGCGGCCGGTCGACGACGACGTCGAGACCGGCGGGCGTCGACAGCCACAGGTAGTCGATGCGCTCGCCCGGGGCGGTGGCCGGCGAGGAGTCGGGGTCGTCGAGGACCTGGTCGGGCTCGTCGGGGTCCGGCGGCAGGTCGGACGGGTCGTCGAACGTGCACGTGGAGCCGGCGCCGACGCCGTGCCCGGCCCACACGTCGACCAGGCCGATGCCGGCGAGCCGCTCCGCCAGGTCGCGGTACCGGGCCTGCGGCTCGGGGAGCGTCGGATCGTCGTCGTGGGCCTGGACGTTGAAGTCGCCCACCACCAGCAGGGGGCTGGCCGGGTCGTGGTGCTCCTGGACGAACGCCACCAGCTCGTCGACCTGGCGCATCCGGGCCTCGTGGTGGCGGGAGGCGTCGTCGGCGCCGGGCACCGGAAACAGGTCGCCGCCCGCGAACAGGTGGGTCGACACGACCTCGACGGGGGGGAGGCCCTCGGCCACCTCGACCGCCACCAGCTGGGCGCCCTTGGTGGCGAACGTGTCCGAGTCGCGCAGGTCGCCGCCCGACCGGTAGGCGTGGCGCGCCGTGCGGACCACCTTGCGCTCCGGCGCCACGAGGGCGGCCAGGCCGCTTCCCTGGCGCCGCAGGCCGTGCCGCTGCGGCCCGGCGACGAACGTGGCGCCGGGCCAGCCGCGAGCGACCGCGTCCTGCTCGGAGCGCTCGAAGCACTCGGCGAGGGCCACGACGTCGAAGCGGTCGGCCACGGCCCGGGCGACCAGCGGGGCCCGGGCCTCGACCTCGGGAGCGAACCAGCCGGCCATGCCGGGCATGCGGGGACCGGTGGGCCAGAGGCGGGGCGACAGGAGCCACGTGTTCCAGAACGCGACCCGCACCTCCACCGGATCGGTGGCGGCCGGGGTACGGGGATCGGTCACGGACCGACCCTACCGGCGCCTGCGGAGGCTCCTGGAGGGCCTGCCGCCGCCGCCGTCAGGTGGCGAGCATGGCCTGGACGGCAGCGATCGGGTCCGCCTCCTCCGGCGGCTTGTCGTCGCGGTAGCGGACCACCCGGGCGAAGCGGAGGGCCACGCCACCGGGGTACCGGGTGGAGCGCTGCACGCCGTCGAGCGCGATCTCCACGACCTGCTCGGGCCGCACCCACACCACGCCCGTCTGCGGCCCGCTCCACCGCTCCTCCCGCTCGGCGAGGCCCAGGAACCGCTCGGTCTGCCACCGCAGGAGCTCGTCGGTGAGCCCCTTGAACGTCTTGCCGACCATCACGAACCCGTCGGACCCGTCGACCGCCCGCGCGCCGAGGTGGAGGTTGGAGAGCCAGCCCCGGCGCCGGCCGTGGCCCCACTCCACCGCCAGCACCACGAGGTCCAAGGTGTGGACCGGCTTCACCTTCCGCCACGCCTTGCCCCGGCGGCCCGCCTCGTAGGCCGAGCCGGCGCCCTTCACCACCACGCCCTCGTGCCCGGCGGCCAGCGCATCGGCCAGCACGGCCTCGCCGGCGGCGGGATCGTCGGTCACCGTGCCCGGGATGCACGACCCACCGGTCAGGCCCTCCAGCGCAGGCCGGCGGACCGACACCGGCTCGTCGATCAGGTCGGTGCCGTCGAGGTGGAGGACGTCGAAGAAGAACGGCGTGACCACCGGCCGACCCGCCTCGGCCACCCCCGCGACCCCGGTGACGGCACCGTCGTGCACCGCGGTGGTCGCCGGGTCCTCGACGTCGACCGGGGTGCCGTCCTCGGAGCGGATCCCGCTGGCGGAGTCCTGGAACGCCACGGGCCGCCCCGACGACGGGTCCAGCACCAGCGCCTCGCCGTCGAGCACGAACGCCGTACCGGGGAGCGAGCGGGCCAGCTCGACCACGCCGGGGAGCCGGTCGGTGATCTCGTTGAGGTTCCGCGTGTAGATCGACACGTCGTCGCCGGAGCGGTGGACCTGGATGCGGATGCCGTCGAGCTTCCACTCCACCGCCGACTCGCCCAGGCCCTCGACCGCCTCGGTGACCGACGCCGCCGTCGACGCCAGCATGGGCTGCACCGGCCGCCCGACCTGGAGCGACACCGCCTCGACCGCGGCCCGGTCCTCGGTGAGGGCGAGGCGGGCGGTGGCATCGAGCCGGCCGCCGAGCATGATCGCCCGGCGCACGACCGTGGCCGGGATGCCCGATGCGGTGGCCACCGCATCGGTCATGACGCCGGCGAGCGCCCCCTGCCGCAGCCCGCCGCCGACCAGCTGGAACAAGAACGCGCCCTCCTCGGCCGTAGCGCGGGCCAGGACGGCGCCCAGCAGCTCCTGCTTGCGGCCCGCCGACCCGGGGCCCGAGGTGACGGCGAGCTCGCTCAGGACCTCGTCGACCTCGGTGACCGTGAGGCTCGGCTCGGCCGCAGGCGGCTGCTCCGCCGCCGAGATGGTGCGCCACCCGACCCCGATGCGCCCTTGCCGGGGCGCTCCGACGAGGAACCCGATGATCGGCTCGATCTCGTCGGGCCCGGCCCGTCCGAGCAGCTCGGCCAGCCGGTCCCGCTTGGCCGTGCGCCCGGAGACCGCGGCGACCGCGTTCGAGGTGGCGACGACGTCGGCGAACTGCATGCCCGTGGTTCTACCCCGCCCCTCCGACACCGAGCCGCCCGCCCGACGGGGTGCGGCGGTCGTGCCGCTACAGGAAGCCGGCCGAGGCCAGCTCGGCGCGGACCCGCAGCTCCTCGTCGGGACGGACGTAGAGGCGGCAGTGCTTCGGTCCGAGGTCGCCGAACTCGGGGGCCTCCCGCTGGGCCACCAGGTAGGGGCTCAGACCGGCGCTCCTCAGGCGCTCCAAGGTCATCTCGACCTCCCACTCCTTCTGCAGCCCGAGATCGAGCTCGACGGGCTCCTCGTGGCCCGGCTCGGCCCCTCGTCCGCCGTCGCCCTCGCCGCCTCGTCGGAACCAACCCATGGCTCACCTCCGTCTTCGCCACGACCCTACGCCCGGCGCGGCCGATCAGATGGTGGGGTTCCGGTGCAGGTCTGGCACCCTGGATCGCCGTGTTGCAGGTGACGAACCTCCGGGTCGATGTGGGCGGCGTGACGCTCATCGACGGCGTCTCGTTCACCGTGCGCGCCGGTGAGCGGGTCGGCCTGGTCGGGCGCAACGGCGCCGGCAAGACCTCGATGCTCAAGGTCATCGGCGGCGCCAACGACCCCGCTGGCGGTTCGGTCCGCTTCGACGGCGGCCTCGGCTACCTCCCCCAGGACCCGCGCCTGGACATGGTCCCCGACGACGTCACCGCCCTCCGCCACGTGCTGAGCGGCCGGGGCTTCGACGAGGCGCTCGAGCGCATCGACAAGCTCCAGGTGGCCATGGAGGGCGATCCCAGCACTCGCAACATCGACCGGTACACCCGGGCGCTCGAGCGGTTCCGCATGGACGGCGGCTACTCGGCCGAGTCCGAGGTCCGCCGCCTCGCCGCCGGCATCGGGCTGGCCGACGACAAGCTCGACCTGCCGCTCGGCGCCCTGTCCGGCGGCCAGCGCCGCCGCGTCGAGGTCGTGCGCATCCTCTTCGCCGGATCCGACGTGCTCCTCCTCGACGAGCCCACCAATCACCTCGACGCCGACGCCAAGCTCTGGATGCTGGACTTCCTCGCCAGCTACCGCGGCGCGCTCATCGTGATCAGCCACGACCTCGACCTGCTCGACGACGCCATCACCCGGGTCATCCACCTCGACCGCGGCGGCGACACGTCCACCGGCGTCATGCACGAGTACAAGGGCACCTACTCGCAGTACCTGAAGGCCCGCGAGGCCGACGAGGTGCGGCTCGCCAAGGAGATCGCCCAGCAGGCCAAGGAGATCGAGCGCCTCCAGAACATCGTCGACCGCTTCGGCGCCAAGGCCACCAAGGCGGCCATGGCCCACAGCATCGAGAAGCGCATCGACCGCCTCAAGGAGAACGCGCCCGAGTCCGTGCAGGCCCGCAAGGTGCTCAAGCTGCGCCTGCCGGAGCCGCCCCACTGCGCCCGCACCGTCCTCGAGGCGCAGGACCTGGCCGTCAGCTACCCCGGTCTCGACGTCTTCGAGGACGTCACGTTCGATGCCGGCCGCGGCGACCGCGTGCTGGTCATGGGCCTCAACGGCGCCGGCAAGACCTCGCTGCTGCGGGTGCTCGCCGGGGTCACCGAGCCGGTGATCGGCAGCATCAAGTGGGGCATGGGCGTGTCGGTCGGGTACTACGCGCAGGAGCACGAGGGCATCCGGTCCGGGGCCTCGCTCGTCGAGCACATGCGCGAGGCCACCGGCGGCATGGGCGACGGCGAGCTGCGCGGCCTGCTCGGCATGTTCGGCCTGGTCGGCGACAAGGTCTGGCAGGACGCCTCGACCCTGAGCGGCGGCGAGAAGACGAAGCTCGCCCTGGCGCAGCTGGTCGGCGGCAAGCACAACGTGCTCCTGCTCGACGAGCCCACCAACAACCTCGACCCCGGCTCGCGCACGGCGGTGGCCGACTCGCTCAGCAACTGGGGCGGCACGCTCATCGTGGTGAGCCACGACGCCGAGTTCGTCGAGGCCCTCGAGCCCGACCGGGCCCTCCTCATGCCCGACGGCGACGTCGACCACTGGCACGACAGCTTCCTCGAGCTCGTCACCCTCGCCTGATCGCCCGTCCGAGAACGACGGAGGGAGGTGGCCGAAGCCACCTCCCTCACGCACGTACTGGTAGCACCAGCTCGCAGTTGTTGTACCGGTGGGACGAGCCCCGGCCTCCGAACTGGCGGGTGGCTGGCGGGTAATCGCCAGTCGCCCAGGCAGTCGCTCTAGCGACCAGCCACCTCCGAAGTCCCATGAGAACTGTCGTTGATGTGGACCACCTCCTTTCTTCGGTGGCGCCATCCAACCACCGGCCCGCCCGGATGCCAACCGATTTCCGGACGAGTTCGCGGAGTGGAAACACGGGCACGGCGACCACGCCCGCGTGGGTGCGGGCGTGGTCGCGGTTCCTGGCCATCCCCCGATGGTCGTCCTCACCCCGTCGCACGCTCCCCGTCGCCCTCGCCCGTGGTCGGTCCATCGTCCTCGCCGGTGTTCTCCGGGTGCCT
>DATMGQ010000280.1:0-17207 GCA_035555395.1 Acidimicrobiales bacterium
GCTGCGCTCCCACGGCAGCCTGTCGCTCAACCGGGCCCTGATGGCCGCCGGCCTGGTCGACGTGGTCCAGGTCACCATCTTCCCGGTGCTCACCGGGCAGACCGGCTCGGCGCCGCTGTTCGCGGGAGCCGCCGACTTCGACCTCGAGCTCCTCGACCACCGCACCCTCGACGGCCAGATCCAGGAGCTGTCGTACCGGCCGACCCTCCGCACCTGGGGCGCTGAGGCGTCTCCGGCGACCCGGGCGGTGGCGACGGGGTCTCAGCCGCGGCCGTAGTGGCGGGGGCTGTTCCAGTTGCCGCCCTGTTGCGGGCGGCCGCGACGCGAGGTCCAGCGCCACTGGAGCGAGATGCGGTCGGCGACGCGGCGGTCCGGGACCGGTGCCACCGAGTGCTCCCAGTCGGCCTGGCACCGACCGCCCATCACCAGCAGGTCGCCGCTGGCGGGGGAGAGGTCGTGGGTGGCGCCCCGGTTCGGCAGGTCGTGGCGGTCGCGGTTCGCACGCGGGCGCAGCAGCCACGGCCGCTGCGCCCCCAGCGTCAGCACGCCGATCACCGTCTCGTCGAGCCAGCGCATCTCCCGGTCCCGGTGGAAGCCCTGGCCGTCGCGGCCGTCGCGGTACCGGACGAGGCTGAACCCCTCGAACTGGACGCGGTAGCGGTGCTGGAGCCAGCGGTGGGCGTCGAGCAGCACCGGATGGGCGACGGGATCGCCCCGCCGCCAGAACGCCCCGAGCCGGTTGACATCGACCCAGTGGTCGTACCGGAACACCTTCTCCTCGCTCCACGCCGTCTGCTCCAGCACGGTGTCGTGCACGGCGTCGGCGTCGGTCACGAAGCCGCGCACGACGTCCACCCACGACGTGGCGTCGAGGTCGATGCGCTCGACCTCGGGCTCGCTCACCACCGACGGCTCCACCCCGCCGACCGTACCGGCGGCCCGGACGCACCGCTCCCCGGCGCTCGACCGCAGGACAGAACGTCCTGGTCAGGCCGGTGGATCGGCAGGATCTCCGAGAAACCTCGGCGGTCGGTGTAAGAGCAGGCGACCTGGCGGGTCAGGCGTGCACCAACCGCTCCACCAGGAGGATGCACCGATGAAGACCGAGCTGACCGATGGCGCCGCACGACCGTCCGGGCAGGTGGGCTGATGCAGGCCACGCTGACCGATGCCAGGCTTGACCAGGGAGGGATCGACATGGACGCACGCAACGACCAGCAGCTCGTGGAAGCGGTGCGCGGGGGGAGACCACGCCGCCTACGCCCAGCTCTTCGAGCGCTACGCCGACCGCTGCTTCGACGTCGCCCGGCGGATCGTGCACGACGACGGCCGCGCCGCCGACGTGACCCAGGAGGTGTTCACCGTGGCGTGGCAGCAGATCGGCAGCCTGCGCGACCCGGACGCCTTCGGCGGCTGGGTCCTGCGGTCGAGCCGCAACAAGGCCCTCAACACGCTCCGCGACGAGGGTCGGTCGGTCGCCGTCGACGACGCCGGCACCCACCTCCGGGACCTGGCCGCGCCGGGCTCGGTGGAGGCCGACGTCGAGGCGTTCGACCACCAGGACCTGGTGTGGGCGGCGTCGGCGGCGCTCGGCGAGCGTGACGCCAGCGTGTTGGACCTGCACCTGCGCCACCACCTCTCGGTGCCCGAGATCGCCGAGGAGCTGGGCGTCACCACCAACAACGCGCACCAGCTGCTGCACCGCATGAAGGAGCGCCTCGGCACCGGCATCCGGGCCTACGTCCTGGTCCGGGGCGGCGACGCGTCGTGCCCCGGCCTCCGGGCCCAGCTGGCGTCGTCGGGGGTCACCCGGTTCGGTCCCGACGCGGTGAAGGTCATCGGCGCCCACGTCCGGACCTGCGACGACTGCGAGGGCCGCCAGGCCGCGGTGCTCGCACCCGAGGCGATGTTCGCCGCCGTGCCGCTGCTGGTCATGGCTCCGGCGCTGCGGGCCCACGCCGCGGCGGCGCTCGACGGTGCGGGCGGTGCCGGTACCGGCGGCTCGACCGGTGGCTCGGTCGGCTCGACCGGATCGGCCGGCGGTGCCGGGCCCGACCCCGCGACCGGATCGCACGACGGAGGCGGCGCCGGCGGCACGGGCCGCGGTGCGGGCGGCGACGGTCCCGGTGGCGAAGGCGACCCGGGGGCGGGTCGGTCACGGGCTCTGCTGGTGGGCGGCGCCGCGGTGCTCGTCGTCCTCGCCCTGCTCGTCGGCTTCATCCTCCTCGGCGGCGACGACAGCGATGCCGAGGACGCCGGCTCCACCACCACGACGACCGTCCTGGCCGGCGACGACGAGCCGACGCCGACGCCGACCCCGGCCGACGAGGCCACGACCACCACGGCCGCGGTGACCACGACGGTCGCGGCGACGAGCGGGGACCTCGAGGGCCCGTGGGTGGCCGACGCCGCCGACATCCTCGCGGCCAACACCGCCAACGTCGGCGGGGCCGGCGGCCTGGCGTGCTCGGGGCCCATCACCATGGCGTTCGCCGCCGACGGCACCTACGAACGCTCCGGCTCGGTGAGCTGCAGCATCGCCGGGACGACGGCGTCCGGCACGATCAGCACGTCCGGCCGCTACGAGCTCGACGGTGGCCAGCTCGTGGTGACCGGCACCACCAGCGGAGGCCGGATGGCGATGGGTGGCGCCGAGATCCCGACGCCGGACTCCTTCGGCGACGGCACCGCGGACTACGAGGTCCGCGGCGACACCCTGGCCATCACCTTCACCGACACCTCGGTCGGCACGGTGACCCAGACCTACCAGCGGGCCTGATCCCGGGCGCCTCGCTGGCTCCGTGGCAGGGTGGCCCCATGGCTGACGGCATCCTCCACCTCTCGATCCCGGTCTGCGACCTGGACGAGGCCCGATCCTTCTACGAGGGGGCGCTCGGCTGCGAGGTGGGTCGGGTGCGCGACGACTGGCTCGACGTCTGGTTCTTCGGCCTCCAGCTCACGCTCCAGCACCGGCCCGAGGAGGTGGCGGGCGTCGCCGACCAGGGCGTGCGGCACTTCGGCGTCGCCCTCGACGATCCCGACGCCTTCGCCGCCCTGGTCCAGCGTCTCCGCCAGCACGAGGTGGCGTGGCTCGCCGAGCCCACGGCCCACACCGCCGCGGAGCTGAGCGGCAAGGTCGGCGGCAAGCTCGCCGACCCCAGCGGCAACGTCATCGAGCTCAAGTACTACGAGGACACCGCCGAGCTGCGAGCCACCGGCCCGTGACCGGGTCCGCCCGCCTCCCCGCTGAACCGGACGCCGACCCGGGATCGGGTTCCCGGTCGCCGGGGCCGGTCGGCCAACCTGGTCGGACCATGACGACGGCGGACGACGAGCGACCGAGCACGGTGCTCCCCCTTGGACGCCGGGGTCCGGCGTTCGTGGCGGTCGTCACGGTGCTGGCCACGCTGGCCGCCGTGGGGGCCGGGGTGCTCGCGGCGGCCTTGGCCATCCAGCTCGTGGTCGACGAGCCGATGCCCGGTGACGGCGGTCGGCCCGGGGCGGTCGCGCTCGCCCTCGGAGTCGCAGCCCTCGCCTACCTGCTGGCGACCTGGGCCTGGCGCGGGTGGCAGACCGCGCTCGTCGCCTGCCGGCGATCCGGCCGCGCCACGGTCGACCGCGACCTGCTGATCGTCGAGGCGCCCGGGGTCCTCCGCGAGCCGCTCGTGATCCACCGCTCCTGGGTGTCCGACGTGGAGCACGTCCGGACGGCGGACCAGACGGCGACGACCTTCACGATGGTGACGGTCTCCCACGCCTGCGTCATCCGGCTCGGCCGTCCGATCGGCATCCCGTCCGCGATCCGCTCGCCCGGCTTCCGCCAGGACGGCGCGACGCTGCCCGATCCGGCGAAGGAGGTCCGCGACCTCGTCCTGGACCTCCGGGATCGAGCCGCCGGGGCGGCCGCACTGGCCCGGTGGGCGGCTCGGCGGGCGACGACCGAGCCGCCCGACCCCCTGGCGCCGGTGCCGGTGGACCGCCGGCCGCGCCGACGGCGGCTGGTGGCGTGGGCGGTCTTCGCCGCCTCGCTGGCCTCGCTGTTCTTCACCGTGCCGTACTGACCTGGGGTTTCGCCGGACGGGGCTGGGGGAGTGGGGGTGCGGCGGGCGGCTTGACCTCGAGTCGACTTGAGGTCCTACCGTCCGCCGTCGCGTCGGCCGACCGGTCGACCGGTCGACCGGAGCGAGGAGTGCACGCATGGATCGGATCGTCATCGTCGGAGGCGGCCCCGCCGGGGCCAGCGCCGCCACCTTCACCGCCCGGGCCGGGGTGGACACGGTGGTCGTCGACGCAGACAAGGGGATGACCCGCCGGGCGTGGGTGGCGAACCACCTCGGGTTCGCCGACGGCGTGGCCGGACCGGACCTGGTGGACCAGGGCCGGGCGCAGGCCGAGACCGCCGGGGCGGCGTGGATCGACGGCACGGCCGAGGCCATCGAGCGCACGGACGATGGGCTGTCGGTCCGGCTCGACGACGGCCAGGTGCTGGAGGCGTCGAGCGTGATCCTCGCCACCGGCACGAGCGTGGCCCTCGCCGAGGCCGCCGGCGCCACCACCGCCGACGGCACCGAGCCGCGCATCAAGCGCATCGTCATCGTCGACGGCGAGGGCCGGACCTCCGTACCCGGCGTCTGGGCGGCCGGCACCGCCGCCGGCGTGAGCGTGCACACGATCATCACCGCCGGCGACGGCGCCCGCGTCGCCATCAACCTCCTGAGCGAGCGCACGGGCGAGCGCCACGTCGACCACGACGTCCTCCCCGCCACCTGACCTCCGAGGAGGTCGGCGTCAGCCGAGGTAGCGGACGTTGACGGTGTCGATGGTGCCTTCGAAGGGGAACGGGGCCCGGTCGTAGTAGTCGAGCGAGACGGGGCTGCCGAGGCAGGTGCCGATGTCGAGGCAGTCGTTGGCGGTGAACAGCAGCGGGGCGCTCACCGGGACCTGGCCGGTGGCGACCTCGGTGCCGTCGACCGAGAGGGTGACGTCGAGCGGGCCGCCGGGGCGGGGGTCGGCGTACACGGTGCGGATCTCGATCTGCGTGCGACCCGCCGGAAGCGGCTGCTCCGAGCGGACCTTGGTCCGCATGAGGATGAAGCAGTTGTACTCGTAGACGAGGTGGCCGCCGTCGAGGTAGCAGGTGAGCCCGCCGCCGGCGCCGCCGAGGGCGTAGAGCACGCCGCTGGCGTCCGGGGGCAGGTCGGCGTCGATGGTGACCGTGTTCTCGCGGTTGCCGAGAGCGGGGGCGCAGAACTCGGGCATGCGCACGATGTCGCCGCTGAACGTCCACTCCCGGTACGGCGTCGAGATGCGCAGCTCCGGGTGGTACACGGGCACCCACAGGCCGCCGCCGATCGGGTACACGCTGTTGCGGGCGGCCTCGATGGCGAACACCTCGCGCAGCTGCTCGAGCTTCTCGGGGTGCTCGTCCGCCAGGTCGTGGGCCTGCGTCCAGTCGTGGTCGAGGTCGTAGAGCTCCCAGCGGTCCTGGTCCGGCGTCCAATCGGCGATGCCCGGCGGCAGGCCCGGCACCCACGGCGCTCGGGGGCCGAACGCGGACGCCATCCACCCGTCGTGGTAGATCGCCCGGCTGCCCATGATCTCGAAGTACTGGGTGCGCAGCCGGCCCTCGGCGTCGGGGTCGTCGAAGGCGTAGGCGAAGCTGACGCCGTCGAGCGCCTGCTGCTCGACGCCCTTCACGACGCGCGGCGGGGTGATGCCCACGACCTCGTAGATGGTGGGCACCAGGTCGTTGCAGTGGTGGAACTGGGTCCGCGGGGTGGCATCGGGCTCGATGCGGTTGGGCCAGCGGACCACCATCGGGTTGCGGGTGCCGCCCAGGTGGGAGGCGGTGAGCTTCATGCCCTGGTACGGCGTGCTGCCGGCCCAGGCCCACCCGGCGTGGTACTGGTTGTCGGTCTTCGGCGACCCGAGCACGTCGAGCCCACCCATCTCGTCGAGTGCCTTGATGTGCATGTCGACGGTGGTGGGGATGCCGTTCTGGGCGAGCAGCTCGCTGATCGTCCCGTTCTGGCCCTCGCCGGACGAGCCGTTGTCGCCCCAGATGTAGAAGACGAGGGTGTTGTCGCCGTACATGCGGTCGATCTCGTCGAGCAGCCGGCCGACCTGGACGTCGACGTGCTCGCCGAAGCCCGCCGCCACCTCCATGAGGCGGCGCTGGAACGGCTTCTCGTCCTCGGGGATGTCGTCCCAGCCCGGCAGGCTCGGGTCGCGCGGCGTGAGCTCGGCGTCGTCGGGGATCCAGCCCCGCTCCTTGGCCCGGGCGAACACCCGCTCGCGGTAGGCGTCCCACCCGTCGTCGAACGTGCCGGCGTACTTGTCCGCCCACTCCTTCATGACGTGGTGCGGGCCGTGGAGGCAGCCGCTGGCCCAGTACATGAAGAACGGCTTGTCGGCCTCGAAGGCCTGGTGCTGGCGCAGCCAGTGGATGGCGTCGTCGGCCAGGTCCTCGCTCAGGTGGTAGCCGTCCTCGGCCCGCTTGGGCGGGAGGACGCTGGTGGTGTTGCGGACGAGGTTGGGCTCGTACTGCGAGGCCTCACCGGCGAGGAAGCCGTAGAAGTACTCGAAGCCCTTCCCGGTGGGCCAGTTGTGGAACGGCCCGGCGGCGGTGGTCTCCTCGGCCGGGGTGTTGTGCCACTTGCCGAACGCGGCGGTGGAGTACCCGTACTCGGTGAGGACCTCGGCGGCGAGCGCGGTGCTGGTGGGGATGTGGCCGGAGTAGCCGTCCCAGTCGTTGGCGAGCTCGGCGATCTGGCCGTTGCCGATGCGGTGGTGGTTGCGGCCGGTGAGCAGCGACGCCCGGGTGGGGGAGCACATCGCCGTGGTGTGGAAGCGGTTGAAGCCGATGCCCTCGCCCAGCACCTTGGTGAGGGTGTCGGTGCGGACCTCGCCGCCGAACGTGGTGGGCAGGCCGGGCCCGGCGTCGTCGATCAGGATCACGACGATGTTGGGCGCATCCTCCGGGAGGCGGGTCGGCTCCACCCGGCGCTCGTAGGTGGACTCCTGCATGGTGCGGCCGGCGATCGAGGCCGAGGGCGTCGGCGGGAACGGCAGCACCTCTTGGGGTGGCAGGGTCGGGAACTCCATGGGATGGCTCCTGGCGATCGGGAGGTGCGGTGGGTGAGGCACCCATCATGCCCGATGTCTCCACCTGGTCACGTCCCTGACCTGCGGACCCTCAGGTGGCGGGGAGCTGGAGCCGGTGGTCGGCCGTGAGGAGGCGGTGGGCGACGCCGCGTCCGACGACGACGCTGGTGATGGCCACCGAGCCGAGGATCAGGAACATCACCGCGACCTGCACGAGGACGGCGTCGAGCGGGTCGACCCCGGCCAGCAACAGGCCGGTCATGGTGCCGGGAAGGGCGATGAGCCCGACGATCTTGGTCTGCTCGATCTGCGGGCCGATCGCCGTCCGCAGCGACTCCTGGAGGTGCGGGCGGATGGCGTCGCGCCCGGTCTGGCCGATGGCGAGCCGCACCTCGATCTGGTCGCGGTGCTCGGTGATCTCGATCAGCGTGCGGCGGGCCGACAAGACGGTGGCCCCGATGGCGTTGCCCAGCAGCATCCCGGCCACGGGGACGATGGTGCGCGGCTCGAGCGGGAAGATCCCCAACCCGAACGCCACGAGCAGGCTCACCGCGACCGCCCCGCCGAGGGCGCCGGCCGCGAGCGCGAACAGGCCGGGCACGTTGCGCACCCGGCTGGCGATGGTGGCGGCGCCGACCACGACCATCCCGGCGACCCACAGCCACGACAGGATCGGCGGGGCGTCGTCGGCGAGCACCAGGGCGAGGGCGCCGCCGATCACCACCAGCTGGCCGAACGCCCGGCACGCGGCCCACGCGATCGTGCGCTCGAGGCCGAGCCGCTCGCGCCACGACAGGGCCGCCGCGACCACGATGAGGACGAGCGACGCGGCGACGCCGGTGAACCCGATGGACGAGGTGCTCATGCGGCCTCCCCGGTGAAGAAGCGCTCGACCGGCGGGACCGGCTCCCGGCGTACGGCGGCGAGCGGGCCCTGCTGGGCGATCCGCCCGTCGATGACGACGACCACGTGGTCGGCGATGCGCTCGAGCGCATCGAGGTCGTGCGAGACCCAGACGGCGTGGATGCCGTCAGCCGTGAGCCCGGCCACCAGCTCCTCGATCCGGGTGGCGTTGGCTGGGTCGAGCGCGCTGGTCGCCTCGTCGAGGAGCACGACGCCGGGGTCGGTGGCGAGCGAGCGGGCGAGGGCGAGCCGCTGGCGCTCGCCGCCCGACAGCTGGTCGGCGTCCCGGCCCAGCAGGTCCGGCGCGAGGCCGACCCGGTCGAGCGCGGCGCGGGCGGCGTCGGCGCCGAGGTCCGGATCGGCGGCGCGCAGGTTGTCCTCGACGGTGCCGGGCAGCGACACGGGCTGCTGGAACACCATGGCCACCTCGCGCCGCAGGGCGAGCGGATCGAGGTCGGCCAGGTCGGTGCCGTGGAAGCGGACCGTGCCGGCGACGGGGACCTCGAGGCGGTTGCACAGGCGCAGGAGGGTCGACTTCCCCGAACCCGACGGCCCCACGATCGCGGTGGTCCCCGTGCACGGGATCTCGACGTGGTCCACGGCCAGGACCTGCGTTCCCCCGCGCTCGACCACGACGCCGTCGAGCTCGAACAGCGGCCGGTCCGGGTCGTGGCCCACGTGGTGGGGGACCGGAGCCACCGCGGTGGCCGCGGCCCGGCGACGGATCCTCATGCCAGCTGCTCCTCGTCGTCCGGGCGGTCGGTCTGGCGCGTCACGCCGGTAAGCGAACCACGATGGCGCGCCGACCGCACCCGGCGGGCGGCCACCTCGGCTGGTGTCGGCGACAGCCCAGCACGAACGCCGAGCCCTCGCTGATCCTCACAGTCAGCCGAAGTCGAGGCCCTCGAGCGAGGCGGACGGCTGGAGGTCCGGGAGCTTCACCATGCGGAAGCTGGTGCCGAGGCCGACGAGCGAGGCGAGCAGCGGGATGAGCAGGGCGGCCTGGAGCGCCCGGTCCCGGGCGACCCGGTTGATGTCGAGGATCTCCGCCTGGACGTCGGCCGGCTCGGACTCGACCACGGCGGCGAGCTGGGCGTCGCTCACGATCTCGGCGTCCTCCTCCATCACGTCGGCGATCTGCTGCTGCTGGTCGGCCGGGATGACCGAGCTCGACTCGGTGAGGTGCGTGAAGGAGAACGCCATCACGGCGAGCATCACGCCGCCGGCCATGGCCAGGCCGAAGGAGAGGCCGAACGAGCCGCCGGCCGAGTTCACCCCGGCGGCCTCGCTCACCCGTTCCTCGGTGATCGGCGCGAGCGTGAAGTTGTTCAGCTGGGACACGAGCAGCCCGAGCCCGGCGCCGAGGATGACGAGCGGGATCGCCAGCGCCCAGCCGGACTCCACCCGCGGCACCAGCGGCACCAGCAGCGCGATCCCGACCGCGCCCAGGGCGAAGCCGACGCGGATGATGACCGCCGGACGCCGCTCGCCCGCCTTCTTCCCGGCCGCCATCGCCACCGCGAACATCGTCAGCGAGAGCGGTGCGAGGGAGAGGCCAGCCTGGAGGGCGTCGTAGCCGAGGGTGATCTGCAGGAAGATCGGCAGGGCGATCATCGCCCCGCCGAGCGTGATCTGCTGCATCATCTGCGAGGTCACGCCGAGGCGGAAGTGCGGGTGGCGGAACAGGTCGGGGTCGAGGAGCGACGGCTGCTTCGCCCGCTCCCGCCGGAGCAGCCAGCGGACGAACCCGGCCATGGCGACGATGCCGATCACGAGGATCAGCAGCACCGACTCGGCCCCTTCCTGCCAAGCGAGGATGCTGAGCACGATGCCGCCCATGGCGATGACCGAGAGACCGGCGCCGACGCCGTCGATCTGGCGGGGACCCGTGAAGGGCACGTCGCGGATGCGGCCGAGGCCCGACAGCACGATCACGATGATCACGACCTCGAGGGCGAAGCCGACCCGCCACGACAGGTAGGTGGTGACGAAGCCGCCGAGCAGCGGCCCCACCGCGGCGGCGATGGCTGCCGCCGCGCCGACCAGTGCGTAGGCGTGCCGCTGCGCCGGGCCCTCGAAGTTGCCGTGGATCAGCGACTGCATCGCCGGCAGCAGCAGGGAGGCGCCGAGCCCGCCGATCACCGCCCAGAACACGATGATCGCCGCCAGGTCCTGGGCCAGCGTCATGGCCAGCGCGCCGATCGCGTAGGCGACGAGGCCGATCACGTAGGCCCGCTTGCGCCCGATCAGGTCCGCCACCTTGCTGCTGATCAGGATGAACGCCGCCGAGACCAGGGCCTCGAGCGCGATCGCCGACTGCACGCCGCTCACCGTGGTGTCGAGGTCCTCGACCACCGACGAGATCGACACGTTCATCAGCGAGGTGTCGACCACGAGGACGAACATCGCCATCGCCAGCAGCACGGCGAGCGTGTTGCTCCCCGAGCCCGCGTCGCCTCGGGGGATCGCTTCCTCCTGCTCGGCCACGTCGCTCCTTCCTGCACTGCGTCCCGCGGGCCTCCACCCGTCTGGGTGAGGCTCCCACACCCGGTGGCCTCCGGTCGGGATCCGTGGGCGGGGTGGGGCGATCGGCGCGCCGCCCCTCGTCGACCTGCCAGGATCGGGCCGACCCGAGGAGGCCGCATGTCCGAGTTCGATGCCGAGTACGAGCCCAGCCCGTGGGGCCCGATCGCCGAGGAGGTGGCGCGCTACGAGGAGAGCGGCGGCACCGCGTCGAGCGAACTGGTCGGTGATTCGTGGATCGTCCTGTGGACCCTCGGCGCCAAGTCGGGCAACGTCCGCAAGACGCCGCTCGTGAAGGTGGCCGACGGCGAGGGCGCCTACGCGGTCGTCGGATCGATGGGCGGTGCGCCGCAGCACCCGCAGTGGGTGCACAACGTGCGGGCCAACCCGATCGCCCGCCTCCAGGACGGCCCCGACGTGCAGGACTTCACCGTGCGCGAGGTCGAGGGCGACGAGAAGGCGGCCTGGTGGGGTCGGGCGGCCGCGGCCTGGCCCGACTACGACTCGTACCAGGAGGCCACGGACCGGGTCATCCCGGTCTTCGTCCTCGAACCGCGCTCGTAGCGGTCAGGCCGGGACGCCGGCCCGCACCCGCAAAACCTCGGTGCGGGCGAACGCCACCTGCGGCGTCTCCTCGCCGTGGGACCGGGCGATGGCCTCGGCCAGGTCGTGACCGGCCTCGACCACGTGCCTGGCGACCTTGCGGTCGTGGTGGCCGTGGATCGACTTCACGTACTTCCGCTGCTTGCGGCGGGAGCCGGCGAGGGCGTCGACCTCTGCGGCCCTGAGCACGCCGGCGGTGACCTCCGGCGCGAGCAGGTCGTGCATCCACCCGCGCTCGGACGACGAGGCCAGCTTGGCGACGGAGAGGACGGCGGCGATCTCGATCACGAGGACGATCGCCATGAACACGATGGGGCCGGCGTCGTTGCCGAAGATCGTGGTCCCGAGGGCGGCGGCCGAGTCCCACACGCCGTGCGCCACCAGCGCGAAGGCCATGGTGACGAGGCCCCGGACGACGCGGCGGGGCTCGGCGCCCCACCCGAGGATCCAGAACAGCCCGGTGCAGAAGATCGCCGAGAACAGGGCGTGGGAGGCGATGCCGACCACGCTGCGCAGGACGATGACCTGGATCGCCGAACCCGGCTGCCCGGTCCCGAAGTGGCTCTCGGCGCCCTGGTACACGTACAGCACGTTCTCCCAGATCTGGAACCCGAGCCCGATGAACGCGCCGACGACGAAGGCGTCGTAGGCGCTGCGGACGAGCTTCGGAGCCAGGCCGAGGATGACGACGAAGCCGAGCGCCTTGGCGCCCTCCTCGGTGAAGGGGGCGGTCAGGCCGGCGCCCCAGTCAGCCGTCCAGCTCTGGCCGAACGTCTTCGCGTACAGGCCGAGGACGGCGCCGTTGATGGTCAGCGCCAGCGCGGCGGTGGCGACGAAGAAGCCCCATGCGAACGCGGTGGCCAGCAGCTTCGGCGACTCCGGCGTGTAGCGGTTGGTGCCGCCGAGGAACGCGAGCCACAGCCCGCCGTAGACGGCGAAGGCGATGCCACCCCCGGCGAGCGCGCCGCCGAAGTTCCCGACGTCGTCGCGGAAGAAGTCGACGGTGTGGAGGACACCGACCGCGAGCGCCCAGAGGTACACCCAGAACACGGCGTTGCGCGGCTGGAAGAAGCGGAACGGCACCCCCCAACCGGACTCGTCGATCGCGTCGAGCTGGCGGGCACGGAGGTCGGCGGGAGCGGCGGGCGGCGGGGTGGTGGCGTCGGTGGCGTCGGTGGCGGTCACGATCCGGCCTCCTCGACCTGGATGCTGGCGATGAGCGTCTCGATCGCCCGGGCCTGTTCGGCGAACGAACGGGTGCTGCCGTCGATGGTGACGGTCAGGCCGATGGGGGTGGTGCCGGTGCGGCCGCCCTCGAACGTGAACGCCAGGATGCGGCCCTCGCCGGTGGCCGACGTGTACGCCTGCGACACGCCGGAGATGCCCGAGTCGGTGGTGACCGTGGTCCTCGGACCGGTCACCGTGAACGCCTGGTTGGGCTCGGCGTCGGAGCGGGTCCGCACCCGGTCGACCTGGTCGAGCAGCTCGTCGGCGGTGCCGTCGTACCCGCTGGCCCGGACGGTGATGGTCACGCCGCCGTCCGCCACGGCCGCGGTCTCGTCGTTGCCGCTCACGCCCGACGTGGGCTCCTGGCCCTCGCGGATCCCGGCCATCAGGTTCCACCCCTCGGGCGGGACGAACGTGATCCCGTTGCCGAGCGTGATCACGTCGCCGGCTCGGACCTCGTCGTCGAAGTCCACGTTGCGGTTGATGGCCGGCACCACGACGAGGTAGAGCGCCATGATCGCCAGGACCACGAGGGCCAGCGGGATCGTGCGGCGGTCGAGTCCCAGGAGGCGGTGCTCGACCGGTACGTGGCCGTCGTCGGGGGCGGGTGGAACGGGGGGAGGGGCGTCCACGGGTTCTCCATGCCGGGGTGGGGCGGGTGGGAGGAACGGCGGACCGTAGCAGGACATTTGTCCACCCGTTTGGGGGAGGTCTCGCTAGCGCCTCGCTAGCGCCCCGTCCGTACCCTGTCCCGAGGCGTGGGGCGGTGGGACCCCACGCCCGCCCCCGGTTCAGCGACGTGCGGATCCCGGGCGGGCTCGGGCGGGGGTGCTGGCGCCCCCGCCCCGAGCGCCGGGCTTGCCGTGAACCGCAGGGGAACGGCTAGGACTGGGACATGAGCGAAGCAGCAGCCAAGGCGTTCGAGCGGTTCCAGGCCGACGTCGGCAACGACGAGGGCACCGGCGAGTGGTTCACGGTGACCCAGGAGCAGATCGACCAGTTCGCCGACCTGACGTTCGACCACCAGTTCATCCACGTGGACCCCGAGGCGGCGAAGGCCACGCCGTTCGGCACCACGATCGCCCACGGGTTCCTGACGCTGTCGATGCTCACGCACCTCTCGAAGGGCACCAGCGGCTCGCCGGACCCGAAGAAGTTCGAGGGCGTCCTCATGGGCGTGAACTACGGGTTCAACAAGGTCCGCTTCGTGAGCCCGGTGAAGGTCGGCTCCCGCATCCGGGCCCGGGCCGTGACCTCCGACGTCGTGCTGAAGGGCAACGCCATCGACGTGACCCGCAACTTCACCGTGGAGATCGAGGGCGAGGAGAAGCCGGCCCTCGTGGCCGAGTGGGTGACCCGCACGGTCTACGCCTGAGCCGATGGCCTCCGTCGCCCTGACCCTCGCCGTGTCGGACCAGGACCTGTCGGTGGTGCGCCTGGCCCCGGGTGCGCCGGTCCCGGCCTGGCTGCCCACCAGCGGGTTCACCACCGTGACCCGTACCGGCGACGAGCTGTCGATCGTGTGCGCCACCGCCGCCGTGCCCGGCGACGCCGGTCTGGTGGCCGAGTCCGGCTGGATCGCCCTGAAGCTCCAGGGCCCGTTCGCCTTCACGCTCACGGGCATCCTGGCGTCGGTGCTGGTGCCGCTGGCTGATGCGGGCGTCGGCATCTTCGCCCTCTCCACCTACGACACCGACTACGTCCTCGTGAAGGCCGCCCAGCGCACCGAGGCGATCATCGCCCTCCGCAGCGCCGGCCACACGGTCGACGGCTGACGCCCGACGCGGGCGCGCCCGCGCTGCCTCGGAGGGCTCCGGCGGCGACAGATCGGGTTCCGAAGCCGGCCCGGCCCGCTCGGGGTGCCCGACGGGCGCGGCGGAGCCACGCGTGGGGTGGTCAGGCCCGGTGGAGGGCGTCGGGCCTGTGGGCGGCGCGGGCGCCGGTCTTCTCGCTCTCGACGAGGTACTGGGGCTCGTCTTCGCTGGCGGCGACGTGGTGGCCCTCGATGTCGCAGGGCTCGGTGAGCTTGCGGACCACCTTCCCCACGGTCTCGCCCTGGGAGGTGTTCCACCGGACCCGCGACCCGGCTCGGAGGTGATCGGCCATGGTGGCCCGTACCCGCTGCGGGACCCGCCGAGCCCCCGGCCTCGAGGGCCGATCGGCTCCGGTCAGCTGGCCTCGGCGTCTGCCGCCGGCGGCTCGGTCGTGGCGAGCATCGTGGCGATCTGGTGCTGGCGGAGGAGGAACGCCCCCTCGTCGAGCTTGTTGCG
The DNA here is from genome assembly GCA_035555395.1 of Acidimicrobiales bacterium. GTDB lineage: Bacteria > Actinomycetota > Acidimicrobiia > Acidimicrobiales > Iamiaceae > Aquihabitans. The sequence continues at coordinate 14,631 of DATMGQ010000280.1, forward strand.
GCGCATCCAGCCGGTGACCTCGATGTTGCACTTGCTCGCGTTGCACGAGCGGCAGGCCGGGACGACGTTGGCGAGGGTGTACCGGCCGCCCCGGGAGATGGCGAGCACGCAGTCCCGCTGCAGGCCCGGGCCGTCGGCACCGCAGTAGGCGCAGCCCGCCCACGCCTCGACGAGCGCGAGCCACTGCTCGTCGGTGAGGTCGTGGTCCTGGCGCGCCATCCGCTTCTTGCGCTTGCGGGCGGCGCGTGCCGTGCGGCTCCGGCTCGCTGCCATCGGGCGAGCGTACGGGCGGCCGCCGCGCCGGCGGGGGACCGGTCAGGCGAGCTCGAGGGCCTCGAGGTAGGCGTGCACGAGGGGGACGACGCTCGAGCCCTCGCCGCTGGCGGCGGCCACGCGCTTCATCGACCCCGACCGCACGTCGCCCACGGCGAAGACCCCGGGGATCGACGTCGCCAGGCTCTCGGGCGGGAGGCCGCCCCGCCACGACCCCTGGGGCACGTCGCGGCCGGTGAGCACGAAGCCCCGGTCGTCGAGCGCCAGGTCGCGGGGGAGCCACTCGCAGCGGGGCTCGGCGCCGAGGAGCAGGAACAGCCCGTCGCAGCTGCGCCGCTCGACCTCCCGGGTCACCGTGTCGCAGAGGTCGATCCACTCGAGCCGCCCGGCGCCGCCGCCGTCGATCACCTCCGAGCACGCTCGCACCTCGACCCGCTGGTTGTACTCGATCTCGTCGATCAGGTACCTCGACATCGTCTCCTCGAGACCGGGGCGGCGGACCGCGATGGTCACGCTCCGGGCGAAGCGGGCGAGGTGCAGCGCGGCCTGGCCGGCCGAGTTGCCGCCGCCCACGACCACGACGTCGAGGCCCTCCATCTCCCGGGCCGCCGTCATGGCGCTCCCGTAGTAGACGCCGCGCCCGGTGAGCGCCTCGATGCCGGGCACCTGGAGCTTGCGGTAGGCGGCGCCGGTGGCGATCACGACCGCTCGCGCCCGGAGGCCCCCGCCCTCGGTGTGGATGCGGTGCGGCCGGTCGCCCCTGGCCGGCGCGAGGCCGGTGACGTCCCAGCCGGTGATGAACCGGGTGCCGAATCGGGCGGCCTGGCTCCGGGCCCGCTGGGCGAGGCGCATGCCCGAGATGCCCCGGGGGAAGCCGAGGTAGTTGCGGATCATGGAGCTGGCGCCGGCCTGGCCGCCGATGGCGTCGGCCTCGAGCACGACGGTGGTGAGGCCCTCGGACGCACCGTAGACCGCGGCGGCGAGGCCCGAGGGGCCGGCACCGACGACGCACAGGTCGAACACCGTGTCCTGGTCGACCTCGTCGGGCCGGCCGTAGAACGCCGCCGACAGCTCCCGGGTGGACCGCACGGCGATCACGCCGCGGGACAGCACCTCGACGAGCGGGAGCGTGGGTGGCCCGTCGAACGCCGCGATCAGCTCCTGGCCGACATCGGACTCCGGCGGGTGGATGCGGTGGGGCATGCCCATGCGGACGAGCAGGTCGCGCAGGTCGAGGGTGAGGGTCTCCGTCGGGTCGGCGACGATCCGCACCGCCTCCACCTCGGGGTCGGCGACGGTCGATCCCCAGTCCGAGAGCAGCTCGGTGACGGCGCCGTGGAACTCCTCGTCGCGGGCACCTCGGGGCATGAGGAGCAGGGCGTCGAACTTGCCCTTGGCCTGCCCGGCCCGCAGCGCCTCGCTGTCGACGAGGAACCGGTCGAACGGGGCCACCACCAGCGTGCGGGCGGAGGGCACGATCTGGCGCCAGCCGTGGAGCGTGACGAGGGCCGCCCGGTGGGGATCGTCGGGGTCGGTCTGGGCGAACAGGGCGGTGTCGGCCACGACGAGGGCGAGGTGCCCGCCAGCGGTACCGACCTCCATCGCCACGGCGACGGCGTCATCGGTGGTGCGGGCGACCCGGACCTCGTAGTCCCGGTCGTACCGGCTGAACTCGCCGTGCAGGTTGTCCGCGTTCTCGTCGCAGACGAGCAGGATCACCGGGTTCATGCGGGCAGCATCCCACAGCCGCCCGGTCCGGCGATCCGGGACCAAGGACCCTGGTCGGGCTGGGGGCCGGCTCCGTACCCTCGGATCATGAGGTCCGAGGAGCGATGACCGCCACCGACCGCCGCCGACCCGGCACGCCGACCCCTGTGGCGCCGAGGCCGATGTGGCGCTCGGTGGCGGTCCCCGCGGAGCACGGCGGCTGGGGGCTCACCGTCGAGCCGGGGCTGTTGGGTCTGATCGTCGCACCGAGCTGGGCGGGCGCCTGCGTGGCCGCCGCCGCGGTCGTGGGGTTCGTGCTGCGCACGCCCGTCAAGGTCGTGGCCGTGGACCGGCGCCGCGGCCGGTGGCTTCCCCGCACCCGGTTGGCGGCACGGATCGCCGTGGTCGAAGCGGCGGTGCTGGTCGCGCTGGCCGTCGGCGCGCTCGTCGGCGGTGCCTCCGGGTTCTGGCTGCCCGGCCTGGTGGCACTCCCGCTCCTGGGCGTCGAGGCGTGGTTCGACGCCCGGTCCCGCAGCCGCCGGCTCGCCCCCGAGCTGGCCGGTGCGGTCGGCGTGGCGTCGGTGGCGGCCATGGTCC
>DATMGQ010000281.1:0-9052 GCA_035555395.1 Acidimicrobiales bacterium
GTCCAGTGGCTCGAGGCCACCGGGCAGCCGATCGACGACCTCGTCGTGATCCGCCGCCTCGTCGTCCACGAGCGCGCCCACCGCACCGGCACCGGCGAGGCGCTGCTGCGCACCGCGGTCGACGCCGCCCACGCCCTCGGCCGCCGTCCGGTCCTCGACATGGCCGACAACCTCGCGGCCGCCGGCCGCCTCTACGAGCGGGCCGGCTTCGAGCACGTCGGCGCCTACGACCTCGACCTCACCGAGCACCTCCCCGCCGGCACCGACGGCTTCGACCGCGACGGCGCCATCACCCACCGCCTCCACGTCCTCACCTGGATCGGTCCCGAGGTCCCCGCTGGCTGACCCCGGCGGTGGCGCGCCGACCGATCCAAAACGGCGGAGGCCGCCCCGTGGGCGGCCTCGGCGATCGATCGGGTCGATCCAGCGGAGAGGGTGGGATTCGAACCCACGGTGAGTTTCCCCACACACGCTTTCCAAGCGTGCCGATTCGGCCGCTCTCGCACCCCTCCGGGTACTTCCTTCGTGGTCCGCACCCGCAGGAGGTGGCCGGGCGATCTGCGGCACTCCTCAGGCACCGCTGAGAGCTGCTGCCTTCCGGCCCTGACCCGGTTCACGGGCTGAAGATGCACAGGGCCCGGCCACCACCTGCGGGTGCGGACCCGTCCACGATAGCCGCGTCGCCACCGACCCCGTCCATGCGAGACGGGGGCAGCGCCGAACCGCCCGGTTCCGGCCCGCAGGGAACGTGACCGGCGGGTACGGTCGGGGGCGACCTCACGCGAAGGAGCGGGACATGGGCTGTGGGTGCATCGTTGCGTTGATCGGGATGGCGGCTCCGCGGTTCGCCATCTTCCTGCTGTGGCTGTTCAGCGATCGCATGGCCATCGCCTTCAACGGGTTCTTCGAGGCGTTCCTCGGGTTCCTGCTGCTCCCGTTCACCACCTTGTTCTTCGCGCTCGTCTACTCGCCGGCGCTCGGTTCGGATGGCGGCGTCAACGGGTTCGGCTGGCTCATCGTCGGCTTCGGCCTGATCCTCGACATCAGCTCGTACACCAGCGGCGCCAAGGCCCGCCGCGACGCCGCCAACGTCTAGGCGAACTCGGGGGGACCGAGCTCGTCCATGCAGGACGTGTCGGGCTGCTGGGTCGGGTCGTCGAGGAACGCGAACCAGATGTCGCGGGAGCAGTCGCTCGACGACACCGCGCCGTGGCCGGCGTTGGGGAACAGCAGCACGTCCTGGCCCAGCGCCTCCGCCACCCGCTTGGTGCCGGCGGGCGGGGTGACCGGATCGAACCGGCCGGCCATCACGATGATCGGGACGTCGGTGTCGCCCTCGCGCAGCAGCGTGTTGAAGTCGCCGCCGCTGGGGTCGACGCCCCACTCGCCGCAGCCGGTCTCGGCCACGTTCACGTAGACCAGCGCGCCCATCTCCGGGTGCTGCTCCACGAACGGCTCGACCACATCGGGATCGAGCAGCGGGAGCCGGTCGGCGCAGGTCACCGACGCGGTCATGCCCTCGACCTGGTCGGCGGCGAACGGCACCGACTCCTGCACCAGCTGCTCGACGATGGCGTAGTCGCCGTCGGCGATGGCGGTGAGCGCCGTGGGCAGCACGGGGATCAGCGTCTCGTCGTACATCGCCCGGAACAGGCCGGCGTACATGTCTGTGCCGGTGATCTCGACGTGGCGGGGCTCGCCCGTGATCGGGTCCGGCACCTCGCCCACGTAGGGCTCCTCGTCGAGCTGGGCACCGGCCTCGGCCATGAGGTCGTGGATCGAGCCGTACTTCTCGGTGCACTCGACGTCGTCGGCGCAGGCCTGGTCGAGCTCGTCGAACGAGCGGAGCGCGGCCTCGGCGCGGTCGACGGCGCCGAACGGCTCGTCGGGGACCACGACCGAGTCGAGCAGCACGGAGCGGACGCCCTCGGGGTGGGAGCGGACCGTCTCGATGGCGAGCGCGGACCCGTAGGAGATCCCCCGCAGGTTCCACTCGTCGACACCGAGCGCCACGCGCAGGTCGGCCAGGTCGGCGGCGTTCTGCGGGGTGTCGTAGCCGTTGAGGTCCACCCCGTCGTCGAGCAGGCGATCCCGGCACTCGCGCATCGAGTCCTCGATGCGCTCGCCCTCGTCCGCGGGATCGTCGGTGGTGGAGAAGACGCCCCAGATGGCCTCGTTGGTCTCGGTGCAGTCGAGGTTGGGGGTCGAGTAGCCGGTGCCGCGCTGGTCCCAGATGTAGTAGTCCCGCTCGTCGAGGATGGCGCTCTTGGAGTAGCCGCCCACGCTGTCGAGGCTGCTGAAGCCGGGCCCGCCCTCGAGCTGGACGACCGGGTCCTCCCGGGGCTCGTCGCTGTTCGAGTGGAGCTTGGCGACCGCCAGGCTGATCATGTTCGAGTCCGGGTCGAGCCGGTTCTCGGGGACCTCGACGGTGCCGCACGTGACCTCGACGATGACCTCGTCGGTCAGGTCCATGGGGCACTCGCCCTCGACGAACGTCGGCGTCGGCCAGTCGATCGCCTCGGTCGTCGTCGTGCTCTTCGCCGCCGTCGTCGACGTCCCCTTGTCGGGTGCGGCGTCGCCGTCCGATGCCGAGCTGCTGCATCCGGCTGCGACCAGCCCGAGCACCGCCGCCGCCACGATCCCCCACGTCCTGCGCCTGTTCATGGGCGGCGACGCTACCGGCGCGGAGGGCCCCGAGGTCCGGAAACGTGGGTTGTGGCCGGTCGATAGGGTGAGCGGCGATGGCCTACCAGTCGCTCTACCGCCGCTACCGACCCCGCCGGTTCAGCGACGTCCGCGACCAGGAAGAGGTCGTCCGCGCCCTCCGCAACGCCGTCCGCGAAGACCGCGTCGGCCACGCCTACCTGTTCAGCGGACCCCGGGGCACGGGCAAGACGTCGACGGCCCGCATCCTCGCCAAGGCCCTCAACTGCGTGAACCTGCAGGACGGGGAGCCCGACGGCACCTGCGAGAGCTGCGTCGCCATCGACAACGGCACGTCGTACGACGTGCAGGAGCTCGACGCCGCCTCGAACAACAAGGTCGAGGAGGTCCGCGAGCTCATCAGCCGGGTGGCCCTCGGCTCGCCCGGGCGCACGAAGGTGTACATCCTCGACGAGGTCCACATGCTCACCGCCGCGGCGTCCGCCGCGCTGTTGAAGACGCTGGAGGAGCCGCCGGACCACGTGGTCTTCGTGCTGGCCACCACGGACCCGCAGAAGGTGCTGCCCACCATCCGCAGCCGCACCCAGCACTACGAGTTCAAGCTGCTGGGCGCCGACGACCTCACCGAGCACGTCGAGTGGGTCATCCACGACGCCGGGCTCGACCTCGGCCCCGACGCGGTCGAGTACGTGGTCCGCCAGGGCGGCGGTTCGGCCCGAGACACGCTGTCCGCCCTCGAGCGGGTCGCCGCCGCCGGTGGCGTGGTCGACGAGGGCGAGTCCCTCACCGACCTGCTCGATGCCGTGGCCGCGGGCGACCCCGGCAAGGCGCTGCTCGCCGTGTCCGACGCCGTCAGCTCCGGCCGGGACCCGCGTGTGCTCGGCGAAGCCCTGCTCGCCCGGCTCCGCGACGTGTTCCTCCAGCGCATGGGCGCGCCCCTCGACCACCTCCCGCCCGCTGAGCAGGCGCGGGTCCAGGCCTGGGCCGACCAGCTCGGCGACCGGGCCACCACCCGGGCGCTCGAGGCCGTCGGCGATGCCCTGCTCGAGATGCGCCAGGCGCCCGACGCCCGCATCCCGCTCGAGGTGGCGCTGGTGAAGCTCTCCCGTGTCGACGGCGATGCCTCGGTCGAGGCCCTCGCCGCCCGCGTCGCCAAGCTCGAAGCGGCCCTCGCCTCGGGGCCCGCGGTGGCGGCTCCTGCGGCCCCCGCCTCCTCGCCGCCCCCGTCGGCTCGACCGGCGCCCCCACCTGCGGAGCCCTCGGCCCCGGCCGCGCCCGCGCCCGCGCCCGCCGGTGACGCCCCTGCCGGTGGACCGGCGGCCCAGGCCCGGGCGGCCCTCGCCGCGCAGCGCGCCGAGCGCGCGGCCCGCAGCGGCGGTGGGGCCAAACCCGCCCCCACGCCATCGGCGTCGGCCGCACCGCCCCCTCCGGCGGCGAGCGCACCCCCGCCCGCGGCCAGCACACCCCCGCCCGCGGCCCCGGTACCCGCCCCTGCGGCGGAACCGGTGCCGGCACCCGCTCCGGCCGCCGAGCCGGCGTCCGCTCCCACGCCCGAACCGGCTGCCGCTCCGGCGGCCCCGGCGTCCACCTCGGCGCCGTCGGGATCGGTCGACGCCATCTGGACCGAGCAGGTCATCCCGAAGCTCGCCGGGCTCGCCAAGGGCGTGTACCAGAGCGCCGACCTCCTCTCGCTCGACGGCGGGACCGCGGTGGTCCGCGTCGACAACGACCACCACCAGCAGGGGTGCGAACGGAAGCGGGCCGACGTCGAGCGCGTCTTGTCGGAGGTCGCCGGCCAGCCCGTCACCATCACCTTCGAGGTGGGGGAGAGCGGCGTGACCGCCCGCTCGGCGAGCCAGTCGGGCGGGGCCAGCCGGCCTGCGCCGGCGCCCAAGACCGATGACCCCGACGAGCACCTCGCCGGAGCCGACGTGCACGACCTCGACGATGCGCCCGATGCGCCTGCGGGCGGCCTCGCGGCCCTGACCGATGCCTTCCCCGGTGCCGAACTGCTCGAAGAGCAGTGAGCCGGTCCACCCGACCTCTGGAGGAACCGTGACCATCGAACCGAACGACCCGGCGAACGACGCGGTCGACGACGACGCCATCTCCGCCGACGCGGTCCACCTCCCGGCCGCCGCCGAGCCCGCCGACGACCCGCTCGCGGCGCTGCTGGGCGGCGGCGGTCCCGGCGGCTTCGACTTCGGCCAGCTCATGGAGACGGCCGGGCAGATGCAGGCCCAGCTCCTCGCCGCGCAGGAGCAGGCGGCGTCCACCGTCGTCGAGGGCGTGGCCGGCGGCGGTGCCGTGCGCGTCGCCGTCACCGGGGGCTTCGAGTTCCAGTCGGTGACCATCTCGCCCGACGCCGTCGACCCCAACGACGTCGAGATGCTCCAGGACCTGATCCTCGCCGCCCTGCGGGACGCCGTCGACGAGATCCAGGGGCTCCAGCAGCCTCCGGACCTGGGCGGTCTCGACCTCGGCGGCCTGCTCGGCGGAGGCTGAGCACCTCGATGGCCACCTACGCGGGACCGGTCCAGGACCTCATCGACGAGCTCGGCCGCATGCCCGGTGTCGGCCCGAAGTCGGCGCAGCGCATCGCCTTCCACCTGCTCAAGCTGCCCAAGGAGGACGCCGTCCGCCTCGCCCGCGTCATCGTGGAGGCCAAGGAGAAGGTGGCGTGGTGCGAGCGCTGCTTCAACCTCTCCGAGGGCACGATCTGCGGGATCTGCAGCGACGAGCGCCGCGACGGCCACACCATCTGCGTGGTCGAGGAGCCCAAGGACCTCGTCGCCGTCGAGAAGACCGGCGAGTTCAAGGGCCGCTACCACGTGCTCCAAGGCGCCATCAGCCCGATCGAGGGCATCGGCCCCGACCAGCTCCGGGTGAAGGAGCTGCTCGCCCGCCTCGACCCCGAGGGCGTCACCGAGGTCATCCTCTGCACCAACCCCAACATCGAGGGCGAGGCCACGGCCATGTACCTCGGCCGCCTGCTCGGCCCCATGGGCATCAAGACCACCCGCATCGCCAGCGGCCTCCCCGTCGGCGGCGACCTCGAGTACGCCGACGAGCTCACCCTCGGCCGCGCCCTCGAAGGCCGCCGAGAGCTCTGACCGGGACCCGCAGCCGCCTCAGCCGCAGCTGGGGCCCTCGTCGAGGCGGACCGCACCGGAGGCGATGACGTCGCCGCGGTCGTCGGCCCGGACGATGCGGACGTCGGCGCTTCCGGCCTCGTAGGCCTCGTGGGGGAGCCGGGTCTCGAAGACCTGGCCGACGGTCGGCCCGGTCATCGGCCCGCTGCGGTCGTAGACGGTGTCGTCGTAGGCGACCTCGATGACCACCTCGCCGGTCCCCACGGACCGTCCCGTGACCCGCACCTCGGCGGCATCCGCCGGACCGCACCCGCGGGCGGCCTCGACGCTCGGCGCCTCGGCCGGTGCCGGTGCGGGTGCGGCGGTGGTGGCGGGCGCGCTCGTGGTGGTCGGCCGGGCCGTCGGCTCGCCGCTGGTGCAACCCGTGGCCGCCAGCCACGTGACGAGGACGAGGGTGGGGATCCGCCAGCGCATGCTGGTCCGACGGCCACGGGGCCGGTCCGGTTCCCGCCGGACGCGACGGCGGCCGGTGGACCGGTCAGGCGTCGGCGCGACCCGTGCGGCGCCAGCGCCGGTGCCGTCGTCGGCCCGGCGCGGGATCGACGTCGCTCGCCGCGCTCGGGGCCTCGGCGGTGGTCATCGGATGCCCGGCGCGCCAGATGGCGAGCAACTCCTCGACGTCGTAGGTCACCAGGTTCACCGGCGGGCCGCTGACGGCGATGCGGTTGGCGTTGCGGATGCGCTCGTTGACCGCCTCGATCTGGCGGCGGACGTCGTCCTCGGTGGGCGCGTCCCGGGCGTCGCGCACGGCCTGCTCGACCTCGCGGCGCAGGACGAGCGACGGCGGCAGGGTCTCGATGCCCTCGTCGCGGATCTTGCGCTTGATCCACCAGTCGGCGTCGTGCTGGTCCGTGAGGTCCAGCGGCCCGCGCGGCAGTTCGTCGAACACGCCCTGCGCCAGGCCCTCGCGGATCTGCCGGTCGACCCACGTCTCGAACGTCACCCCAGGCGGCTTGCGAGCCATGCCCGCAGGGTACCGACGGGCTCGCCCGATGGCGACGGACCAGCCCGAGCCGATCGACGTCAGCGGCGAATCCCGTGGCCACGGGCTCGGGCGCGCGGCAAGGCTCGGGGGATGACCCTGGTCGAGCTGCTCGCCAACCTCGACGGGCTCGATGACGGGCTCGTGATCTTCGCCGCCGTGGTGCCCTACGCGCGCCCGGACACGCCTGCGCTGGTGAGCGCCGAGCCGCTCGACGAGCAGGTGGGTCGCGAACCCCGCGTCGGCCCGCTCGTCAGCGTCGGAGAGGCCCGCCGGGCCATCGAGGCGTGGGCGGCGGCCCGTCCGGGCACCCCGGTGCGGCCCGGCGATCGCGTCGAGGCCGTCCGCCACCTCGCCGTTCACGGCGAGCTCCCCGCGCCGGCCGCCCCGTGGACCGGTGACGTCGTCACCCTCTTCCGGCCCACCGGGCCCGCCGAGCTGGCGCTCATCGAGGCCTCGGGCTGGCGACGGTTCCCGCCCCGGCTCCCCGAGCAGCCGATCTTCTACCCGGTGCTCACCGAGGCCTACGCGGCCAAGATCGCCCGCGACTGGAACGTGGCGGCGAGCGGCGTGGGCTACGTCACCCGGTTCGAGGTGGCGGTGTCCACGCTCCAGCCGTACCCCGTGCAGGAGGCGGGCGGGGGCGACCACCTCGAGCTCTGGGTCCCCGCCGAGGAGCTCGAGCGGTTCAACGACGGCATCGTCGGGACGATCGACGTCATCGGCGAGTACCGGGGCGATCCGCCTCGGCGGGTGCGCTGACCCGAGACGCGACGAAGGGCGGCCCCGGAGGGCCGCCCTTCGCTTCGATCACGTCCGGCCCGCAGGCCGAGCGGTCAGGTCACCCGTTGACCTGGAGGAGGATGGCGTCGCCCTGGCCACCGCCGCCGCAGAGGGCAGCAGCGCCGAGGCCGCCACCACGCCGGGCCAGCTCCAGCGCGAGCTGGAGGGTGACGCGGGTGCCGGAGGCGCCGAGCGGGTGGCCGATGGCGATGGCGCCACCGTTGACGTTGGTGATGTCATCGGAGATGCCGAGGTCGCGCATCGAGGCGATGCCGACGGCGGCGAAGGCCTCGTTCAGCTCGAACAGGCTCACGTCGGACACGGACTTGCCGGCCTTCTCGAGCGCCTTGGCGATGGCGTTCGACGGCTGGTGCAGGAGCGAGGCGTCGGGGCCGGCGACCTGGCCGTAGCCGACGATCTCGGCGAGGATCGGCGCACCGAGGGCCTCGGCCTTGGCCTTGCTCATCACGATGACGGCGGCGCCGCCGTCGCTGATCTGCGAGGCGTTGCCGGCGGTGATGTTGCCCTCCTTGTCGAAGGCGGGGCGCAGCTTGGCGAGGGTGTCGGCGGTGGTGTCGCCGCGCACGCCCTCGTCCTCGGAGACGACGATCGGGTCGCCCTTGCGCTGCGGGACCTCGACCGAGACGATCTCGTTGTCGAACAGGCCGTTCTTGTGGGCGGCGGCCGCACGCTGGTGCGAGGCGGCGGCGAAGGCGTCCTGCTCCTCGCGGCTGATGCCCTGGGGCTCCTTGCCGCAGTAGGCCTCGGTGGAGGCGCCCATGGCGACGTGGTCGAACTGGTCCCAGAGGCCGTCGTACATCATCGAGTCGACGACCTTCTGGTCGCCGATCCGGTAGCCGCCGCGAGCGCCGGGGAGGAGGTACGGGGCGTTGGTCATGGACTCCATGCCACCGGCGACGACGACGTCGGCCTCACCGGCGTTGATCATGAGGTCGGCCAGGTAGATCGAGTGCATGCCCGAGGGGCACACCTTGTTGACGGTGGTGGCGGGCACGCCCATGCCGATGCCGGCGTTGACGGCGGCCTGGCGGGCGGTGATCTGGCCGGCGCCGGCCTGGAGCACGTGGCCCATGAAGACGTACTCGACCTGCTCGGGCGTCAGCCCGGCCCGCTCGAGGGCGCCCTTGATGGCGAAGCCACCGAGCTCAGCAGCGGAGAAGCTCGAGAGCGCTCCGGACAGCTTGCCGACCGGCGTACGTGCGCCAGCGACGATGACGGATCCAGCCATTGCGGATTCCCCTTGGTGCCAGGTCTCGGGAGGAGACGGTTGCGTGACGCAAGCGTACCGAGGCCCCACCCACCCGTGTCCATCCGAGCGACACCGCCAGCGGCCCCTCGGTCCACCCCACGTTCACCCCACCCGCCCCCACCACAGCGAACTTCGTATGCCACGGCGCCCGTTCCGGCCCCCTCGCATACGAAGTTCCGGGGGGGGGGGGGGGGGGGGGGC
>DATMGQ010000282.1:0-2262 GCA_035555395.1 Acidimicrobiales bacterium
GGCCGGTCGGGTGCGGGGGTCGAGCAGGTGCAGCACGACGTCGACGACGAGGTTCACCGAGAGCAGGACGATGGCCGTGACCAGGGCGCAGCCCAGCGCGAGCGGGTAGTCGTCGCGGGTGAAGGCGGTGACCATGAGCGAGCCCATGCCCGGGATCTGGAAGACGTTCTCGACGAGCACCGTGCCGGTGAGCAGGCCGCCCACCACCAGGCCGGCGACGGCGAGCGACGGCGGGGCTGCCCGGCGCAGGGCGAGGCGGCGGGTCACGTCGCACTCGGGGAGGCCCGAGGCGCGCCCGAACCGGACCTCGTCGGTGCCGTAGGCGTCGAGCAGGGCGGTGCGCACGGACCGGGCGACGATCGCGAACCCGGAGAGCCCGACGACGACCGCGGGGAGGATCATCACCTGGAGGTTGGCGACGGGGTCCTCGGAGAACGGGATGAACCCGCCGGCGTTGGGGAGCAGGTCCGGGTAGCGCTCGCCGACCCAGATCAGGCAGAGCACGGCGAGCCAGTACGACGGCACCGACACGGCGAGCAGGGTGATGACCCGGACCGCGCCGTCGGCGGCCCGCCCGTGGCGCCGGGCGGCGATGACGCCGGCGGCGAGCCCCGGCACGATCGTCACCGTGATGGCCAGGATGCCGAGCTCGGCGGACACCGGCGCGGCGGCGGCGATCGTGCTCGCCACCGAGCTCCCGTCGTAGACCGACGTGCCGAGGTCGCCGCGCACGAGCCCACCGAGGTAGTCGCCGTACTGCTCGAGGAGCGGGCGGTCCAGGCCCTGCGCCTCGCTGATGGCCTCCCGCGCCTCGGGGTCGGCGGCCACCTGGGCGCCCATCGAGTCGACCGGACTGCCCGGTGACGCGTGCAGCAGGAAGAACATCATCGTGAGCGCGAGCAGCACGGTGACGGCCAGCGCGAGCACGCGCCGCAGGAGGTAGGGGATCACCGGACCCGCTCCCGGTGGCGGGCGCGGGCTGCAGCGGGGAGGGTCAGGCGCCGTGCCGGTCGAGGTCGGCGAACACCGCCCGGTTGTGCCGGTACGCCTCGTGCACCTCGTCGATCATCCGACGCTGCTCGTCGGCATCCCAGGCCGCCTCGTCGAGGCGCACCCGGTACGCCTCGCGGTACGCCGCCGGGTCCTCGATGTCGAAGGCGGCGAAGTTGCCGCCACGGCCCGGCGCCAGGTCGTAGGTCCGCGCCGCGATGCGCCCGATGTGCTGGCCGCCGGAGAGGTCGCCCAGGTACCGGGTGTAGTGGTGCGCCACGAAGCCGCCGCTCCAGGCGGACGCCCGGTCGATGGCCTCGGCGTAGTCCCGCGTCGCCGGCGAGGCGGGGTACCGCTCCTGCCAGTCCGCGCCCGCCAGCTGCTCGAGGTCGGTGGTGAGGGCGGGGAGCCGCACCAGCGCGGCGTCGACGAACGCACCGGCCACCGGGTCCGAGCCCAGCCGCTCGCCCTGCGCCTCGAGCCGCTCGTAGGCGTACCAGTGCTGGGCCAGCATGTCGACGTAGCCCGGCAGCGGGAGGGTGCCGCCCATCAGGGCCTCCATGAACGCGGAGCGCTCGGCGCCCCGGTGATCGCCGGCGGTCTCGGACCGGATCGTGGCAGAGAAGCGTTCGGCGGTCTCGGTGGTCATCGGGTGCTCCTGTGGCGGGATGCTCGGCAGCGAGGGTACGGGTCACGTCAGTGTTGCAGTTCCAGAAGCGACGGTGCGCACTTTTCACGACGACCAGTCGTGAAAATATGACTGCATGTCGCGATTTCGGCCTCAGGACTTTTGCTGTGCAGGGGAGTTAGGTTACCTTTACAGCCCGTGAGTGCCCAAATGTCCAATCCGCATGCAGGTGAGCGAATCCGCCGGGGGATGGTGCTCGCCCTCCTCGTCGGCGCGGTGGTCGGGTCGGTCCTCGGGGCCGGGGCCACGGGTGCCGGGGCCGCCGCCGCGCCGGCCGCGGCCCCGTCGCTCAGCGTCAGCCCGTCGAGCGGGCTCGACCCGAACGGCGCCTTCGTCGTCGTGAGCGGTGCGGGCTACCGGCCCAACATCCAGCTCTTCGTGATGCAGTGCCGGGCGACCTCGGCCGAGGACCACACCTGCAACTCGGTGGGCCTGCGGAAGGTCACCACCAACGCGTCCGGGGCGTTCACCGCCAACGCCATGAAGGTGGTCGCCAACTTCGGCGCCACCAACTGCCTCCAGGTCCAGTGCGCCATGAAGACCAGCGCCGTGGCCGACCACGCCGACGACCGCACCGAGGACCG
>DATMGQ010000283.1:0-12745 GCA_035555395.1 Acidimicrobiales bacterium
GTCGTACCTCGAGCAGTCGACCCGCTACATCGCCTACGACGCCCGCATCGGCGGCCGGTACCGGTTCTACCGCGACCCGGGGATCCTCGGTTCGCCGCTGGGCACCCGGTTCGTGGGCGAGATGGACCGCATGTTCGACACCTACGCCGAACTGCTGCCCCGGCTCACCGACTTCTTCAAGGAGCAGTTCCCGAAGGACGAGAACGACTCGGACTTCGTGTACCGCCAGGCCGTGCGGGCCAAGGCGTTCGACGCCCTCCGCGGCATCCTGCCGGCAGCGTCGCTGTCGAACGTGGGCATCTACGGCACGGGACAGGCCTACGAAGCGCTCCTGCTGCGCATGCGGTCGCACCCGCTGCCCGAGGCCCGCACCTACGCCGACCTCATGCTCGGCGAGCTGCGCAAGGTGATCCCCTCGTTCCTCAAGCGGGTGGACCTCGCCGACCGCGGCGTCGCCTGGAGCGACTACCTGGGCCGCAACCGCGAGGCCATGGACGACATCGCCGAGCGGTTCTTCCCGTCGGTCGACGACGTGCAGGAGGCGCCGCGCACGACGCTGGTCGACTTCGACCCCGACGCCGAGATCCACCTCGTCACGGCGATGCTCTACGCCCATGCCCACGCCCCCGAGCGCCAGATCGAGGAGCGGGTGCGCCAGATGTCCGCCGAGGAGCGGCTCTCGGTCGTCAAGGCGTACGTGGGGGAGCGGGCCAACCGCCGCCACCGCCCCGGCCGGGCCCTCGAGCGCATCGACTACCGCTTCGACGTCCTGGCCGACTACGGCGCCTTCCGCGACCTGCAGCGCCACCGGATGCTCACCATCGAGTGGCAGCCGCTCACGCCGCTGCACGGCTACACCCGTCCCGAGGCCGTCGACCTGGCCGGCGAGGCCGAGGCCTTCGACCGGGCCATGGAGCGGTCCGCGTCGCTCTACGACCTCCTGGCGACCCGCTTCCCGGCCGAGGCGTCCTACGCCGTGTGCCTGGCCTACAAGGTGCGGTTCACCATGCAGATGAACGCTCGGGAGGCCATGCACCTCCTCGAGCTGCGCAGCGGGCCGCAGGGCCACCCGGCCTACCGGGAGGTCGCCCAGGACATGCACCGGCTCATCGCCGAGGAGGCCGGGCACCACGCCGTGGCCGAGATGATGCGCTACGTGGACCATTCGCCCGAGCCCAGCCTCGAGCGCCTGGAGTCCGAACGACGGGCCGAGGCCCGGCGCGAAGGCCGATGATCCGTCCAGGATGCGGCATTGCCGCGTCTCGCGCGTAGTATCCGCCCGCGGCATCGCTCACCGGTGCCGCCACCACCTCACCCAGAACCGGGCAGACGAAGGAAGACATGGCTGACGACGAGTTGATCGACGACGAGATGGACGTCGAGGAAGACGACGACCTGATCGACGACGAGATCGACGACGACGACCTCGATGACGACCTCGAAGACGACGACGTCGTCCCGGACGAGGAGCTCGTCGCCTCGGTCGTCGACGACGACGAGGACGCCGAGGAGGAAGAGGAAGCCCCGCCCGCGCCCGCCAAGGGCCGCTCGGGCGATGACGAGGAAGACGACGATGACGACGTCGACCCCGACGACGTCGAAGAGGACCTCGACACCATCCTGAAGGACCGCATCGCAGCGGGGGCCGACGAGGACGACGAGGACGACGAAGAGGCCCCGGTCGACGACCGGGCCGATGGCGGCGACCGCGTCGCCCCGCGCGCCGCCGAGGAGTTCTCGTGCAACGAGTGCTTCCTGCTCGTGCGCCGCAGCCAGTTCAGCGCCAAGCGGACCGACTGCCCCGGCGGCCTCGACGGCGAGGACTGCCCGGTCAAGCGCGAGCTCGGCCTGGTCTGAGCCCCTCGGCGTGATTTCGGGCCTGGTCGGCCGGTGCACCAACATGGGGCCGGTGAGCGACGACAAGAACCCCATCGAGCACGCGGTCGAGCTGGCGGTGCTCGCACCCATCGGGTTCGCCCTGGAGGCCAAGAAGCTGCTCCCCACCTTCGTGGAGCGGGGTCGCCAGCAGGTCAACATGGCCAAGGTCGTCGGGCAGTTCGCCGTCGCCCACGGCCAGACCACCGGCAAGAAGAAGCTCTCGAAGGCCCAGGCCCAGGCGGCATCGATCCTCGCCGAGTTCGGCCTCGCCGGCACCGACGAGGAGCCCGTGGCCGCCGCCGAGCCGAACGGTGCGGCGGCGCCGTCCCCGGCGCCCGCACCGGCCGGGCCCCGTTCGAGCGCCGCGGCGGCTGACCTGCCGATCGCCGACTACGACAGCCTGGCGGCCTCGCAGGTCATCCCGCGCCTCGCCGGGCTCTCCGCCGAGGAGCTGGCTGCGGTGGAGGCCTACGAGGTCAGCCACCGGGGCCGCAAGACCATCCTCGGCAAGATCACGCAGCTCGGCGCCGAGTAGCGCCTGGTGGAGGCCGCTCGGTCAGCGCTCCCGGCCGACGTGGCGGCGATCACCGAGCTGGCGCGCACGGCGGTGGGTGAGCTGGGCCTCCTGCGCGGCGGGCCCGTGTGGCAGCTCCAGGATGCCCGCGTGGAGCCCATCGAGGCCGGCATCGCCGCCGACGTCGCCCTCCGACCCGACCAGGGCCTGGCGGTGGTCGGCACCATCGACGAGACGATCGTGGGCTACGGCGTGAGCCGCCTCGAGGCGCTCACCGACGGGTCGCTCCTCGCCGAGGTCTCGGACCTGTACGTCGATCCCGGGGCCCGGGGGATCGGCCTGGGCGAGGCCATGATGGACCTGCTCGTGGCCCACGCCGTCGACGCCGGCGCCATCGGCATCGACGCCCTGGCCCTGCCGGGCGACCGGGAGACCAAGAACTTCTTCGAGACGTTCGGCCTCAAGGCCCGCGCCATCGTGGTGCACCGATCGCTGCGAGCGACCGAGCAGCCCCAAGTCCCCGGAGGTGGCGATGGAACGGCCTGAGCTGTGCGTGAGCGCCGTCGTGATCGACGACGACCGGCTGCTGCTGGTGCGCCGGGGCCGGGGCCGGGCGCAGGGGGAGTGGGCGGTGCCTGGCGGGCGCGTCCAGCCCGGCGAGCTGCTGGCCGAGGCCGTGGTGCGGGAGCTGCTGGAGGAGACCGGCATCGAGGGCGTGTGCGGCAACCTCATCGGGGTGCTCGAACTGCTCGACGACGCCGGTCCCCACCAGGTCGTGCTGGGTCACCTCGTGACGCTGATGGAGGCCTCGGAGCCGGTGGCCGGCGACGACGCCGCGGAAGCCCGTTGGGTCCCGCTGGGCGACGTCGCCGAGCTCCAGCTCGCACCCGGCCTGGCCGAGTTCCTCCACGACCACCAGGTGATCGCCACCATCACGTGATGGCGGGGGAGGGGAGGACTACTTGTTCTTCCACTCCGGGGCGCGCTTCTCGATGAACGCGTTCAGGCCCTCGCTGAAGTCCTCGGTGCCGAACATCTTGATGATGCCCTCGCCCGAACGCTGCCAACCGACGGAGTCGTCGGCGTCGGTGGTCTCGAGGACGATCTGGCGGCTCTCGACGACGGCCAGCGGAGCGGCCTCGCAGATCTGCTCGGCCAGCTCGGTGGCCCGGGCCAGGGCGCTGCCCTCGGCGCTCAGGTGGTTGACGAGGCCGTAGTGGTGCGCCTCGGCGGCCGAGAAGTCCAGGCGGCCGGTGAGGATCAGCTCCATGGCGATGTTGCGGGGGATCTTCCGCGGCAGGCGGAAGAGGCCGCCGCCCGCGGCGACGAGGTTGCGCTTCACCTCGGGGACCCCGAACACGGCGGTCTCAGAGGCCACGACCAGGTCGCACGCCAGCACGATCTCGGTGCCGCCAGCGAGCGCCGGGCCGTCGACCGCAGCGATCAGCGGCTTGGTGCGCTCGCGCTGCACCAGGCCGGCGAAGCCGCCCTTGGCCGTCGACATGCCGCCGGGATCGACGGCCATCTGCTTGAGGTCGGCGCCGGCGCAGAAGATCCAGCCCTTGGCCGTCTGGGCACCGGTGAGGATGCCGACCCAGGCGTTCGGGTCCTCCTCGAGCCGGTCGATGGCGGCCTCGATGCCCTGCGCGACGTCGGTGTTGACGGCGTTGCGGGCGTCGGGGCGGTTGATGGTGATGACGGCGATGTGGCCGTTCAGTTCGTAGTCGACGGTCATGGCGGCGACGTTACCCGCACTTGACCGACCAGTCAGGTTGGTGCGCGCCGGGCGGGTACGGTGGGCCTCGATGCCCTCCGTCGGTCGCCGCTCCACCGCCTGTCCCTACTGCCAGGGAGCCGATGTGGCCCGGATGTACCTCGGTTCGGTGCACCTCGACTCGTGCCAGTGCGCCGAGTGCGGCGCCCGCTGGGACGAGGATCCCCGCACGGGGGAGTTCCGTGGCCGCGGCGCCCGGGCCTCGGTCGTGGTGCCGCGAGACGCCGCCACCTGACCCCGGACGCGGAGGACGGGCCGCCGAAGCGGCCCGTCCTCGTTCGTGCTGGGGTGCCGCGAGCGGCGGATCAGGCCTCGGGGTCGGCCGGGATCGTCGCGTCGGCGTCGGGCTCGGTGTCCGCGGTGGTGACCTCCTGGGGGGTCTCCACGACCTCGGTGTCCGGGGCGGGCGCCGCGGCGGGCTCCGACGCGGTGGCCTCGTCGGCCACCGGCGTGGCGACGGCCTCGACCTCGGCCTCCTGGGCGGCCGCTTCCACGACCTCGACCGGCACGTCGCCGGCGACGTCGGCAGCCTCGGTGGGCGCTTCCGTGGCCTCCGGTGCTGCCGCGGCCGGAGCCTCGGTGCCCGGTACCTCGACCTCGCCGACCGGGCCCTCGGAGGCCTCGGTGGCCGCCGGGGCCGGAGCGGCCTCGGCGTCGGCCTTGGGCACATCGGCGCCCTCGGCCTTCGGGGGCTTGGGCGGGCGGGGCGCACGGGCCTTGTTGCCCTTGCCTCCGCCCGGACCGCCACGGCTGCGGCCCTTGCGGGCGGGGGCGCTGGCAGGGTCGATGCCGAACGCCTCGGCGACCTTCGGCACGCGGTCCGCCATGCGGGTGATGACGCTGATCAGCTCCTCCGACGGTGTCTCGGGCTTGGAGGCCGGCGCCACCGTCAGGCGGACGGGCGAGAAGGACAGGGCATCGAGCACGGTGGCCCACCGGTCCGGCATGGTGTCGGAGGTGAGCGCCGCCGAGGCGGCCTCGGCGAGCTTCGTGGCGATGTCGGCCGGGAGCGGGGCGCCGGCCTTGGGCGGACGCGAGCTGAGGCGCAGCGCCCGGACGATCCGGCCTTCGGTGAGGGTCTCCTGGAGCTCGGAGAGCCAGGCGGCCTGCTCGCTGTCGAGGCGGGCAGTGAGCCCCTCGCGGAGCTGGCTGGCCAGCTCGCGGGACTCCTCGTCCTTGGCGCCGGTGTCGGCGGCGACGACGACCGAGCGCAGGTCGCGCAGGTCCAGCTCGGCGAGGTCGGCCAGGGCCGCCTCGGCCTTGTCGCGCCACTCGGCGGCTCGCAGGTCGGGGAGCAGGCGTTCGGCGATGGCGATGAGCGGCTGGGCGGCGACCTCGCGGCCGCCAGCGGCCCGCGCCTGCTCGTTCTGCTTCTCGACGGCCTGGCGCACGGCGGGGATGCCGCCGTTCAGCACCTGCTCGGCGATGACCTGCTCGGCGGCCGGCAGGGCGTCGAGCGCGGCCTTGCGGTGGGCACGCCCGGCCCGCAGGCGCTTGGCCTTGGGCTTGGGCGGGGAAGCGGGGCGCTCGCGACGCGGCCGCTCGGGGCGCGGGCCGCGGTCGCCTTCGCCACGGGGGCGGCGGTCGCCGTCGCCTCGACCCCGACGGTCGCCGTCGCGGCCCCGGCCTTCGCCACGGGGCTTGCGGTCGCCGTCGCGGCGGGGCCCACGGTCGCGGCGGTCGCCACGATCGCCGCGGTCACCACGGTCGCGGCCGCCTCGGCCGGCGAGCTTTGAGGTGACCAGCTCGTCGTCCTTGACCGGCCGCGAGATCAGCTCGAGCGTCTCCACCGACGCCCGGTTCTTCTCCTTCGGCGGGAGGACGGCGATGACCTCGTTGCCGTCGAGCGAGAACTCGATGTCGGCGCGGAGCTCCTGGCCGACGGCGGCTCCCTGGGGCAGCAACTCGGCCCGGAGGTCGCCCTTGGGCTGCTTGGCTCCTGCGGCTCGCCACGACCACGTGCCGTCGCCGCGGTCGCTGGTGAGCTCGATGTCGATCCTGCGAGACATAGGGGCGCCAACTTACTCGGTGCGGTGGGGGCCTCTGACCTGAGAAGGACGAGGGGCTGGTCAGCCTGGGTTGCGGGCGGTGACGAGCCAGGTGGCCCCGTTGAGCTGCACCCGGCCGTCGACCATCCGGGCCCGGAGATCCGCCCGCACGTCGTCGAGCAGGGCGGTCCAGCCATCGGGTCCGAGGGCCGGCTCGAGCTGGGCCTGCGCCTGACGCCCGATGGTGGTGTTGAGGATGAGCGTGAGCCGGTGCTCGACGCCGTCGGTGCCGTCCCGGCCGTAGTCGCACACGGCATCGAACGGCTGGACCGAGGGGTCGTCCCAGCCCGCCTCGCCCAGCAGCGCCCGCACGCGGTCGGGATCGGCGAAGGCCATCGGGCCGGGCGCACCGGGCGCAGCGGTGGCCGGGGGAGGGTCCATCGGCTCGACGAGGACGTTCGTGCCGAGGGTGAACATGGCGTTCTCCTCCAGGCCCCGCCAGCACGCGAACGTCAGCGCGCCGCCGGGCGCCACCGCTCGGCGGATGTTGGCGAAGGCCTCGGTCGGATCCTCGAAGAACATGACGCCGAAGCGGGAGACGACGTGGTCGAACGGGCCGTGGGCCGCCAGGTCGTCGGTCTGGGCGTCGGCTACGAGGAAGCTGGCGTCGGGCACGAACCGCTCGGCGGCCTCGATCATCACGGGGGAGATGTCGACGCCCACCGCCGTGGCCCCGCGGGCGACGGCGCCGGCGGTGACCCTCCCGGTCCCGCACCCGACGTCGAGCACCCGCTGGCCCGGTCCCGGCTGGGCGCGTTCCAGCACCGCCTCGCCGAACGGGGCCAGCTCGCGATCGAAGAGGTCGCGGTGGGCGACCCACCCCTCTGCGCCCACCGTCCAGTTCTCCCGCATCTGCTCGTTCGCCATGGGCCGACGGTATCGCCGGAAGATCCCGCCTGCCGCTGGCGAGCCGGTGTCACGACGCGCCCGGATCGGTACGGATCCCTGTCCGACTGCCTCGAGTGCCCGCCGGGAGACCGCGACCTCGACGACCGGAGGGGTGCCCCGGAACGGCGCGCCGTCCGGACGCTCCCGACCTGGCCTGTGGGAAGCTCGCCTGGTGAACGCCATGCGGACGAGGCGGGTACGCCGCCGGGTGGATCGGTGAACCTCGGCGGGCTGCTGTTCCTCGTGCTGGCGACCGGGTTCGTCGGAACGTTCGTCGCCATGTACGTGCGGGCGCACCGGTTTCGAGCGGCATCGGAGTCAGGCGGAGGCGTGGCCGTCCGGGGACGAGGAAGCACCCACGGCACCCTTGCTGACCTCAGCCCGGTGGTGTGCGTCGTGTTGGGGGACGAGGTGGTCTGGCGGCGGTTCGGGCCGATGGGGACCGAGACCCGGAGGATGGATCGGGTGGATTCGGTGTTCGCTCGCTCCATCGTCGGTGGGGTGACCCCGTGCCTGGTGGAGACATCGACCGGTGTGAGCTTTCTCGCCTCCCGGCGCGAGATCGACCTGCTCGAAGGTGCGCTTCGACGGCGCGGCTTCGCCTTCGCAGAACCGGCGACGTGATTCGCAGAGGCGGTGGGAGCGGGCGCCTCACCAGCTCGTTGTGGTGCCGATAATCTACGTTATGTCGAGTTGGGAGTCAGGTCCCGGCATCGGCCTTGGGCTCGATCCGGGCGGCTGCGACGGGCCGGGCGTTGTCGAGCAGCCACCCGATCGCCGTGCGCACCTCGGCGGCCGTCGGCTTGCCCTCCAGGTCGCTGTCGACGTCCTCGATGGCGGCCTGCAGGCAGTACAGCGCGTCCTGGAGCTCCTCGAGCTGCCGGCGGTCGACGATCACGTCGTCGTCGCCCAGGCCGTGGGCGGCGGCGAACTTCCGGGCCATGTGGGCCTGCTGGCGGCAGCCGGGCCGGCAGTACCGCCGGGGACGCCCGGTCCCGGTCCGATCCGGCAGCAACCGCCCGCACCACCGGCACCGCTCACCCATCTGTGGTTTCGTCACGTGATGAAACTACCGGTCGATCGGCGGTCCAGCGGGGATGCTCCCGCCGGCCGGTCTGGACCCGCGTCCCCGGTGTGCCCGCCGTCGGGCGGACCGGCCGGACGCCCGCGGGTCCGCGCTCGTCCCGGAGGCACCCCTCGGAGATCTTCCGCTCGGTCGGCAGGTCGGCAGGTCGGCAGGTCGGCCGGTCGGAGCCGGAGCCACCCTCCCCCGGATGAGGGTCGACCGATCCCCTGTTTCGTCAGGTGACGAAACGCCCGATGACTGACGGTGCCGTCGGTCACGTCCCCACGGAGCGCGCGGTACAGTCCACCCGGGGTCGCGTCCGGGGGGTCACGGCCGAACCGACAGGGGGAAGCTGTGGTGTTCACGACGTCGAAGGCGCGCCGCCTCGCGGCAGGACTGGTCCTGGTGGCGACGGCGGTCGCCGGTCAGAGCGGGCTCGCCCAACCAGCGGGAGGTGCGGCCGGCGATCCGTCGGGCGCGCAGACCTCGGCGGCGGCTCCCACGCCGACCGCCGCGGTCCCCGGCAAGCCGACCGTCATCGCCGCCGTCGGCGACTCGATCACCCAGTCCACCGGCACCGGTGCGCTGGCCCAGGAGACGCCGAAGAACAGCTGGGCGACGGGCACCGACGTGAGCAGCGTCGCCGGTCGCCTCGGCATCTCGACGGGCAACCGCTACAACCTGTCCGCCAACGGCGACCGGATGTCCGACTTCGCCCCGCAGATCCAGAACGGCAAGTCCGGAGGCAGCGGCGATGTGCCGGCCCTGCCCGCCTCCACCGGGCTCGTCCTGGTCGAGTTCGGCGGCAACGACCTGTGCCGCGACAGCGTCAACGACATGACCCCGGTCGAGACCTACCGGGCGCAGTTCAAGGCCGGGCTCGCCGCGGTGGCGACCCGGGCGCCCAACGCGCTCATCCAGGTCATGAGCGTCCCCGACATCTACAACCTCTGGTACATCCGGGGCGCGCCCCAGAACAGCACCTACCACCCGGAATCCGAGAGCGGTCAGGCCTCGGGGATCAACGGCGCCCGCTTCTACTGGGACGGCCTCACCAGCATCGGCGTGAAGTTCCCGTGCCAGTCGCTGCTGACCAACCCGGACAGCTACTCGGCCGGTGACCGCCAGCGCCGCCTCGACGTGCGCACGCGCAACAAGGCGTACAACGCCGTGCTGGCCGAGGAGTGCGGCAAGGTGCTGCGCTGCCGCTACGACGGCAACCGCCTCTTCGACCTCACCTCGAACCGGGTCTCGCCGCCCGACGGGGCCCTGCTCCCGCAGGCCCAGTGGGCGTTCACCGACCTCGACATCAGCCGCAACACCGCCAGCCTCTGCCCGATCCCGGGCCTCGTCGGCGGCGGCTGCGGCGACCACTTCCACCCGTCGAAGCAGGGCCAGGGCAAGATCGCCGAGTCGGCCACGATCGCCGGGCGCAACTGGACCGACACGACCATGCCCACGGCGGGCGCGACGGTGCTGCCGAGCGCCCGCCCCGACGGCGTCAACCGGTTCACGGCCACGGTCCGCTTCAGCGGCGCCGACGCCGGCGGCCTGCGCGGCCAGGAGGTCCGGGTCCACAACCCCGACGGCACCGTGACCGGTTGGTCCCAGCACATCGGCGTGGCGCCGGACCGCACGATCGACAAGCTGGGCACCTCCTACGTGGAGGTCCGCTCGCTCGACGTGAACGGCAACCTGAGCGCCAGCACCGTGGTCCCCGTCGTCGTCGAGGGGGCCGGAGCCCCGTTCTTCGTCGGCGGGCCGAGCGTGGTCGCCACCAAGACGGGCATGAACGTCAGCTGGGCGAAGCCCGACGACGGCGGCAGCCCGATCACCGGCTACCAGGTCACCCCGTTCGCCGGTTCGCCCGACGGCACCGCCGGGACCCCGGCCCTCACCACGGCGCTGAGCGCCACCATGGCCGTGCCCGACCCGGGCTCGGTGATCCGCTACCGGGTCCAGGGCATCAACGCCGTCGGCACCAGCCCGCTGTCGCCGCCCAGCGCGCCCACCGTCGCCCCGTTCTCGACGCTGAACGACTTCGTGAAGCGCCAGCACGGCGACTTCACCACCTACACGCCCGGCCAGGCCGAGGTCGACGGCGACGTCGCCAAGCTCACCGACGGCACCGAGAAGCCGTACCAGCTGGTCGACCGCCTGAAGTCCTCGGTGTGGTTCGACGGCGCCTACGGCCCGGCGATCCGCCTGTACCGCGCGTACTTCCTGCGGATGCCGGACCCGAGCGGCCTCGACTTCTGGGCCAACCGCCGGCGCAAGGGCTACACGCTGTCGTCGATCTCGCAGCAGTTCGCGGTGTCGTCGGAGTTCAAGCGCCGCTACGGCTCGCTCACGAACGCCGAGTTCATCGACGCGATCTACGACAACGTGTTCGACCGTGCTCCGGACCCGAGCGGCCGGGCCTTCTACCTCCGCCACCTCAACGACAAGAGCTGGAACCGGGGCCAGGTCGTGCTCCAGTTCTCCGAGTCGAACGAGTACAGGACGGACACGTACGGCCTGGTGACGGTGATCGAGTACGCCCGTGGGATGAACGGCAAGGCGCCCTCGCCCGCCCTCGTCGACCAGCTCGTCGAGATCCACGAGCAGGGCGGCAACGCCGCGGCGTTCGCGGCGGTCGTGGGCGGCGACGCCTACCGGACCCGCATCTTCGGCTGACCCTGGCCGTGCGCCCGGTCGTAGGATCGGGCGCATGGTCAGCGCACGCCTCCCCCGCAACCCCTTCGCCGAGCGAGACACCGAGCACGAGCGCCTCTGGCGCAAGCAGCGCCTGGCGCTCTCGTTCCGGATCTTCGGACGCTTCGGGTTCGACGAGGGCGTGGCTGGCCACATCACCGCGCGCGACCCCGGCGACCCGGACCTGTTCTGGGTGAACCCGTTCGGGATGAGCTTCAAGCAGATCACCGTCGACGACCTGATCCTCGTCGACCACCAGGGCCAGGTCGTCGAGGGCACCTGGCCGGTCAACCGGGCCGCGTTCGCGATCCACTCGTCGGTCCACGATGCCCGCCCCGACGTCGTCGCCGCGGCGCACAGCCACTCGAAGTTCGGCCGGGCCTGGTCGGCGCTGGGCCAGGAGTTGTCCCCCATCACCCAGGACAGCCTCCTGTTCTTCGAGGACCACGCCCTGTTCGACGACTACACCGGCACGGTCAACGACCCCGAGGAGGGCAAGCGCCTCGCCCACGCCCTCGGCGACAACAAGGCCGCGATCCTGCGCAACCACGGCCTGCTCACCGTCGGCCAGTCGGTCGAGGAGGCGGTGTTCTGGTACGTGACCATGGAGCGCACCTGTGAGGTCGAGATCCTGGCGCGGTCTGCGGGCGAGCCCGTGGTGATCAGCGACGACGTCGCTCGGGCCACCCAGGAGGAGAACGGCGGCCACATCCAGGGCTGGTTCCAGGCCCAGCCGCTGTTCGACCGGATCGCCCAGGCCGAGCCGGGTGCGTTCGGCTCCACCGAGCCAGTCGACTGAGCCGATCGAACGGGGCGGGCTGACCGCCTCCCCGCCTGCGGTGGTCAGCTCGCGGCGCTGACGGTCATCGTGATCGTGACCTTGGCGTCGTCGGTGGGATCGGCTGCCACCGCGACCATGAGGTCCTGGTCGCCCTTGGTGGCCGACAGCCCGGCGTAGTCGCCACCGGTCATCTCGCTGGTGGTGTCCTGGGCGATCTCGTAGCCGGCGTCGGTGATCTGCGCCTTGATCGCCGGCACGAGCTCGTCGATCGACGCCTCGGCCTCGCCGAGCACGGTCATCGTCTTCTTGCCGCCGCTGGTGGACGTGGTCGAGGTGATGAGCGTGATCGAATCCGGCGGGGTCAGGTCCTCGGGCCACCCCTTCGGCAGCGACGCACCCTCGCCGTCGACGTTCATCTCGGTCTCGTTGCCGTCCTCGTCGGTGTACTTGACCGTGCCGTCCTTGGCGTCGATGTCCACGTCGCCGCCCTTGCCGCCGGCCTCGGTGCCGCCCTTGGCGGGCTTGTCGGCGGCGTCGCTGCTGCCGCACGCCGAGCCGACCAGGACCAGACCGAGCGCCAACCCGATCGCCGCCACCTTGGTGCGTACGCGCATCTGCCTGCTCCTCGCTGGTCCCCTGGCGGCTCGACGCCGCGCGGGCCGAGCGTAGCGGTGGGCCGCGACGGCCCTGGACCGATCCGGTGGCCGGACGGCCCCCGCTGGTACCCTCTGCCCTGCCGTTCAACGTGGGCGGGAGAGTGCTCCTCGGAGCACGCCGAAGGAGCAAGTCCTCCCCGGAATCTCTCAGGCACCAGGACCGTCCACGCAGGCAACGCTGGAAAGCAGGTGCAGCGCAGCACCTCACCGAAGGGGAAAGCCCGTCCGTCGGGTGAAGCTCTCAGGTCCACCGACAGCGGGGGAGGTCAGACGAACGCGGCCACCAGGCCACCGAGGAGACCTCAGATGACCGATCAGCCCACGCTCCGCCAGCTCGAGGGCGTCGCCCCGTTCGAGACCCGCCACCTCGGCCCCGGTGCCGAGCAGCAGGCGAAGATGCTCGCGGCGCTCGGCTACGGCTCGCTCGACGAGCTGGTCGATGCCGC
>DATMGQ010000284.1:0-3002 GCA_035555395.1 Acidimicrobiales bacterium
TCGCCGGGCTCGAGGCCGCCGGCTTCGGGCTCCCGCAGACCACCCTCGTGGTCACGCCCGTCATCGCCCTCTACGCCATGGCCGCCGGCCTGGTCATCACCACGATCGCCGCCGTGTTCCCCGCGATCCGGGCCACCCGCGTCCCGCCGATCGCTGCCCTGCGCGACGTCTCGATCGACCGCGCCGGCCGCTCGTGGATCCGCGGGATCGCCGGCGTGGTGTTCCTGCTGCTCGGCATCGTGCTCGTCCTCCCGGCGTTCGGCGAGGACCCCACCAGCGAGGTCATCCCCGGCGTCGGCATGGGCCTGCTCCTGCTGATCATCGCCGTGCTGGTCTCGGGGCCGATCATCGCCACCCCGGTGGCACGCGTCGTGGGCAGCCCGCTCCCCCGCATCAAGGGCATCACCGGCACCCTCTCGCGCCAGAACGCCATGCGCAGCCCGCGCCGCACCGCCTCCACGGCATCGGCGCTCATCATCGGCGTCGCCCTGGTGTCGTTCATCACCGTCTTCGCCAGCAGCGCCCAGAAGTCGGTCAACTCCGCCATCGGCAACGGGTTCAAGGGCGACTACATCATCCTGCCCATCAACCAGTTCACGTTCAGCGGGGCCAGCCCCGAGCTGGGCACCCAGCTGGCGGAGATAGACGGGGTGGAGACCGTGACCGCGGTCGGCATCGGCCTGGGCCAGCTCGAGCTGCCCAACGGCGAGAAGCCCAACTCGGTCATCAGCGGCATCGACACCGCCACCTTCCCCGAGGTCTTCTCGGTGAGGATGGCCGACGGCACCCTTGGAGACCTCACCGACGACGGGATCATCGTCGATGCCGCGGTCGCCAAGGACCAGGACCTCTCGATCGGCGACAAGATCAACGTCGTCGCCCCCGGCGACCGCACCAAGGAGCTCGAGGTCCAGGCCCTGGGCGACGACCCGGCGCTCCTCGGTTCGTGGACCGTCACCCGCAACACCATCGACGACCTGTCGGCGGAGCCGTCGGACTACCAGCTCGGCCTGGTGGCCAGCCCCGGTACCGACGTCGCCGCCCTGCGCCAGCCCATCAAGGACGTCCTGAAGGACTACCCGACGATGAAGGTGCAGGACCGAGAGGAGTTCACCTCCGGCATCGTCAGCTCCATCAGCACGCTCCTGAACGTGATCTACGCCCTGCTGGCCGTGTCGATCATCATCGCCCTCATCGGCATCGCCAACACGCTGTCGCTGAGCATCCACGAGCGCACGAAGGAGCTCGGCCTGTTGCGGGCCGTCGGCATGACCCGGTCGCAGCTGCGATCGTCGGTCCGCTGGGAGGCCACGATCGTGGCCCTCATGGGCACGGTCATCGGCATCGCCCTCGGCCTGGCGCTGAGCTACGCGATGGTGAAGGCGCTGGCCAGCCAGGGCATCACCGAGTTCGCGGTGCCGGTCAGCGGCATGGTCACCGTGGTGATCTTCGGTGCGGGCCTCGGCATCCTCGCCTCGGTCCGCCCGGCACGGAAGGCCGCCAAGCTCAACGTGCTCGACGCCATCGCCAGCGAGTAGCGGACGGGCCCCGGCCCGCACCCGCACCACCGATCACCGACCGCCGCCCCGCTCCCCGAGCGGGGCGGCGCCGCGTCCAGGGCGGAGGGGCGAGCGGCTACTCGTCGCCGATGGCGTAGAAGGCGCCGCCGCGGGCACCCACGTAGATCGTCCCCTTGAAGACCGTGGGGGTGGACTCGATGCAGCCCTCGAGCTGGACGGTCCAGAGCTCAGGCGGGTCGACCTTCGGGTCCGACACGTCGTAGGCGTGGAGGACGCCGCTGCAGTCGCCCATGATCAGCTTCTCGTCGACGACGACCGGCGACTGCCAGGTCGGACCGGGGAGCTGCTTCTCCCACAGGATCTCGCCGGTCTCCATGTCGGCGCCGAACACCCGGCCGTGGTTCGTCCCGGCGTAGATCACGCCGTTCGCGATGGCCGGGGTGCCCCAGATGCCGTAGCAGCTGGACTCCTCGCAGTCGCCGTGGGCCTGGGGCTCGGCCGGGTCGTTGATCTTCCACACGAGCGGGTCGTCGGGCTTGGTGGGGTCCAGCTTCATCAGCTGGCCGACCTCGTCGGAGCGATCCATGGTGGAGCCGCGCTCGCGCTCGGAGGCGACGTAGAGCATCCCCTCCTTGTCGATCACGATCGAGGCGTCGGTGTCATCACCGGTCCAGAAGCGGAACACCCGCTTCACGCTGCTCGGATCGGTCTTGAGGTTGGTGATGTCCCAGCCCTGGACGAGCCCGCCGGAGTTGGCGAAGTAGACGGTGTTGCCCGAGATGGCGAGGGAGTTCTCGATGCCCGTGTCCTTCACCCGGCTGCCGGAGCCGGCCAGGTCGGAGGTGAGCTGCTCGTCCCAGCCGGGGGCGTTGAACACCAGCTGCGGGTCCACGGTGACCTTGCCCTCGGCGTCCTTCGAGCGGTTGAGCTTGAAGATGTACCACTGCCCGTTCTCGCCGCCCTCGAAGAGGTAGTCGTCGATCATGAGCGGCGAGCTGTCCCAGTCGTTGTTCCAGCCGTTGACCGGCGACACGTTGTTCGCGTTCATGCTCCACAGGTCGGCGGCCGCGTCGGGGCGGTCGAGGCCGAGGATGTGGAAGTCGGCCCGGCTGCCCGAGTAGAGCAGCGGCTCGCCCTCGGGATCGCGGGTGACCGAGCCCTTGATGATGTCGCCCATGTCGAAGGGCGCCAGCCAGTCCTTGCCGTCGGCGCCGTTGATGAAGTGGATGGCCTGGTCGTAGGTGCCGACCGCGATCTTCACCTCGCCGTCCTGCTCCCACACCGACGGCTGACCGGTCCAGCCCGAGCCGCACCAGCTGTGGGGCGTGTTGCCCACGGGCGAGCTGCTGCACATGCCGCCGCTCTCGGGGTAGCGCCACCGCACCTTGGGGTCCTTCGGGACGGGCCCGAGCCCGTAGTAGCTGCGGGTCGGGTTGCCGCGGAAGGTCAGCTGGCCGACGAGCGACGTGCTCCACGGCTCCT
>DATMGQ010000285.1:0-16777 GCA_035555395.1 Acidimicrobiales bacterium
GCCCCGAGGGTCTTGCGGAGGTCGTCCTCGAAGTGCTTGTGGGCGCTGGGCAGCTCGAGCGTGGCACCGAAGAGCGAGATGATCGTCGGGACGTGGAGCTCGGTCTCCTGGACGATGAGGTCGCCGGTGGAGAGCATGCCCACCACCTCGTTGTCGGAGTTGACGACCGGAGCGCCGTCGATGCCCCGTTCGACGAGGGCGGTCATGGCATCGCCGACGTTGTCGTCCGGCGCGAACAGCAGGACGTCGGTCGTCATGACCTCAGAGACGGGCGTGGAGCGTGGCAATCGAGCCTCCGGCGACTTCGGCGAACGCGGCCGGGAGGTGGTCGACCAGGTCGCCGGCCACCAAGCCGCGCCGCCAGGCTAGGTCCCCGGCCCGCCCGTGCAGGAAGGCGCCGGCCGCTGCGGCGTGCTGCGGGGCCAGACCGGAGGCGAGGAGGCCAAGGATGAGGCCGGTGAGCACGTCGCCGCTCCCGGCGGTCGCCAGGCGGGCATCGCCCTGGTCGGCGGCGAGGACCTCGCCGTCGGGGCTGGCGACGAGGGTGGTCGATCCCTTGAGGAGCACGACGGCCCCGGTGGCCTTCGCCAGGCCCCGGACCGCGGCGAAGCGGTCGGCTTCGGGGGCCCCGCCGTCGAGGGCGGCGAACTCGCCGTCGTGCGGGGTGAGCACCGCGAGCGGCGCCCCGGCCGGCCGGCTGCGGATCACGGTGGCCGCCGCCGCGCCGAGGGCGCGGAGGCCGTCGCCGTCGACGACCGTGGCGATGGGCGCCCCGGCCACGAGCTGGCGGACCTCGTCGGCCGTGGCCTCGTCGGTGCCCAGTCCGGGGCCGGTGCCGATGGCGCGGAAGCGGTCGAGGGCGTCGAGCACGTCGCCCGCCCACCGCTCCCCGCCGAGCGCGGTGACGACCGCTTCGACCGGTGCGTCGACCTCGGTGCCGGCGCCCGGCGTCGACACGCGCAGGTAGCCGGCTCCGCTGCGCATCGCGCTCGACGCGGCGAGCTTCGCCGCGCCGGTCATGCCGGGCGAGCCGGCGATCAGCCACGCCGCCGCCTTCCACTTGTGGGCGTTCCGCTCGGGGTCTGGGAGCCACTCGGCGACGTCGGCCGCGGTGACCCGCCACGCTCGTGCCTCCGCCGTGTCCAGGCCGATGTCCGCGATCTCCACCTCGCCAGCCAGGTCGACGCCATCGGCGAGCAGCAGCCCGGGCTTGTAGGCGGCGAAGGTGACGGTCCGGTCGGCTCGCAGAGGGGACCCCGTGGCGCGACCGGTGAGGCCGTCGACGCCCGACGGGATGTCGACGGCGAGGACGGGCGTCTCGTCGTCGGCGGGCCGGGGGGCGTCGTAGCTCCCGCGGAAGCCGGTGCCGTAGGCGGCATCGATCACCAGGTCGGCCGGGGGCAGCACGGCGGGTGCGTCGGCGGCGTCGACGACGGTCGTCCGGACCCCGCGCCGGGCGAGGCGGCGGGCGGCGGCCCGGCCGTCGGCGCCGTTGTTGCCCTTCCCCGCCACCACCACGACCCGGCGCCCGTACGTGCCGCCGAGCACCTGCACCGCGGTGCGGGCGATCGCAGCGCCGGCTCGCTCGATCAGCACGTCGACCGGCTCCGGTGCCGCAGCGTCGATCTGGGCCATCTCGGCCGGCGTGACGATGGGCTGCACCGTCCCATCCTGCCGGGTCCGGCTGGTCGGTCGCACCGGTACGATCCCGCTTCCCATGCCCAGCGACCAGACCCTGACCCTGCCCGACGGCCGCACGCTCGGCTTCGACGACGTCGGCGACCCGGCCGGGGTGCCGGTCCTCTACGTCCACGGCACCCCCGACTCCCGCCGGGCCCGCCACCCCGACGACGCCGTGGCCGCCGGCGCGGGGGTCCGCCTCGTCGCCGTCGACCGGCCCGGCTTCGGGACGTCGACGCTGCACCGCGACGGCACGGTCGGCTCGTTCGCCGACGACGCCGTCGCCCTCGCCGACCACCTGGGCGTCGACGCCTGGCGCCCGTTCGCCTGGTCGGGCGGCGCCACCTACGCCGTGGCCGTCGGCGCCCGCCACCCGGACCGGGTCCGCCGCACGGCCGTCGCCGCCGGGCTGGTGCCGTTCGAGGCCTACGAGACCGAGGGCATCCTCGACGACGCCGACGGCGGCCGGTACCTGGTCGCCGAGCTCGGCGCGGAGCTGGGGCCGGCGGGCCTGGCCGAGATGGCGGCACCGATGCTGGCTCCGTACCCGTGCGACCTGCCCCTCGCGCTCGAGCACGTGGCCGAGCAGCTCACCCCCGACCGCCGAGCGGCGCTCGACGCCATCCCGGGCGCCATCGCCGCCCTCGCCGCCGGGGTGTTCGACTCGGTCGCCCAGGGCCTCGACGGCCTCGTGCGCGACCTCGAGCTCCAGGTCGAGGCCCCCGACGTCGACTGGTCGGCCGCAACCGGTCCCGTCGACCTCTGGTACGGCTCCCGTGATGCGACCGCGCCGCCGGCCTTCGGCGAGTGGTGGGCGTCGACGCTGCCCGACGCCACCCTGCACGTCTTCCCCGGCGAAGGCCACCTGATCGCCCTCACCCGCTGGGCCGCGATCCTCGAAGCCCTCACCACCTGACCCAACGATCCCGCCCCACCCAAGCGAATCAGGTCACCTGAGCCGCACCACACGGCACGAACGACCCGAATCCACACCCGCCCACGCCAACCCGGGCGAATCAGGTCACCTGAGCCGCACCACACGGCACGAACGACCCGATTCGACACCCGCCCACGCCAACCCAGGCGAATCAGGTCACCTGAGCCGCGCTGCGCGGCATGAACGACCCGATTCGGCGCTTGGTTGGGGGCCGATGGCGGGTGGGGGCTGGTCAGTCGTCGGCGCGGGGGCGCGAGCGGAAGATGAGGCGGGGGCCGCGGTCGTAGGTGAGCCAGTTCCAGAACCAGTTCGCGAAGACCGAGATCCGGTTGCGGAAGCCGGCGAGCATCACGAGGTGCAGCCCGAGCCAGGCGAGCCACGCCGGGAACCCGCGGAGCTTGATGCCGAAGGGCAGCTCGGCGACGGCGCGGCTCCGGCCGATCGTCGCCATGGTGCCCTTGTCCCGGTAGCGGAACGGCTCCCTCGGCGCCGGACGGCCGGCGGCGATGCAGCAGATCTGCCGGGCGACGTGGCGCCCCGACTGGATCGCGACCGGCGCGAGCTGCGGGAGCAGTGCGCCCTGGCCGCCGGCCGGGTCCGTGATGGCGGCGACGTCGCCGATCGCCCACACCCCGGGGTGGTCGGCGACGGCCAGGTCGGGCCCGACCTCGATGCGGCCGGCCCGGCCGGTCTGCAGGCCCAGCGCGGTCCCGATCGGGTTGGCCTTCACCCCGGCGGCCCAGACGAGCGTGTGGGCGGCCAGCTCCTCGCCGTCGGCGAGCGTCACCCGGTTGGCCCGCACCCGGGCCACCTGCGCGCCGGTCCGCACGTCGACGCCGCGCTCCTCGAGCGCCTGGCGGGCGTGGGCCTGCGACACATCGCTGAACGGACCGAGCAGGTTCGGGAGCATCTCCACGAGGACGACGCGGGCCCGGCCCACGTCGAGGGTCCGGAAGTCCTTGCGCAGCACGACCTGGAACAGCTCGGTGAGGGCGCCGGCGACCTCGACCCCCGTCGGACCGCCGCCGACGACCACGAACGTGAGCGCCCCGTCCTCGATCAGCTTCGGCTCGGCGTCCGCGGCCTCGAACCGCTCCAGCACGTGGTTCCGCAGCCGCACGGCATCGGCCAGGTTGTAGAGCGGGAAGCCGTGGTGGTCGACCCCGGGGATCCCGAACGTGTTCGTCGAAGCCCCCGCGGCCACGACGAGGTGGTCGTACGGCAGGTCCTCGACCTCGTGCTCCGCGTGCTGGAGGTGCAGCACGCGGGCGTCGAGGTCGGCACCGATGACCGTCGCCTGGCGGAACGACAGGTTCTCCTGCCGGGCTGCGATCCCGCGCACCGGGTAGGCCACGTCCGCGCTCGCCAGACCCGACGTCGCCACCTGGTAGAGCAGCGGCTGGAAGGTGTGGAAGTTGTTCTGGTCGACGAGGGTCACGTCGACCGGCGCGCCGGACAGCTCGCGAGCCGCCGCCAGCCCACCGAAGCCCGCACCCACGATCACCACTCGCATCCGTTCCATGCACCCAGCCTACGGAAGCGCCCACCTCGCTTGTGCTTCTTTTCACAAGTTCCTCCGGCCGCGCCCGCGACCGCGGGAACGGGCACACTGGGCCGATGAGCGCGGGGTACTCGGGCACGCCGCTGGCGAAGAAGCTCGGCATCGAGGACGGCAACCAGGTGGCCCTGCTGCGCGCCCCCGACGGGTTCGCGGCCATCCTCGACGAGACCCTCCCCGATGCCGTCGCCGTCCGCACCCGCGCCGGCGGGACGGCCGACGTGATCGTGACGTTCCACACCGCACGGGCCGAGCTCGAGTCCCGCATCGACGCCCTCCTCCGCACCCTCGACGTCGACGGCGGCCTCTGGATCGCCTGGCCGAAGCGGGCCAGCGGCGTCGCCACCGACATCACCGAGGACACGGTGCGCGAGGTGTTCCTCCCGCTCGGGCTCGTCGACAACAAGGTCTGCGCGATCGACGACACGTGGTCCGGCCTGCGGGTCGTCTGGCGCAAGGAGCTCCGAGCCGAGCGGCGGGCAGCAGGGCGCACGCCGTGATCGGCTGCTACCCCGGGTCGTTCAACCCGCCCACGGTGGCCCACCTCGCCGTCGCCGAGGCCGCGGTCGCCGCCGGCCGGCTCGACCGCCTCGACCTCGTCATCAGCCGGGTGGCGCTCGGCAAGGAGGACCTCGCGGCCGCCACCCTCGCCGACCGCGTCGCGGTGCTGGAGTCCGTGGCCGCCACCCGTCCGTGGCTCGGGGTCGTCGTCACCGACGCCCGCCTCATCACCGACATCGCCCGCCGCTACGACGCCGTCGTCATGGGCGCCGACAAGTGGCGCCAGGTGAACGACCCGGCCTGGTACGCCGACGAGGCCGAGCGCGATGCCGCCGTCTCGGGGCTGCCGCTCGTGCTCGTCGCCCCGCGCGGGGACGACCGGCCCGAGGGCGTCCGCCTGCTCGAGATCGACGACGCCCACCTCCACGTCCGCGCGACCGACGTGCGCGCCGGCGCCGAGCACGCGGCCGGGTGGGTCCTGCCCGAGGCCGCCCACCGCCACGGATCCGAGGCCTGACGTGCTGTTCCCCAAGGCCCTCTGGCCCGGCCTCGCATCCGGCGACGTGACCGTCGCCTTCCGATCCTGGAAGCGGCCCACCGTGAAGGCGGGCGGCACGCTCATCACCCCGTCCGGCCAGCTGGCCATCGACGCGGTCGAGGTCGTGGACCCCGCCGCGATCACCGACGACGACGCCCGGGCCGCGGGAAACGCCGATGCCGAGGCCCAGCGGGCGCTGCTCCGTGCCGGCGACGCCGACGACGGCCGCCAGGTCTACCGGATCGCGTTCCACCTCCTCGGCGACGACCCGCGCCTCGCACTGCGCCAGGCCGCCGACCTCGACCACGACGAGCGGACCACGATCCGGGCGAAGCTGGCCGGCTACGACCGCCGCTCCCCCACCGGCGCCTGGACCACGGCGACGCTCGAGGTGATCCGCGACCACCCGGCCGTGGTCTCGACCGAGCTGGCCGAGCGCCTGGGCGCCGAGCGTCCCGCCTTCAAGCTGAACGTCCGCAAGCTGAAGGCACTCGGGCTCACCGAGAGCCTGGACGTCGGCTACCGCCTCTCCCCGCGGGGCGAGGCCTACCTCGCCGGCGAGGCCGCCGGCCGAACCACGCCGACCGCGCCCGGCGGCTGGCAGCGCGGGCACCAGTAGGTGCTGCGGTTCTGCTCGCCGTGGTGGACCATGCGGATCGGCGTCCCGCACACCCGGCACGGGCGGCGCTCCCGCCCGTACACGGCCACCGAGCCCGGCGGGCCCGGCACGGTGGTGCGACGCGTCGTCGTGAGGTTCACGAGCAGGAGGCGGTTGGCCGCGGCGAGCAGCTGGCGGCGGACCGCCACCGGCACCGACGCCACCGGCGCGAACGGGTCGACCCGGCAGCGGTGCAGCACCTCGGACTTGTAGACGTTGCCGATCCCCGACGCGAGCCGCTGGTCCAGCAGGGCGACGGCGATCTCGGTCGACGGGTCGCACGCCTCGGCGTAGCGCCGAAGCGCCTCGTCCAGGTCGGGGTCGGGCGTGCAGAGGTCGGGACCGAGGTGCCCGACCGGGTCGAGGTCGGTGCCCAGCGCACCACCGGGATGGTCCCGGCGGTAGGTCTCCACGGTGGGCGCCGAGAAGCACACCGCCTCCCAGCCGGGCACGGCGACCAGCGCCCGCAACAGGTGCCGGGGCTTGCGCCACCGCTGGCCCTCCTCGTACAGGTGCCACGACCCGGGCATCCCGAGGTGGGTGCGCAGGGTGAGACCGCCGGCGAAGTCGATCAGCAGGTGCTTGCCGACCGCCTCCACGCCCTCGATCGCCACGCCAGGGACCGGCCGGTCGCCTCGCAGCCTCGGCGCCTCGAACCGGGTGAGCGTCGCCCCGGCGAGCGCCGGGCGGAGCCGGTTGGCCGTGCGGTGGAGGGTGTCGCCCTCGGGCATCTAGGAGTCGGCGTCGTCGCCGGTCCACTCCTCGTCCTCGACCTTCCACTTCAGCGCCCGCTCCTCGTTGAGCGTGCGCCAGTCGGCCGCGGCTTCGGGCGTGGGGTACGGACCGAGGGCGTTGAGCGGGTCGTCGCGGACGTCGGCAGCTTCGGCTCGATCGTGGGTCAGGCACCAGTACCACTGCGCGTCGGTCATGGCTCCGACGATACCCACGACCGGTCAGGACACGACCGAGACCGCAGCGAAGTAGGAGGCGGCGAACGCCCGGCACGCCGGCCGCTGCACCAGGGCCCGGGCATCGCAGGTGGTCCGCAGGTCGGCCAGGAACTGGCGACTGGCCGCCAGCCGGCGTGACCGGGTGGATCCGCCCAGCCGCCGCAGGTTCCGCCACGCGAAGTCGTGGCGGATGCACGGCACCCGGAAGTCGAAGACCGGGCCGGTGTCCGGCGAGGACGAGCACAGGTCGGTGCTCACGTCCCACGGCCGGGCCCGTGCCGCCGCCGAATCCAACCGGCCCGGCGACGAGGCCAGCCACCGGTCGATCGTCGCCCGGCTCACGCCGTTGGCCGACGCCTGCTCGCCCCGCCACCACCGGTCGAACGACGGGAGCGAGGTGGCGTAGAGCTTCCGGTCGAGCTCGGCGAGCGTCGGCCGGGGCGTGCAGGCCGGGACGGCGACGACGACCACCGCGACGAGGACGAGCAGGGCGGCGCGGACGAGCAGGGCAGCGCGGACAGGTGGGGACGGGCGAGCAGGCACAGCGGACTCCGAGGGCAGCAGGGACGGGGAGGCCCTCGGGGTGCACGGGCGAGCGGGACCTGCAGGCTCGCGCCGGCGGAGCGGACCGGCAACGCCTGATCAGCAGTGTCCGACGAGCCGCCGGGCAGCGGCACAGCAGCGACGGTCGGTCAGCGGTTGCGTAGCACGAGGCCCTTGTACCCGTCGCCGAAGCCGGCCTCGCGCAGCGCATCGGCGTGGCCCGACTCGCGAGCCGGGTTGCCGTCGATCTTGGCGATCTCGAGCGTGCGGCGCTGCCCCCGGCGCACCACCGATGCGAGCGCCTCGGGCCACCGGCCGTCGACCACCGCGGCGGGGAAGGTGAGCAGGCTCCGCCCGCCCTTCTCGACGTACGCCGCGGCCTCGCCGTCGACCAGCACCACCAGGGCCCCCGCCGCCCGCGCCGGCCGTCCGTCGGTGGGCGGCCACGGAAGCGACGCGCCGTAGGGCTGTGCGGGGTCGGTGGCGGCCAACACGACCACGTCGGCCGCGTCGCGCCCGCCGCGGCCGTCCTCGCCGCCGAGGGCATCGGCCCGCCGCGGCTCGCGCGCCGACCGCAGGCGGTCGACCGCACCGGGGACCGCGAACTGGGCCGCCCCGAGCCCGGAGACGAAGTACCCGCGGCGCACCGCACCGCGCTCCTCGAGTGCCTTGAGGACGGGGTACACCCCGGCGAACCCGCCGACGATGCCCTCGCCGAGCGCCGCCTCGCGGGTGAGCACGCCGTAGCGCTCGAGCAGCTGCATGGCCCGGGCGTGGGCCACCTCGGTGGCCGACGGGGCCGCCTGGCCCGGCAGCGGCCCGCGCAGCGAGGCGACCAGCGACCACCGGCCGGCCCCGGTGGGCGGTCCGAGCCGGCTGAGGCGCCCGGGGCGCGGCCGCCCGCGCGGCGCGGACCCGGACTTGGCCCGGCGGCCGCCCGAGGCGGCGACGAACGCCCGCAACGGCGCCAGCGAGTCGTTGGTGACCTCGCCGGCCCAGACCAGGTCCCACAGCGCGGCCAGGACGGTGGCCTCGTCGTAGTCGGCCTCGGCGGCAGCGGCGGCGCCGACGAGCTCGGCCCAGAACGACGCGCCCCGATCCGCCAGGTGGGCTCGCAGCGCGTCGTGCACCGGGCCCTCGGGCCGTTCGTCCGCATCCGGCTCGGGCACCAGCAGGTCGACCTGGTCGCGGAACACCAGGCGGACGCGACCATCGGTGGAGCCGAGCGGCGACGCGCCGAGCCACACGAGGTCACCGGCGGTGCACAGGGCATCGAGGTCCGACGGCCGGTAGTCGGCCATGCGGGACGGCAGGAGGTCGGACTCGAGCACCGACGCCGGGACCGAGGCGCCGGCCAGCACGCCCAGCACCTCGACGAGCCCGTCGAGCCCCCGGCGGGGCAGGCCCACCCCCTGCCACGCCGGCAGGAACCGGCCGAGGGCGGCGCCGTCGACCGGTTCCACCTCGGCGCGCAGCACGGCGAGGGACCGCCGCCGGAGCTGGCGGAGGACCTCGGGATCGCACCACTCGCGCTCGGCCCCGCCCGGGCGGAACTCGCCGCGCACCAGCCGGCCGTCGGCCACCAGCGCGTCGAGCACGGGCCGCACCCGGCCTCCGTCGATGCCCAGCCGAGCGGCGACGTCGCGGTCGAGGAAGGGCCCGTGCGTGCGGCCGTACCGGACGACGAGCCCCTCGAGCGGGGCGTCGACCGGATCGGTGAAGACGCCGGGCAGCCCGACCGGGATCGCGCACCCCAGCGCGTCGCGCAGCCGGCCCGCGTCCTCGGCAGCGGCCCACCGGTCCTCGCCGGCGACCGACACCGCGATGATCCGCCGGTCCTCGGCGAGCTGGGCCAGCGCGGCGGGGAGCTCGCCGGCCAGCACCGGCGCGCACCGCAGCACCAGTTCGGGCGTGGTGAGCGGGCCGAGGACGCGCAGGAGGTCGGTGACCTCGTCGGCGTCACGGGCGAGGCGGCCCTCGACGAGGCGCTGCAGCTCGCGCTCCAGGTCCTCGAGGACCTCGGGGTCGAGCAGGTCCCGGAGCTCCTCGGCGCCGAGCAGCTCGCGCAGGAGGTCCCGGTCCAGGGCGAGCGCCGCGGCCCGCCGCTCGGCGAGGGGCGCATCGCCCTCGTACATGTAGACCGCGATCCACCCGAACAGGAGCGACTGGGCCATCGGCGA
Source organism: Acidimicrobiales bacterium (assembly GCA_035555395.1). GTDB lineage: Bacteria > Actinomycetota > Acidimicrobiia > Acidimicrobiales > Iamiaceae > Aquihabitans. The sequence goes on from DATMGQ010000285.1 coordinate 9,546, forward strand.
CGCCTGGGGCGTGTCGACCTCGACCACCCGGACCTTGCGGGACCGCAGGTCCCGCAGCAGGCCACGGAGGGCAGGCAGGTCGAACACGTCGTTGCAGCACTCGCGCGTGGCCTCGAGCAGGATCGGGAAGCTCGGGTGCTTGGCCGCCACCGCCAGCAGGTCCGCGGCCTTCTGGCGCTGCTGCCACAGCGGGGTCCGCCGGTCGGGCCGGCGGCGCGGGAGGAGCAGGGCCCGGGCCGCCGCCTCACGGAAGCGCGACGCGAACAGCGCGGTGCCCGGGAGCATCGAGATGATGATCTCGTCGATGTCGTCGGGATCGATGAGCAGCTCGTCGGTGGGGAGCTCGTCGACCGCTTCGGGCAGGCGCAGGACGATGCCGTCGTCGCTCCACATGAGCTCGACCTCCATCCCCCACCGCTCGGCCAGCCGGGCGCGCAGGGCCATCGCCCACGGGGCGTGGACCTGGGCGCCGAAGGGCGACAGGACGCAGATCCGCCAGTCGCCGATCTCGTCGCGGAACCGCTCGACGACGATGGTCCGGTCGTCGGGGACGGCCCCGGTGGCATCGGCCTGGTCCTGCAGGTAGCCGAGGAGGTTCTCGGCCGCCCACGGGTCCAGGTCGTGGCGCTCCTGGAGCCGCTCGGCAGCGGCGTCGGCCGGCAGGGCCCGGATCTCGCGCACGAACTCGCCGAGCGCCGCGCCGAGCTCGAGCGGCCGGCCCGGCCCGTCGCCGTGCCAGAACGGCATCTTCCCGGGCTGGCCGGGTGCGGGCGTGACGACGACGCGCTCGTGGGTGATGTCCTCGATGCGCCAGGTGGAGGCGCCGAGCAGGAACGTCTCGCCCGGACGGGACTCGTAGACCATCTCCTCGTCGAGCTCGCCGACCCGCGTGCCGTCGGGCAGGAACACGCCGTAGAGGCCCCGGTCCGGGATGGTGCCGCCGGAGGTGACCGCGAGGCGCTGTGCCCCGGCCCGCCCGCGGATGAGGTCGGCGCCGCGGTCCCACACGACCCGTGGCCGCAGCTCGGCGAACTCCTCCGACGGGTAGCGCCCGGCCAGCAGGTCCAGCACGGCCTCCCACACCTCGTCGCTCAGGTCGGCGAACGGGGCCGCCCGCCGCACCAGCGCGGCGAGGTCCGACACCTTCAGCTCGTCGAGCGCCACCGACGCCACCACCTGCTGGGCGAGCACGTCGAGCGGGTTGCGCGGGTAGTGGGTGTGCTCGATGAGCCCGTCGTGCATGCGCTGGGCCACGACCGCCGCCTCGACGAGGTCCGCTCGGTGCTTGGGGAAGACCTTGCCCTTGCTGGGCTCTCCCACCTGGTGCCCGGCGCGCCCGATGCGCTGGAGCCCCCGCGACACCGCGCCGGGGGACTCGACCTGGATGACGAGGTCGACCGCGCCCATGTCGATGCCCAGCTCCAGCGACGACGTGGCGACGAGCCCGCGCAGGCGACCCGACTTGAGCTCGTCCTCGATGATGAGCCGCCGCTCCCGGGACAGCGAGCCGTGGTGCGCCTTCACCAGCTCCACGTCGGCCGGCGGCGCCCCGACGGCCTCGGCCGCCACGAACCGCGAGGCCAGGGCATCGGGCGACTCGGTCCCGGCCTCCCGGTCGGCCTCCTCCGCGGCGAGCTCGTTGAGCCGGGTGGCGAGGCGCTCCGCCAGGCGCCGGGCGTTGACGAAGATCAGCGTGGACCGGTGCTCCTGCACGAGCTCCAGCAGGCGGGGGTGCATCGCCGGCCAGATCGACTTGCGCACCGGGCCCGCCGCCGCGGGACCGCCGCCCACCGGGCCCTCGATGACGGTGCCGAGCGCACCCATGTCCTCGACCGGGACCACCACCTCCATCTCGAGCGGCTTGCGGCTCCCGGCATCGACCACGGTGACCGGGCGGCGCTTGCCGGGCGCCTCGAAGCCGCCGAGGAAGGTGGCGATCTCCTCCAGCGGCCGCTGCGTGGCCGATAGGCCGATGCGCTGCGGCGGCGTGGCGCACCGGGCCTCGAGCCGCTCGAGGGTGAGCGCCAGGTGCGACCCCCGCTTGGTGGCGGCGAGGGCGTGGATCTCGTCGATGATCACCGCCTCGACGTTGACCAGCGTGTCTCGGGCCGCCGACGTGAGCATGAGGTAGAGCGACTCGGGCGTGGTGATGAGGAGGTCCGGCGGGTTGCGCGCCAGCCGCCGGCGCTCGTCGGCCGGGGTGTCGCCGGTGCGGGAGCCGACCGTGGGCACGTTGACGGGGTGGCCCGCCCGCTCGGCGGCGTGGGCGATGCCGACCAGCGGCGCCCGCAGGTTCTTCTCGACGTCGACCGCGAGCGCCCGCAGGGGCGAGATGTAGAGGAGGCGGGTGGCCGCCTTGGGGTCGGGCGGCGGCGTGGTGAGCAGCCGGTCGATGCCCCACAGGAACGCGGTCAGCGTCTTGCCCGACCCGGTGGGCGCCAGGATCAGCGTGTGGTCGCCCGAGGCGATGGCCGGCCACCCCTCCTCCTGCGCCTGGGTGGGCGCGGGGAACGACGTGGCGAACCAGTCCCGGACGGGCGGCGAGAAGAGATCCAGCGCAGCGATCCCCGAAGCCTACGGACGGGTGCTGACAGCGAGACCGGGGCGGTCAGCCTCCGGGCTGGCCGCAGGCGTCGGAGAGCTGGCTCATCACCTTGGCGTAGGCGGTGGAGATCTCGTCCTCTCCGGCGCCGCCGAACCCGGTGACGAGGAGGGCCTCGGCCAGCTCGGGGTCGATCTCGCGCTCGGCGCACGCCTGCAGCTCGGTGTCGGACTGCGCGGCGAACGACTGGGCGACCACCGCCACGACGTCGATGCCGCAGTCCGTCAGCGCGTCGACCATGACCTGCCCCCGGTCGGGGTCGGGGTCGATCAGGGTGATGTCGAAGTCGCCGACCTCGTCGGGTGCCGTGCCGCTCGCCCGGAGCGCCTCGACGGTGATCGCGTCGACCCACCGGGGCGCGACGCACGCGGCCTCCTCCTCGGTGAAGGGCGGGTCGCCCTGGCCGCCGCCCGCGAGGAGGTCGGACTCGAACGCGGCCACGTACTCGGCCTCGGTGCCGTCGGCCCGCTGGGGCTCGGTGTCGTCGACCTCGTCGACCGGGGCGAACCGGTCCGCCGTGGTGGTGGTCGAAGCGCGGTCGGCATCGCCGGCACCGTCGTCGGCGCTGGAGCTGCTGCAGCCGGCGACGAGCAGCGCGGCACCCACCAGGAGCAGCAGGATCCGGCGGGACGCCGTCGGTCGGGCTCCCATCACAGGTCCGGGAGGTCGCAGGACTCGCCGAGGTCGGCCAGGAAGGCCTCGAACTCGGCGTCGGACTGGCCGGAGCTGAACGAGGTGACGAGCAGGGCATCGGCCAGGTCGTGGTCGATGTTCTCGGCGGCGCACTGCTGGACGTCCTCGCCGAGGCCCATCGTGATCGAGGCGGCCAGTTCGGCGTAGATGTCGAAGTCGCAGGCACCGAACCCGGCGACGAGCTCGGCCGCCTGGTCCTCGTCGAGGCCGACGGTCGACGGGTCGAACGACGGGTCGGCGGCGTCCTCGGCGGTGATCCCCGCCTGGTTCAGGAGCTCGACGGTCATGGCGTCGACGAACTTGGGCGCCACGCACTCGGCGGCGTCAGCCGGGAGCACCAGGTCGCCGTCGTCTGCCTTGCCCGAGGTCAGGCCGGTGGCGAAGGCCTCGGCGTACGCATCGGCCGACACGTTCGTGGGCTCCACGTCGCCGCCGCCGTCGGTGCTGCCGCCGTCGGCCGCCGTGGTCGTGGTCGCCTCGGCCTCGGTGGTGGTGGGCCGGTCGTCCGATCCCTCCGAGCCGCTCGACGAGCCGCAACCGGCGGCGACCAGGGCCAGGGCGACGGCACACAGCAAGGCGAGGGGCTTCCGCATGCCCGGACCCTAGGTGACCGGAGGAACACCTTCGAGCGACGCAGGCAGTACCCTCGGGCCGTGGCCGAGTTCCAATCACGTGAGTACCACCCCGCCTTCGAGGAGTACTGCGAGGCGATCTTCGAGCTGCACGAGGACGATGTCGAGGTGATCCAGGCCCGTATCGCCGAGCGCCTGCACGTCTCCCGTCCGGCCGTGTCGGAGATGACCCGCCGCATGGAGTCGGAGGGGCTGGTCGAGATCGACCGCACCATCCGCCTCACCGAGTCGGGCTCGGTCCTCGCCGAGCGCGTCGTGCGCCGCCACCGCCTCGCCGAGCGCCTCCTCACCGACATCCTCGGCCTGTCCTGGGCCGATGCCCACACCGAGGCCGGTCGCTGGGAGCACGTCATCTCCGACGCCGTCGAGGCCGCGATCATCCGCCTGCTCGACGATCCCACCACCTGCCCGCACGGCAACCCGATCCCCGGCACCGCCTACAAGGCCCCGGAGATGGTGCCGCTGTCGGACCTCGGCGTCGGCCAGTCGTTCACCGTGCTGCGCATCCCCGAGGAGCTGGAGTTCACCGACGGCCTGCTCGACTTCCTCGAGGAGGCGTCGATCCAGCCCGGCCACACCGGCACGGTCACGGCCAGCTCGCCCGACGGCACCACCACCGTCGAGATCGACGGCCGCCACGTGGGCGTGGGCTCGTTCGCGAGCGCCCGCATCCTCGTCGCCGACGACTGAGCGACCCTCCCGGGCCGTGCGGCCCCGTCCGTTGCTTCGGCGCGGGCTGCGTCAGGCGACGGGTTGGGGCTGCGGGACCTCCACCGGGGCCAGCACGTCGGGCAGGTCGCCGGCGTGGACCACGGTGAGCAGCTTGGTGGCGCGGGTGAGCGCCACGTAGAGCGCCCGCATCCCCTGCGCCTCCTCCTCGAGGATCCCGCCCGGGTCGACGACGACGGTGGCGTCGAGCTCGAGGCCCTTGACGATGCCGACGGGCACCACCGTCACCTGGTGGTTGAGGCCCTGCTCGATGGCGACGCCGTGGTCGATGCCGACCGCGGTGAGGGCGTCGGAGCACTCCTGCACCCGAGACGCCGGGCAGATCACGCCGACGTTGCCGTTGTCGACCGCGGCGATCTCGTCCCGCACGGCCTGGGCGGTGGCGGCACCGAGCCGGCCCGCGCCCTCGACCCGCACGAACTGCGGCGGCCGGCCGCCCTGGCGGACCGACTGCGGCGGCCGCAGGTCGGGCGCCGACCGGGCGAGGACGCGGGCCGCCAGGTCCATGTTGGGACCGGGGATGCGGTAGCCGACGGTGAGCTGCTCGCGGCGCGCCGGGCGGCGGTCGGGCAGCAGCGACAGGATCTCGTCCCAGTCGGCGTGCGCCCACGCCCCCGTGGACTGGGCGATGTCGCCGACCACGGTGAGCGAGCCGTTGAGCGAGCGGCGGCTGATCATGGCGAGCTGCATCGGCGACAGGTCCTGCGCCTCGTCGACGACGATGTGGCCGTAGGTGCGGATCTCGTCGTCGTCGCGCTTGACCTTGCGGGGCTTGGGGCCGAGCAGGGAGCGGGCCTCGTCGAGCAGCGGGACGTCGTCGTGGGTCCACACGACCTCGTCGACCGAGGCCGAACGGGGCCGGTGCAGCAGCTCGACGCGCTCCTTCGGGAGCAGCCGGCCGGCCGCCAGGTACAGCAGCGCCTTCGACCCGAACAGGTCGTGGAGCAGCTGCGCCGGCGTGAGCACCGGCCACATCTCCTCGAGCGCGGCCCGGACGTCGGGGTGCTTGCGGACCTGCCGCCACACCTCCTGCGGGTCGAGCGGCGTGCGGGCCGACTCGGCGAGGTGGAACGCCACCTCCCTCTCCACGAAGCGCCGCCCGGCGTTGTGGTAGCGGAAGCGGCGCCGAGCGTCGCGCACGATGTCGGCCGAGACCGAGACCGAGAGGGTGAGGGTCTGGAGGCCGAGCCCGACGCGCAGCGGCCGACGCAGCGCCCGCTTGCGGTCGCGGACCGCCTTGGCCAGCACCTTGCCCATCACCTCGTGGCCCTTCAGCCGGGCGACGGCCTCGCGGTCGCGGCCCCGGATGGCCACGTCGTCGACCAGGTCGGCGAGCACCGCCAGCTCGACGCCGGACTCGCCGAGCGACGGCAGCACCTGCTCGATGTAGGCGAGGAAGAGGCGGTTCGGGCCGACGACGAGCACGCCCTGGTCCTCGAGCGGGAACCGGTGCGTGTAGAGGAGGTAGGCCGCGCGGTGGAGGGCGACCACGGTCTTGCCGGTGCCCGGACCGCCCTGGACCACGAGCACGCCCGGCAGCGGCGCCCGGATGATCTCGTCCTGCTCGCCTTGGATGGTGGCGACGATGTCGCCCATGCGACCCGACCGCGCCGTCTCCAGCGCAGCGATGAGGGTGCCGTGGCCCTGGAGGCCCGCCCCCTCGCCGAGGTCGAGCGCGTGCTCGCCGAAGAGCTCGTCCTCGATGCCGAGCAGCTGCCGGCCGCGGGTGGCGAAGTAGCGGCGGCGGGCGAGGCCCATCGGCTGGCGCCCGGTGGCCCGGTAGAACGGCTCGGCCACGGGCGCCCGCCAGTCGACGACGACCGGCTCCTGGTTCGGGTCCGACACGGCGAGGCGGCCGATGTAGAAGGTGTCGCCGCCGTCCTCCTCCTCCTGGTCGATGCGCCCGAACAGCAGCGAGGCATCGCCCAATTGGAGCTGGGTGAGCCGGTGGACGACCGTGTCGAAGATGACCTCGCGCTCGAAGCGGGCCTGCTCGGTCCCGCCCTTGCCGACCTCGACCATGCCCTTCAACCGGTTCGCTGACGAGCGCGCCTGCTCGAGGCAGTCGTACGCACGGTCGATGTAGGCCTGTTCAGCGGCCAGGTCGGGATGGACGGCCATGGGTCGTGGTGCGGTCCTGAGGTTTGGCGGACCCCTTTTCAGGGGATTCGACAGCCTAGCCCCGCCCACCCCCGTTTCGGCCGGTCGCCCACGCGACCGGCCGCGGCGCGCCCGCGCCGGGTCACGCCCCGGGGTCTTCGCCGACCTCCTTGAGGGCGTCGCGCAGGGCGAGGCGGATCCGCCGGGCCTCGGCTGGCAGGAGGTGGGCGACGAGGCCCTCCCCCGGCTTGCCGATCTCGTCGACGGTGAGCACGACGCGGGGCTCGGCGTCGTCGTAGTCGTCGGCGATGGCGATCGCCCACGACACCGGCGTCAGGTCCGGGTCGTCGGCCACGACCGGGTCGAGCGAGGGGTCGAACGGGTGGTCGTCGATCGAGCGGCGCATCCCCGCATCCAACCACGGTCCGCTGCTCCCCATCGGTGGCGTACGCGTCGAATCGACGTCGATTCGACGC
>DATMGQ010000286.1:0-10503 GCA_035555395.1 Acidimicrobiales bacterium
CCGGGCACGGCTGCCCGATCTCGATGACCTACTCGATCGTCCCGGCGCTGCGGGCCGAGCCCTCGCTCAGCGCGGTGTGGGAGCCGCTGCTCACGTCGCGCACCTACGACCCGGCCCCGGCCCCGGCCGCCGGCAAGGCCGGAGCGATCGCCGGGATGGCCATGACCGAGAAGCAGGGCGGGTCGGACGTGCGGGCCAACACCACGCGCGCCGTCGCCACCACGTCGGCCAACGGTCCCGGCGAGGAGTACGCCATCACCGGCCACAAGTGGTTCTGCTCGGCCCCGATGAGCGACCTGTTCCTGACGCTCGCCTACACCGATGCCGGGCTGTCGTGCTTCGCCCTCCCCCGCTGGCTCCCCGACGGCACCCGCAACGCGATCGAGGTCCAGCGGCTCAAGGACAAGCTCGGCAACAAGTCCAACGCGAGCAGCGAGATCGAGATGGACGGCGCGCTCGCCCGGCTCGTGGGCGAGGAGGGCCGCGGCATCCCCACGATCCTCACGATGGTCAACCACACCCGTCTCGACTGCGTGATCGGCGTCGTCGGCCAGATGCGGGCCGGGTTCAGCCAGGCGATCCACCACGCGCAGCACCGCAGCGCCTTCGGCAAGCCGCTCATCGACCAGCCGCTGATGCGCAACGTGCTCGCCGACCTGGCGGTCGAGTCCGAGGCGGCCACGATCCTCATGACCCGGCTGGCCGGTGGCTACGACCGCGGCGAGGGCGCCTTCACCCGGATCGCCACGGCGGTCGGCAAGTACTGGGTGTGCAAGCGTGCGCCCGTCTTCGCCCACGAGGCGCTGGAGTGCCTGGGCGGCGCCGGGTACGTGGAGGAGGCGCCCATGGCCCGGCTGTTCCGCGAGTCGCCGCTCAACGGGATCTGGGAGGGCTCGGGCAACGTGATCTGCCTCGACGTGCTGCGGGCCGCCGCCCGAGATCCGGAGTCGGTGCAGGCGCTGCTCGCCGAGATCGCGCTCGCCTCGGGTGCCGACCCCCGCCTCGACCGGGCGGTGTCCGACCTCCACGCCGAGCTGGCCGATGCCAGCGACCTCGAGGTGCGCGCCCGCCGCATCGTCGAGCGCGCCGCGCTCGTGCTGCAGGGGTCGCTGCTCGTGCGCCACGCCCCTGCCGCCGTCGCCGACGCGTTCTGCGCCACCCGGCTCGCCGGCGACGGCGGGCGGGCGTTCGGCACGCTGCCGCCGTCCACCGACCTCGACGCCATCCTCGATCGGGCCTGGCCCCGCTCCTGAGCGGTCAGCTCGGCCGGGCGAACGCGGCCGACGCCGACCCCGACCCCGCCGACGTCGCGGTCGACGGCGACGCCCGGTGCGCGGGCATCGGGACGGCCCGACGCACGATGATCCGCGTCTCGAAGTCCTCCCAGGTGCGGTAGCTGCCGCGCATCCAGCTCAGCGTCTTGGCGGTGCCGCCGGCGGCGATGTGCGGGCGGACGTTCTCGGCCGTGCTGTCCACCGTGATCGCCGAGAACGACCAGGTCCCGTCGTCTTGGCGCTGGGCCTCGAACAGCTCGTGGTGCACGAGCCCGTCGGCCCTCGACACGAGCGGGTCGCCGGTCACCGGGTCGACATCGGTCGACACCACCACCCGGCTGGCATCGGTCGGGTCCTGGGTGGCCAGGCCCGCGTAGTCGGGCTGGGTGGGCGTCAGCTCGCCGCCGGCCCAGCAGAGGGGTTCGACCACCCAGCTCGAACCCCGCTGGCGGATCCAGAGGTAGGCGTGGCGGTAGTTCCCCACCGAAGCCGAGCCCGCCGGCCACGGGTCCCGGCGGATCAACACGCCGCACGGGCGGTTCCCGATGGTGCGCAGGTCGCTCAGCCAGTGGTCGACGTCGCCGGCCTCGCCCGGCCCGTCGACCCCCTCGGCGAGGTGGGTGAGCGACCGGGGAAGCGGCGGTGCGCTGCCGACGCGGCCCGCCTCGACCCCATCGGAGCGGAAGATGCGGAGGTCCGGGTCGATGGAGCCGGCGTAGGCCCCGCAGCCGCCGAAGTCGCTGGGGTGCGCGTCGGTGACCACGAACCAGAGGCGCCGCCCGTCGCTCGCCGCCTGGAAGTACGGCCGATCGCCGGGGGTCCTGGGTTGGATCACGAGCCCGCGCGGCGTCCAGGTGACCCCGTCCGGCGACGTGAGCAGGTTCCACGAGAACTGCTCGCCCCGGTACAGCACCCACCGGACGCCGTCGACCACGTGGGCCGAGCAGTACGAGGTGCCGATGCCCGGCGGGTCCTTCGCCGCGGGCCGCTGGATCCGCTGGACCGTGAACGGCCCCGTCACCGAGGTCTCCCCGATGTCGAGGTAGTCGGTCCACCAGTGGCGGGCCCATGCCACCTGCACCCGGTCCCCGAAGGTCATGACCGACGGCGACGTGTGGTCGTCGACCTGCGCGTTCTCGACCGTCCGGCGGGTCAGCACGCGGTTCGCACGCGTGTCGTACGCGGTGACCTGGACCGCGCCCTTGGCCGTCGACCCGACGCCCACCGAGGTGCCGAGCCAGAGCACCCCGTTCGGCCCCATCGACGACCGGGGGGACTGGAACCAGCACCAGGCTCCCGGCCCCAGGTCGACGTCGGTGCCGCCGACGAACCCCAGCGACCGCAGCGACGCATCCGGGGCGAGCGGTCCCGGGGTGGTGGTCGGCATGCACGAGGACAGCCCGACGGGCAGGGCGGTGGCCACTGCGGAAGCGCCGACCAGTCGGAGCACGTCGCGCCGGGTGAGTCGGCCCACACCCGTCTGCACGTCCGGCCCCTCACCCGCTCCCCCCAAGCGCATGGGTGTCCATGCTGGCAGAGGCCGTCGGCGGCTGCTCGCCGCACGCGCTGTGACGGGCATGTGAAGGCCCCGTGAACCGGCCGCGATCCGGCCCTGTGACCCCCATCGGGGCGCCTAGGTTCCGAGCCGTGGACCAGCTCGCCAAGCGTGCCATCGAGGTGCTGTACGGGAACGACCGCGGGACGTGGACCCGCCCGTCGCCCCGGCTGTACCCGCACCAGTGGAGCTGGGACGCCGGGTTCGTGGCGATGGGCTGGGCGCAGCTGGACCCGATGCGCGCCATCAACGAGCTGTGGTCGCTGCTGCGGGGCCAGTGGTCGACGGGGATGATCCCGCAGATCGTGTTCGACCTGAACGTGGCCCGCGGCGCCTACGAGCCGGGACCGAACACCTGGGGCACGGCGCTGCACGCACCATCGGGAGCGGCGACCAGCGGGATCTGCCAGCCGCCGATCCACGCCGTCGCGCTCGCCCGGATCCGCGAGGTGGCTGCCACCCGCGACGCGGCGACCCTCCACGAGGTCGACGACGCCATCGTCGACCTCTACCCCCGGCTCGAGCGGTGGCACCGCTGGCTGCGCACGGCCCGCGACCCCGAGGGGACGGGCCTGGTCACGATCCTCCACCCGTGGGAGAGCGGGCTCGACAACTCGCCACGGTGGGACCGGCCGCTGTCGCGGGTCGAGCCCGACGTGATCGACGACCTGCCCCGGCCCGACCTCACCTACGTCACCGACCCCAGCGAGCGCCCCACCAACACCGAGTACGAGCGCTACCGCTACCTCGTCGACTGCCTGATCGCGGTCGACTACGACCAGGAGAAGGCCATGGCCGAGCACCCGTTCCGGGTCGCCGACGTCTTCTTCAGCGCCATCCTCGCCGCCGCCGATGACGCCCTCACCGACCTGGCGCCCATCGCCGGACGGCCCGAGGCAGCCCCGGGCCACCGCGCCGACGCCGACCGCACCCGCGCCGCCCTCGATGCCGCCTGGGACGAGGAGCTCCAGGCCTGCCTGGACCAGGACCGCATCACCGGCCGCCCGATCCGCTCGGACACGATCGGCGGGTTCGCTCCGCTCATCGCCGGGTGCAGCATCGACCGGGCTGCGGTGCTCGTCGACCGCCTGCACGGCCCCACCTACGCCGGGGCGGACGGCCTGGCGTGGCCCCTCCCGCTCACCACGGCGACGACCGATCCCCGCTTCGACAAGAAGGGGTATTGGCGGGGTCCGCAGTGGCCGCCGATCACGTGGCTGCTGTGGTGGGGCCTGCGGCGCTCGGGCCACCAGCGCACGGCGAACCACCTGCGCACCACGGGCATCGAGCAGCTGCGCGACACCGGCTGCACCGAGTACGTCGAGCCGTTCAGCGGCGAGCCCCTCGGCTCGCCCTCCCAGTCCTGGACGGCCGCCGTCGTCCTCGACTGGCTCTCCATCGACCCCTGACCCCGCCCGGCCCGGCCCGGCCCGGCCGGTCGTAGCATCGCCCGGGTGAAGCTCGATGCCCTGTTGATGGCGCCTCCGGCCGAGGTGGCGAAGCGTGCCGAGGAGCTGGCGGCCACCGGCGTGGACGGGCTGTTCACGTTCGAGGGGCCCCACGACGTCTTCTTGCCGTTGGCCCTGGCGGCGGGCACGGGCTGCGACCTCTACACCAACGTGGCCATCGCCTTCCCCCGCTCGCCGATGCACCTCGCCCACCTGGCCTGGGACCTGTCGGCGCAGAGCGGAGGGCGGTTCGCGCTCGGGCTCGGCACCCAGATCCAGGCCCACGTCGAGCGCCGCTACGGCGCCACCTGGTCCAGCCCGGTCGCCCGCATGGCCGAATGGATCGCCGCCATCCGAGCCATCGCCGCCCGCTGGCAGGACGGCGAGCCGCTGACGTTCGAAGGCGACCACACCCGGCACACGCTGATGACGCCGGCGTTCGACCCCGGCCCCCTGCCCGACGGTCCGCCGCCGATCTGGCTCGGGGCCCTCGGACCGAGGATGGTCGCCCTCGCCACCACCGAGGCCGACGGCCTCCTGGTCCACCCGTTCACCTCGGATCGCCACCTGCTCGGCGTGACCCGGCCCCGGATCGCCGAAGGCCTCCACGCCGCCGAGCGGTCCGAGGACGACCTCACCGTGGTCGGCCAGGCCATCGTGGCGTGCACCGCCGACCCGGCCAAGCAGGCCGACCTCGACCTCGCCGCCCGCTGGATGATCGGGTTCTACGGATCGACACCCGCGTACGCGGCGGTGCTCGAGACCGAGGGCCGGGCGCACCTCCACCCCGAGCTCCGGCGCCTCTCCCGGGAGGGGCGGTGGGAGGAGATGGCGGCGATGGTCGACGACGACCTGCTCGACGCGGTCGTCCTCCGCGGCGATCCAGCCCAGGTCGCCGCCCGGCTGCGCGAGCGCTACGACGGGTTCGCCGACCGCATCGCCATGAGCACCCCGGGCGGGATCGACGACGCCGACCTCAGCGCCCTCGTGGGCGAGGTGCACGGGTGATCATCCGCGACCTGGTCGAGGCGGACGTCCCGGCCATCACCGCGATCTACAACCAGCTCATCGCCGAGACCGATGTGATCTGGCTCGAGGAGCCGGTGAGCGTCGAGGACCGGATCGCGTGGCTCCGCAGCCTCCGCGCCGCCGACGCCGCGCTCGCGGCCGTCGCCGACGACGGGACCGTCGTCGGGTACGCCGCCATCTTCGAGTTCCGCTCGAAGGCCGGCTACTGGCCCACGGTCGAGCTGACGATCATGCTCGACGACCGCCACCGGGGATCGGGCGCCGGCCAGGCCCTCATGGACGAGCTCATCGCCCGGGCCAGGGAGGCGGGTCGCCGGGTCGTGGTGGCGGGCATCGACGGCGGCAACGACGGGTCCATCCGCTTCCACCAGCGCAACGGCTTCGTGGAGGTCGCCCGCATGCCGGGCGTGGGGTCGAAGCACGGGCGCCCGCTGGATCTGGTACTCATGCAACTCGCTCTTCCCCCGGCGGACCCCCAGGACGACACCCCCCATGACCCCTCCCCCTGACGTACTCGTGATGGACCTCGGCGGCGTGACCTGCCGCTGGCTCCCCGATCGGCGCCTCACCGCGCTGTCCGAGCTCTGCGGCCTCCCGGCCGAGACCATCGACCAGCTCGTGTTCGAGTCGGGCTTCGACGACGCCGGCGAACGGGGCCGGTTCAAGCTCGACGAGTTCACCGCCGAGCTGCTCGGCCTGCTCGGCCTCTCCCCCACCACCGAGCTGCGCGACGCGGCCCGGGCGGCGTGGGCCACGGCGTTCGAGCCCGACGCCCGCGTGCTCAAGCTCATCCGAGACGCCCGCTGCCCCAGCGCGCTGTTCACCAACAACGGGCCGCTGCTCGAGGCCGGGCTGGTCGAGGACCTCACCGAGGTCGGGAGCACCTTCGACCAGCTCCTGTTCAGCTGGCGCCTCGGCACCACCAAGCCCGACCCGGCGGCGTTCGCCCGAGCCGCCGAGCGGCTGGGCGTCGATCCGGCCCGGATCCTCTTCGTCGACGACAGCGCCGACAACGCCAAGGCCGCCGAGGCCGCCGGCTGGCAGGCGCACCGCTACACCAACTCCCTCAACCTCCACGCCGCCCTCTCCGAGGCCGGCCTCCTCTGATCGAGCGGCCGGAACCTTCCGAGGGCCTCCGGCGTCGTCGTAGTGGTGCCCTCCCGACCGGGCACGGAGGCAGGGGGTGAGGGCAGCACGATGCGACGACGGACCACGATCGCGCTGGTGACGGCGACCATCGCCGCCTCGCTCGCCGCTGCACCGCGAGCCGGCGCGGCGGCCCCGCCGCCCCCACCCACCATCGACGGCGGCACGTCCAGCATCCCGCCCGACGCCGGCACCGTGAGCGGATCGGTCGACGTCCCGAAGTCCTCCGTCGTCCGGGTCGACCTCGTCACGGCCGACGGCGACACGTGCCCACGCACGATGTCCGGCGACGGCGTCGAGCCCATCCCGACCGCCACGGCGACCTTCCCCATGGCGGACGGCGTGCGGTTCCAGGGCTCCCGCGCCGATCTCCGAGCCGGGCTGTGGGTCTACGGCACCGCCACGATCGGCGGCCTCACGTCCGAGGTCAGCGAGTGCCAGCGGATCCTGCCCGGGGCCCCCGACGCGCACCTCGACTCCGTGGACGGCGGCACCGTCGCCATCTCGTTCGTCCCGAGCCTGGGTACCACCAGCGTTCGGGTCCAGGCCATGGGCCCGCGGTACGACCCCATCGAGACGTGGGAGCGGCCCGCCACGTCACCCGCGGTCGTGGACGACCTCGTGCCCGGCAAGGTGTACCGGCTGCAGCTCTGGCCGGTGAACGACCTGGCCGGCCCCGCGACCTCCGGGCCGCAGTGGATCCTGACCCCGCCGTTCCGGAGCCTGACGCTCCTGGGAGCGCAGCAGATCGCCGACTTCGCCGGCCGGACCGCGACGGTCGAGGAGCGGTTCGCCTGGGAGCGGGCCATCTTCGATGCGCCGGTCGACGAACGCACCTCCGTGATCTACGAGCGGATCGCGGCCATGGTCGACGACCCCGACTGGGCGCCGATCCAGGACCCGGTGACCCGCCTGTACCTCGCCTACTTCGAGCGCCTGCCCGATCCGACCGGGCTGCGGTACTGGGCCGACCACCGCCGGGCCGGGCTGCGGGCGGCCGCCATCTCGCAGAGGTTCGCCCAGTCGAGCGAGTTCCAGCGCCGGTACGGGTCGCTCGGCAACCGGGCGTTCGTGGAGCTCGTGTACCGGAACGTGCTCGGCCGCGAAGGCGACCCGGCGGGCATCGCCTCCTGGACCGCCAAGCTCGACCGCCGGACCCGGAACCGGGGCGAGGTCATGCTCGGCTTCTCCGAGTCGTCCGAGTTCGTCCGGAGGACGGCCGCGCGGGTCGACCTGGTCGACGTCACCACCGGCATGCTCCGCCGGGTGCCGACGGCCTCGGAGGTGGCGACGTGGGCCCCGCCCGGCGCCGCGGCCCTCGACCGGATCGCACTCGTCGCCGAGGTCTTCGCCTCACCCGAGTACGACCAGCGCATCAGCTGACCCCGGACGCGGCGAAGGGGCGTCCCGAGGGACGCCCCTTCGCTCCGATCTGCGCTCGAGGCGGGGCCTCGATCAGTCCTGGCGGATCAGGAGAGGCGCTCGACGATCATGGCCATGCCCTGGCCGCCGCCGACGCACATGCTCTCGATGCCGAAGGTCTTGTCGTCCTTGCGGAGGCCGTTGAGCAGGGTGCCCATGATGCGGGCGCCCGTCATGCCGAAGGGGTGGCCGACGGCGATGGCGCCACCGTTGACGTTGAGCTTGTCCCAGCTGATGCCGAGCTCCTTGGCCGAGGGGATCACCTGGGCGGCGAACGCCTCGTTGATCTCGACCAGGTCGATGTCGTCGATGGTCATGCCGGCGCGGGACAGCGCCTTGCGGATGGCCTCGATCGGGCCGAGGCCCATGATCTCGGGGTCCAGGCCGGTGGCGGCCGACGAGACGATGCGGGCCAGCGGCGTGAGGCCGAGGGCCTTGGCCTTGGTGTCGCTCATCACGACGACGGCCGCAGCGCCGTCGTTCAGCGGACAGGCGTTGCCGGCGGTGACGGTGCCGTCGGGGCGGAACACCGGCTTGAGGCCGGAGAGGCCCTCGGCGGTCGTGCCGGCGCGGATGCCGTCGTCCTTGGTCACGACGACCTCGTTGCCCTCGTCGTCCTTGGTGGTGACGGGCGTGATCTCGTTCTCCCAGAAGCCGTTCTCGAGCGAGGCGGTGGCCCGCTGCTGGCTGAGGGCGGCGAACTCGTCCTGCTCCTCACGGGTGGTGCCGGTGTACTGGGCGACGTTCTCGGCGGTCTGGCCCATGGTGATGTACACGTCGGGCAGCGAGCCCTCGATGGGGGCCCACGTCGACGAGCCCTCGTTGGTGCGCTCGGCGGTGCGGGCCTCGGCGTCGGCGTAGAGCGGGTTGTGGGGGCCGGAGTCGGCCATGCCGTTCAGGAAGCGGCTGACGGTCTCGACGCCGGCGGCCACGAAGACGTCGCCGTCGCCGGCCTTGATGGCGTGCTCGGCCATGCGGATCGACATGAGCGACGACGAGCAGTAGCGGTTGATGGTCACGCCGGGCACGTTGGCCATGCCGGCCTGGATGGCGACGATGCGGGCCAGGTTGTAGCCCGACTCACCCGCGGGCTGGCCGCAGCCGAGGAGCAGGTCCTCGACCTCGTTGCGGTCCAGCTGGGGGACCTTGTTGAGGACGTCGTCCACGATGAACGCGGTGAGGTCGTCGGGGCGCTCGTTCTTGAGCGAGCCCTTCATGGCCCGACCGATGGGCGTGCGGGACGTGGCGACGATGACGGCTTCGGGCATGTGAGCTCCTTGTGAGTTCCCCTGGGAAGACCAACAGGTCTAGCCCTGGGACCCCAGAACCCCCGAATCCGCCAGGCCGATCCCGAGCACCCCACCCAGACCCGAACTTCGTATGGCAGGACACCCCTCCGAGCGCTCTCGCATACGAAGTTCGCCGGGGGTTGCCCGGCCGGAGCGGAACTTCGTATGGCAGGACACCCCTCCGAGCGCTCTCGCATACGAAGTTCGCCGGGGGGGTGCCCCGGGGGGGGTGCCCCGGGGGGGGTGCCGGGGGGGGTGCCGGGGGGACGGCGGGGTGGTCAGTCAGCGAGCCACTCGAGCCAGGTGCCGTGGGGGTGCTGGTCGGCGAGGCGGACGGCGGTGCGCTCGCCGTCGCGCCACTCGAGGCGGACGAGGGCCGTGGACCGGCCGTCGGGGGCGCCGTCGGGCCGGGGTGGGACGTCGACGCCGGGGATGCGCTCGGGCTGCTCGGAGAGCACCATCGCCACGTCGCGGTCGGCGCCGATCTCGTCCATGACCTGCATCAGCGCCCGCTGGCGGTGGATCGGCAGGTAGGTGAGGACCCACGTGGAGGTGACCACCGGGAGCGCCTCGCCCGGGACCTGGTCGATGAGGCGGCGGACGTCGTCGACCGCATCGCCGCGCTCGACGTGGGGCGGGTCGAGGTGCGACAGGGCGATGGCGGCACGGAGGCGGGCGAGCCGGTCGAGCTGCTCGGGCCACTGGCACGCCTCGAGCCACCGGGCGTCGGCCGGGTCGGCCAGGTCGATCGGGGCGAGGTCGAGGCCCACCGCGCTCGCCACGGGCAGGGCGCCCTCGGGCAGCGGCGGCACGCGGTCGCCCCGGAGCTCGCAGTCGAGCATCAGGCGGGCGCGGCTGCCGACCGAGGTGTACGTGGGGCCGGCGACGTAGGTGTGGCCGGCGTCGGTCGTGCTGCGCTGACTGACGGTGTACCGGTAGCCGTAGGCGCTGGGGTGGAGGTTGAGGCCGGCGGAGGCGCCGATCTCGACGATCCCGATCGGGCGCAGCGCGCCGGGCGGCGCGCTCGAGGCCGCGAAGGTCGCCTGGTACAGCCCCGGGAGGAGGGCGGCGCTGCGGCCGACCTCGTTGGTCTGGGTGGTGCGGGTGCGGATCCGCTCGGCCACCACCGGGTCCTCGAGGGCCATGCGGCGGAAGTGCGGCCACGGGTCGTCGTCGCCACGGCCGACCGGGCGGCTCCGAGCGCGGGGCGACGGGTTCTGGCCCGGGATCGACGGGTACCAGCCGGCCAGCGGCTCCAGCGCACCGCCGAGCAGCACGTCGTGCACGGCGGCGAGGAGCAGGTTGGGCGTGCGCTGGTCCGGCTCGGCCTCGAGCAGGCG
>DATMGQ010000287.1:0-6538 GCA_035555395.1 Acidimicrobiales bacterium
CCGGGACTCGAACGGGACGGGTGAGGGTCTCGGCCTCGTCCATGCCGAAGGGCCAGGTGGCCCGGGCCTCGACCCGGCCGGCCTTGGCCAGCTCCTGGACCAGGACGACCTCGTCGCCCACCTGGCACTGGTCGAGGCAGATCAGCAGCAGCCCGAGCGGCGTCGGCAGGCTGGGGAACACGGAGTGGCGGGGGCCGGTCTTGTTGTCGAGGTGCAGATCGACCCGGAGGAGCTGGTCGCAGGGGAGGCGCTGGTCGAGCCACTGGTGCGCGTCCTCGGTGGCCGAGCGCAGGGCCTGGGCGACGATCCGGCGGCGCTCCCGCCCGTCGGGCAGGTCGCCGGCGAACCACTGCTCGAGCTCCTCGAGCAGCCAGGCCTGGCGGGCGGGGTGGGCGGCGGCACCTCCCTGGAAGGGGCTGAGGGGCTCGGCGGGGACGTGCGGATCGGTCGACATCGGGTCCTGGGTTCCTCGGGGCTTGATGTTAGGAATGCCTAACACACTCTGGGAGGTTGTCAAGAGATCGAGGTCGACATGGTGCCTGACCTGCGGATCCCTCGACCGGTTGACCGTGACATCATTCGATGTAACAGTGGTTGATGGTGACGATGACCGCTGACCGCCCCGCACCGGCCCGCCGAGGCCAGGTGCCCTCCGCCGACCAGCTCGACGCCTTCCGCGCCGTCCAGCAGCTGACCTACCGCGCCGCGGCCGACGTCGCCGCCACGCTCGAGCCCGGCATCACCGAGCGCCAGGCCGCGGCGGCTCTGCGCCGCCGGCTCGAGGCCGACGGCGTCGACGACTGGTTCCACCTCCCGTTCGCCTGGTTCGGCGACCGGGCCGCCTTCCGGCACTTCCGGCTGCCGCTCCAGTTCCTCCCGACGAACCGCCGCCTGGAGGAGGGCATGGGGTTCATCCTCGACGCCGCCCCCGTCGTGCGCGGCGCCACCGCGGACATCGGCTTCACCTCCTCGCTCGGCCCCAACCCCGCGGTCGACCGGGTGATGGACGACCTGGCCGCGCACCGGGCCCTCATCGTCGAGGAGGTGCGGGCCGGGCGCACCTTCCGCGAGGTCTACGAGGCGGTGGACCGCCTCGCCGCCGCCCAGGGCTACGCCAACCGCCACCACGCCTACCCGGGCCACGTGATCGGCCACGCCATCGAGCCGCTCGACCCCGGCCCGGGCATCGGCATCACGCCGGCGCGGTTCGGGCGCCGCCACCTCCGGTCGCTCGCCCGCACGATCGCGGTCGGCCGGCGGGAGCGGTGGTCGCCCCTGTGGTCCGGCGACCGGCGCAGCGACCACCCGCCGGTGGCGGGCCTCTGGGCCATGGAGCCCCACCTCGGCCTCCGCGGCGTGGGCGCCAAGTTCGAGGAGATCCTGGTCATCACCGACGACGACGCCGCCTGGCTCGACGACGACCTGCCCCACGTCCGCCGCTGGACCGAGCGCGGCATCGCCGCCACGGGGGCCCGGTGAGCGCGGCCGCGGTGCGCGAACGCCGCGTCGCCGGCTTCGGCGGGCTCCCGCTCGCGGTCCAGGAGCGGGGCGACGCCGCCGCGCCCACGCTCGTGCTCGTCCACGGCTACCCCGACGACCACGCGGTCTGGGACCTGGTCGCGGACCGGCTGGCAGCCGACCACCACGTCGTCACCTACGACGTCCGCGGCGCCGGCGCCTCGGGCGTGCCCGACGACCGGGCCGGCTACCGGCTCGAGGCCCTGGTGGCCGACCTCGGTGCGGTGGTCGACGCCGTGTCACCCGACCAGCCGGTGCACCTCGTCGCCCACGACTGGGGCTCGATCCAGTCCTGGTCGGCGGTCACCGATCCCGTCGTGGGCCGGCGCTTCGCCAGCTTCACGTCGATGTCCGGGCCCGGGCTCGACCACGTGGCGGCCTGGATCCGTGCCCACCGCATCCCCGGCGCGGGTCGCTGGCGCGCGGCGCGGCGCCAAGCCGTGCGCTCCTGGTACATCGCCGCCTTCCGCACCCCGTTCGCACCGAAGGTCTGGCGCCGCGGGCGGCTGGCCCGGAGCTGGCCGCTCGTCGTGAGCCGGGCCGAGGGGGCCGAGGTCGACGCCCGGTGGCCCGGCCCCGACCTGGTGGCCAACGGCGCCAACGGCGTCGAGCTCTACCGGGCCAACATGCACGGCCGCACCGCGCCGAAGGTGCCGCCGACCACGGGCATCCCGGTGCAGCTGGTCGTCCCGGTCGGCGACCGCTACGTGACACCCGCGCTGCTCGACGGCATGGAGCGGGTGGCACCGAACCTGGTCCGCCGCGAGGTCGGCGGGGGCCACTGGATCCCGCGGTCCAAGCCGGACCTGGTGGCCCGCCTCGTGGCCGAGCACGTGGCTGCGGTCGAGGCCGATCGAGCGCCGGAGCCGGCCCCAGACCGCGACGTCGTGGTGGTCACCGGCGCCGGATCGGGCATCGGGCGGTCGGTGTGCCTGGCCTTCGCCGAGCGGGGAGCCCACGTCATCGCCACCGACCTCCGCGCCGACACCGCCGAGCGCACGGCCGAGCTGTGCCGGCTGCTCGGCGGCACGGCCCAGTCGCACGCGCTCGACGTCACCGACGGGTCCGCGTTCGACGCGCTGGCGGCAGCGGTCGCGGCCGAGCACGGCGCGCCGTCGATCGTGGTCAACAACGCCGGGCTCGGCATGGCCGGCCGGTTCCTCGACACCACCGACGAGGACTGGGACCTGCTCCTCGACGTGAACCTCCGCGGCGTGATCCGCGGGGCGCGGGCCTTCGGCCGCCTGATGGTCGACGAGGGTCGCGTCGGGCACATCGTGAACGTGGCCTCGGCTGCCGCCTTCACCCCGTCGCGCACGTTGCCGGCCTACGCCACCTCGAAGGCCGCGGTGCTCATGCTCACCGAGTGCCTGCGCGCCGAGCTGGCCGACGACGCCATCGGCGTGAGCGCCATCTGCCCCGGCTTCGTCGACACCGGCATCGCCACCGCCACCCGCTACGTCGGCGCCACGGCGGACGAACAAGACGAGCGCCGCCGCGCCGCCGATCGCATGTACAAGCGCCGGCGGGTCACCCCCGATGCGGTGGCCGACGCCGTGCTGCGGGCCGTCGACCGGGACCGGCCCATCGTGCCCGTCGCCGCCGAGGCGCGCCTCGGGCTGCTCGCCCAGCGCTTCGCCCCGCACCTCCGCCGGGCCATCGCCCGCATCGACCTCACGCCGCCGACCCGCCCGAGGCCGGCCGAGGGGAGCCCGTCGTGACCGCCATCGCCGCGCGCCGGGTCCGCTTCGACTGGGCCGACACGCCGCTGCACTGGATCCCCGGCGATCCGCAGGCCACCCACACGATCAACGTGCTGCACCTGCTGCTGCCGGCGGGCGAGCGGTGGTTCGTCCGGGTCTACCGCCAGGCCCTCCCGCTCGTCACCGACGAGAACCTGCGCGCCGACGTGAAGGGCTTTATGGGCCAGGAGGCGGTGCACGCTCGGGCGCACGCCGGGGTCCTCGACCACCTGGCCGACCAGGGCCTCGACGCCACCCCGTACACCCGCCACGTCGACTGGATGTTCGAGGTGCTCCTCGGCGACGAGCTCTTCGGGCGTACCCCGCCCCCGTGGCTCGCCCGGGCCTGGCTCAAGCAGCGACTGGCGATCATCGCCGCGGTCGAGCACTTCACCGCGGTGCTGGGCATGTGGGTGCTCGACTCGCCGGGCCTCGACGAGGCGGGCGCCGACCCGACCATGCTCGACCTGCTGCGGTGGCACGGCGCCGAGGAGGTCGAGCACCGGAGCGTGGCCTTCGACCTGTTCCAGCACGTGTCGGGCTCGTACGTCCGCCGGGTCGAGACGATGGTCGTGTCCGCCCTCGCCCTCGCCTTCCTCTGGATCGAGGGCACCCGGTTCTTCCTCCGAGCCGACCCGACCGTGACCGGCAAGGCCACGTGGCGGGCGTTCCGCCGCACGGTCCGCGAGGGCCGGGCGCCGTCGCTGCGGCAGGTCTACGAGACGATCCCCGACTACCTGAAGCGGTCGTACCACCCTGCGGCCCACGGCGACACCGCCCTCGCCCACGCGTACCTGGCCACGTCGCCGGCGGCGCTCGCCGCCCGGGAGGTGGCATGACCGGCACGCACGACGGCGACGCCGCGCCGCTCCGCTCGGTCGGGCCCGACGGCGGGCGCGAGCTGCGCATCGACGACCTGGCCCGGGAGGCCGGCACCACGGTGCGCAACGTCCGTGCCTACCAGGACCGCGGCCTGCTCGCCCCGCCCCGCCGAGAGGGCCGGGTGGCCTGGTACGACGAGGGCCACCTCGTCCGGTTGCGGCTCATCGGCTCGATGCTCGAACGGGGCTTCACCCTCGCCAACATCGCCGAGATCGTCGACGGGTGGGCCGAGGGCCGGAACCTCGGCGACCTGCTGGGCTTGAGCAAGGGCATCGCCGGGCCGTTCAGCGACGAGGTCCCCGACCGCGGCTCGCCCCAGGAGATCGCACGCCGCTACGGCCTCGAGGTCGACGACGCCGAGGCCGCGTCCGACGCGCTGCTCCTCGGGCTGGTCGAGATCGACGGCGACCAGCTTCGGGTCCCGAGCCCGCGGCTGCTGCGCGCCGGACTCGAGCTGCACGACGCGGGCATCCCGCTGCCCGACCTCTTCGCCGAGCTGCGCCGGATCCGCGCCGATGTCGAAGCCATGGCCGAGCGCTTCGTCCGCCTCGTGGTCGCCCACGTGTTCGAGCCGCACCTCGACGACGGCATGCCCGACCCGGAGAAGGTCCCGGAGCTGGCCGACAAGATGGCCCGGATCCGGCCCCTCGCCACCATCGTGGTGGAGGCCGAGCTGGCCCGGGCGCTCCAGGCCCGAGCCGATGCCGAGCTCGGTGCCCGGCTCACGACGCTGCTGGCCCGCCGGTCTGGTGCGGGCGGGAGCCCGGCGGGCTCGGGCGACGAGGCGGGCTCAGCCGGCTGAGGAGGCGTCGGCCTGGTTGGCCGCCACCTGGGCGCGGACCTCGTCCATGTCGAGGGCCTGCACCTGGCTGACCAGGTCGTCGAGCGCGGCGGCCGGGAGGGCACCGGACTGGCGGAACAGCAAGATGCCGTCGCGGAACACCATCAGCGTGGGGATCGACTGGATGTCGGCGGCGCCGGCCAGGCCCTGCTCGGCCTCGGTGTCGATCTTGGCGAACGTGATGTCGGGGTGCTGCTCGGACACGGCCTCGTAGGTGGGGGCGAACGCCCGGCACGGGCCGCACCACGAGGCCCACCAGTCGACGAGGACGGTGCCCTCGGCGGCGATGGTCTCGGGGAAGGTGGCTTCGGTCAGGTCGATGGTGGCCATGGGTCAGGTGCTCCGGTGTGTGGGGTGCCGATGGTTCAACGGTGCAGCGCGACGGGGCATTCCCCGGCGCAACGAGCAGCGAGCGGAGGTCAGGCGCCGGCGGGCTCGGTGACGAAGTCGATGAGCTCCTCGACGGCGCCGATGAGCGGCGGTTCGAGGTCGGTCCAGGTGGTGACCTTGCCGAGGAGGTGCTTCCAGAACTGCCAGGTCTCGCCCTCGACGCCGAGGCGGCGCATCACGCCCTCCTTCCACGGCTCGCCGCGCGGGACCTCGGGCCACGCCGAGATCCCGAGGACGCTGGGCTTCACGGCTTGCCAGATGTCGACGTAGGGGTGGCCGCGCACGAGCACGTGCGGATGCGCCACCGACGCCGCGATGCGCGTCTCCTTCGACCCGTCGACGAGGTGGTCGAGCAGGATCCCGAGGCGGCGGCCGGGCTTGGGGGCGAAGCTGCGCACGACCTGGTCCAGGTGGTCGGCGCCCTCGAGCTGCTCGACGACGACGCCCTCGACGCGCAGGTCGTCGCCCCAGACCTTCTCCACCAGCTCGGCGTCGTGGAGGCCCTCGACCAGGATCCGGCTGGCCTTGGCGACCTGGGCCGGCGCGTTGGGCACGGCGACCGACCCCGACGCCGTGCGCTGCGGCGCGGCGGCGGGGGTGCCCGGGGCGGCGCCCCGGGGCTCGACGAGCGTCACGATCGCGCCGTCGACCTCGAAGCCGCCCTTCAGCATCGTCATCCGGTGCTCGAACCCCTGGCGGTCCTTCACGTGCAGGTACCCGTTCACCACGCCGACGACCACGCCGGTGATGGGCGTGCCCCGCTGCTTGACCACCAGCCCGGCCCGGGCGGGGACGGACGGGTACTGGGTGCGCGGGTTGCGGGGACCGTCGAGGTCGATGGGATCCGAGAGGATGCCGTCGTTGCGGCGCCGAGGCGGGGGAGCGGCCATCACGCGAGGGTACGCGTGGGCTGAGGACCGATCGTCCACCCTGGTCACGGCGGAAGGCGCCGGCTCGTGCGGGGCTCGGGCCGGGAGGTGCGTAGCCTTGTCCGCCATGAGCACGCGTGCCTGGTCGGTCACCCCCTCGGGTCCCCTGCGGGGCGACGTCTTCATCCGCGGGTCGAAGAACGCCGTCACCAAGCACATGGTCGCCGCCATCTTGGGCAACGGCGTCAGCACCATCCGGCAGGTCCCCGAGGTCGGCGACGTCGCCATCACCGCCG
>DATMGQ010000288.1:0-4348 GCA_035555395.1 Acidimicrobiales bacterium
GTGAGCGCGGTGGGGTCGCGGAGGGCGTCGGCGAAGGCGAGGATGCCGAGGAGCAGGCGGTCGCCGTAGCTCCACAGCATCACGTTGAGGCCGACGCCGTTGCTGGGCGGGCCGTCGATGAACAGGTCGACGACGTCGCACCCGAGCAGCGACCACGGGTCGGCCGGGCCGCGGATGTTGGAGATGAGCACGCTGGCGTCGACCAGGCCGTCGGTCGTGCGGAGGCGCTCGATCAGCGCCTTGGCGCCGGGTTCGGAGATGAACGGCGGCACGTGGTCGAGGACGGCCGGCATCAGATCGGGGCCGAGGATCGTCAGCTGCTCCTTGGCCTCGGCGGCGGTCGCGCTGATGGTGGCGAGGCGCTCGGCCGGGTCGGCGACGTCGGTGGCGAGCGAGGTCGTGAAGCTCCAGAAGCGGTTGCCCGCCTGGCGCACCGGCGCGTCGGCTGCCTCGTAGGAGACGGGCACGCTGGCGAGGAGGGGCAGCTCGGGCAGCTCGCCGCGCTCGGCGAGGTAGCTCCGCAGGCCGCCGGCGACGGTGGCCAGGACCACGTCGTTGAGGGTGACCCCGGCGGCATCCTTCGCGGCCTTCACGTCGGCCAGCGGGAGCACGGCGCGGGCGTAGGCCCGCCCCGGGGTGAACGCGTCGTTCAGCGCGCTGTTGGGGGCGGCGCCGCTGAACTCGGGGACGGCGACCGGCGCCTTCGCCCGCCGGGCCTTCACGGCGTCGAACCCGCGCTTGGCGCGCAGCGCCAGACCCGGGATCGCGAGCAGCGCCGCGAGGTGGTCGAGCAGCGCCAGCCAGACGAGGACGAGCTTCGACGGCACCTTCTCCGGACGCCACGGCAGCTCGACGTCGGGGATCGGCTCGGTGGGTGCGTCGGAGAACACGCGGGAGAACGTGGTGAACGCGGCCACGCCGTCGGCGAGGCAGTGGTGGTACTTGAGGATCAGCGCCTGCTCGCCGCCGGGGAGGCCGTGGACGAGCGTGAGCTGCCACAGCGGGTGCCGGCGATCGAGGTGCTGCTCGGCGAGGTGGGCGAACAGGTCGTCGAGCGTCTGACCGTCGGCGAGGGTGGCCTCGCGCAGGTGGTAGTCGAGCTCGAAGTCCGGGTCCCGCACCGCCATCGGGTTGTGGAGCCCGAACGGCACCGGGACGATGCGCCACCGGAACGACGGCAGCTGGTCCAGCCGGCCGGCCACGTGGGTGCGGACGTCCTCGATGGTGAGACCGGTGGGCCCGCCGCCCGGCGCCCGCAGCGTCCCGACGGCGATCGTGTTCATCGCCTGCTCGGGCTGCTCCATCGAGAGGAACCCGGCGTCCTCGCCGCTCAAGCGGTGCATGCGATCAGCTCCTCGAGCGCCAGGACCATCCCGTCGACGACCTCGTCGGGGCGCTCCATCGTGACGGGGTTGCCGACGACGGTCATGTGGAGGTCGTCGTCGTAGCCCACGACGGTGATGTTGAGGCCGGTGTCGTCGCCGATCGGGCCGGACAGGTAGACGTGCGAGACCCGGTGGCCGCCGATGCGCCAGTCACGGGCCGAGATGCGGACGTTGGACACCAGCGCGTTGAAGTCGGCCTTCTCGGTGTTGCGGGCGCTGCGGTTCACCATGCTCCGGGCGGCGGGCCGGCCGACGAGCGGCGGCATCCGGTCGAGCCACTCGGTGAGCGTGTCGTGGCCCTGGAGCGACAGCTGGAGCTTGGCCTCGGCGGTGCTCTCGCTGATCTTCAGGAGGCGCTCCTTCGGATCGGCGACGTCGGTGTGGAGCAGGGCGAAGAAGTTGGCGAAGCGGTTGCCCCATTGCCGCGGCGGCGTGCCGGGCGGGTCGCCGGACACGGGGACGTTCGCCACGAGCGCCTTCTCGGGCAGCGCGTCGCGGGCCAGGAGGTACGCGCGGAGCGACCCGGCGACCATGGCGAGGGCGACGTCGTTGAGCGTGGCGCCGGTGGTCGTTCGCACGCGCTGGAGCTCGGCGATCGGGACCTTCGAGCGGGCGTAGGTGCGGATGGCCGGTCCGGGCTGGTTGATGATCGTGTGGGGTGCATCGCCCATCGGGCGGGGGACCTCGGCGACGGCCTCCTCGCGGCGGGCCTCGACCTTGGCGAAGATCGCCTTGGTGTCCTTGAGCATCCGGGGGAGCTCCCGCCAGTTGCGGGCCTGCTCCTTGGCGGCGTCCTTGAACAGCGTGCGCTTCTTCGGCAGCGGGGCGGCCGCGTGGGCCGCGGGCCGGGGCAGCTCGCCGGCGGCGTCGCCGAACAGCAGGTCGAAGGTGTGGAGGATCGCGGCGCCGTCGGCGACCGTGTGGTGGATCCGCAGGACGAGGGCCTGGCGGGTGCTGCCGGGACCGCCGAGGCCGTCGACGAGCACGATCTGCCAGAGCGGGTGGCGCAGGTCGAGCCGCATCGGTTCGAGCTCGGCCATCAACGCGTTCAGCTCGTCGGGCCCGCCGGGCGCCGGCAGGACGCGGTGGCGGATGTGGTCCTCGACGCGGAACTCCGGGTCCTCGACCCACACGGGGTGGTGGATGCGCAGCGGCACCGGCTCGAGGCGCCACGTCCACGACGGCAGCAGGTGGATGCGGTCGCGCACCCGCTCGCAGAGGTCCTCGCGGGTGAGCAGGGACGCACCCTCGACCTCGGGCGCGAGCTCGATCAGGTCGACGCAGACGGAGGTCTGCTCCTCCGTCTCGATGAACAGGAACCCCGAATCGCTGCCCCCCAGACGCTCCACGCCCAGAGCATGCCAGGCCCGGCCGGCCAGCCGCGCCGCTGTCCTGGGGGAACGTCCCGACACCCGGGCTCCGATCGCCGCCGATCGCGGCCTCGCGGCGGCGGCGCCAGCGGCAGATCCCCTGGTGGCACGGGATGGTGACCGAGCGTGGCGCCAGGGCCGAAACCGACGATCGGTCGGGTGGAAGTTCTCGCACGTCAGGTGCAAAAACGGAGCTTTTGCTCGGTGTTCACGAGGCGAGAGCGAAATGTCACGCTGCGTTGACGCTCCCCATTCGGGAATCGGGGGGCGTGGGTGTACCGTGGCAGGCCGTTCGGCCCATCTGCCGGGCCTGCACGTATCACGTTCCGGGGGGAATCGGGTGCGCCACGAACCGAGTCCGAGCTCGCGCGGAGGTCACCGTGTCCACTGACGCGCACCGGGTCCTCGCCGCCGATCCGTGCGGCGGCACCAACGTCCGCCTCGCCGCCGCTGCCGGCCGTGCCGGGGGCACCGGCATCGTCGATGTCGCCGCGCCCGACCAGCTGCCCGCGGTCGCCGCGGAGCTCGCCCGACGCTCGGTGGCCACCTGGTGGCTGCGGCCCGGTGCCGCGGTGCGGCCCGAGGACGTGGCCGGGGCCGGGCTGTCGCCCGATCGGGTCGTGCTCGCACCCGTGGACCAGGACGCCACCGCCTTCGCCGGCGTGGTGGATTCGTGGGCCGCCGTGGGCGGCGACGTCGTCGCCCAGGTCGTGTCGCGCACCGAGGGCGACGTCGCCAAGGCGGCGGGGGTCGCTGGGCTCATCGCCTCGGGATCCGAGGCCGGTGGTCGCATCGGCGACACCGAGGCCTTCATCCTCTTCCAGCACCTCGTCGACCTCGGCCTCCCGGTGTGGGTGCGCGGCGGCATCGGCCGGCACACGGCCGCAGCCGTGGTCGCGGGCGGCGGCGCCGGCGTCGTGCTCGACGCCCAGCTGGCGCTGCTCCGCGAGGCCGGCCTCACCCACGACCTGCGCCGGGCGGTCGAGGCGATGGACGGCAGCGAGACCCGCGTCGTCGGCGGCCACCGGTTCCTCACCCGACCCGACCTCCCCGCCGCGGCCGTCCCCGAGGACACCGGCGCGGACGAGATCGCGTCGTTCCTCGGCACCGACCCGCGCTCGTCGCTGGTGCCGATCGGCCAGGACGGCGGGTTCGCCGCCGCGCTGGCCGCCCGCTACGTGACCGTGGGCGGCGTGGTCCAGGCCGTGCAGGCCGCCATCGACGACCACCTCGCCGCGGCCGCCGCCAACCCGCCGCTGGCCGAGGGCCAGGGCGTCGCCGGGCCCCACGGCACCCGCTACCCGATCGCCCAGGGCCCGATGACCCGCGTGAGCGACCGCGCCGAGTTCGCCGCGGCGGTCGCCGACGGCGGCGGCCTCCCGTTCCTGGCGCTGGCGCTGCTGCGCGGCCCCGAGGTGCGGGACCTGCTGGTGCAGACCAAGGAGCTCCTCGGCGAGCGGCCGTGGGGCGTGGGCGTGCTCGGCTTCGTGCCCGCCGACCTGCGTGCCGAGCAGCTGGAGGTGGTGCACGAGGTGGCGCCGCCGCACGCGCTCATCGCCGGCGGCCGGCCCAGCCAGGCCGCTCCGCTCGAAG
>DATMGQ010000289.1:0-20734 GCA_035555395.1 Acidimicrobiales bacterium
AGGCCACGGACACGTTGAACGCCTGACCCACGCCCCACGAGATCGCCATCGCGGCGGCTCCCCCGATCAGCACCCGCAACGCCGGGCGCAGGCGCGGGGCGCCGCCGAGGTGCGCGCCCACGGCGCCGAGCGCGCCGAGTCCGATGAGCGCGGAGATGACGACCGCCGGCACCCGCACGGTGGCGGCGACGAGGACCACGACCGCGATCGGGATCAGCGCGCCGACCGAGAACGAACCGGCGGACACGACCGCGGCCTCGAGCGGACGAGCCAGCTCCTCCGGATCGATCCCCAGCTCGTCGCGTGCGTGGGCGGTGAGCGCATCGTTCCGGGTGAGCGCCACCGCCACCTCGCGGGCGAGCTCGGGCTGGAGCCCACGCCGCTGGTAGATCCCCGTGAGCTCGGCCAGCTCGGCGCGGGGCACGGTGCGGAGCTCCTCGGCCTCGGTGGCGAGGTCGGCCAGCTCGGCGTCGCGCTGCGACGACACGGAGCTGTACTCGCCGATGGCCATCGAACCGGCGCCGGCGACGAGCGCCGCTGCGCCCGTGGCCAGCAGCATCGACCGGTCGGCCGACGCGGCGGCGACGCCGACCAGGAGGCTCGCGGTGGAGAGCAACCCGTCGTTGGCGCCGAGGACGCCGGCCCGCAGCCAGTTCGAGCGGCCGCCCGCGTGCTGCTCGGTGTGGTGGATGCGCACCCCGAGCCGGCGGCTGCGGCCCATCGACGGCCCGAGACGGGTCGTCCGGAGGGTGGCGGGCGGCGCCCCGGGTGGGGCGTCGGGCGGCGACGGGTCGGGAGCCATGACCTCCATCGTGCCGGTCGCGGCGCCGGTTCGCCGCGCCGTCCGCAGCCCATCAAGACCCGCTGGGAAGCACCGTGAAGGGCGCTGAACAGGGAGGTCGTCCGTCGATTTCGGGCCGAATCGGCCCCCCGGTAGCGTCGCCCCGGTGTTGAGCTGGAACCTGGCGGATCTGTTCGAGGGGGTGGTCGACGCGGTGGGCGATCGGCTCGCCGTGGTGGCCGGCCACCGCCGCTTGACCTTCGCCGAGCTCGACGAGCGCGCCAGCCGGCTCGCCCACGTGCTGGCGGCCGAGGGGGTCGGGGTCGACGACCACGTCGCGGTCGCGCTCCGCAACGGCAACGAGTACCTCGAGGCCATGTTGGCGGCGTTCAAGCTGCGCGCCGTCCCGATCAACGTCAACACCCGCTACACCGAGGACGAGCTGCGGTACCTCATCGCCGACGCCGCTCCCCGGGTGATCCTGCACGAGCCCGACCGGGCCGACCGCGTCGCCGCCGCGCTCGACGGCGCTCCGATCCCCTGCCTGGTGCGGGGCGGGGCCTACGAGGCCGCGCTCGACGCGAGCGCGGCCCACCGCCCGGACGTCGTCCGCTCCGGCGACGACCGCTACCTCCTCTACACGGGCGGGACCACCGGTCTGCCGAAGGGCGTCGTGTGGCGCCACGAGGACCTGCTGTTCGCCGCGCTCGGCGGCGGCAACCCGGGCGGTGATCCGGTGAGCGCGCCCGACGAGGTCGTGGCCAACGCCCGCACCGGCCGCACCCGCTGCCTCCCGGCATCGCCGTTCACCCACGGCACCGCCCACTGGACCGCGCTGTCCACCCTGCTCCACGGCGGCACGGTGATCATCGACACCTCGCCCACGTTCGACGCCGCCCACCTCTGGGACCTGGCCGACGCCGAGCGGGCCACGATCCTCGTGATCGTCGGCGACGCCTTCGGCCGGCCGCTCGCCGACGCGCTCGCCGCCGAGCCGGAGCGCTGGCCCCTCGACGACCTGCTCGTCGTCCTGTCCGGCGGCGCCGTCCTGTCGCCGTCCGTGCGCGACGCGCTGCTCACCCACATCCCGTGGGTCGTCGTGGTCGACGGGTACGGCACCTCGGAGACGGGCGGCCAGGGCCAGATGCCGATCTGGGCCGGCCAGCCGCCCACCGCGCTCCCCCGGTTCCACGTCGACGAGAACACCACCGTCCTCGACGACGCCGGTCGGCCCGCGCCTCCCGGCAGCGGCCTCATCGGCCGGCTCGCGAAGCGGGGGCGGATCCCGCTCGGCTACCACGGCGACCCGGCCCGCAGCGCCGAGACGTTCGTCGACCTCCACGGCCAGCGCTGGGCGATCCCCGGCGACCTCGGCCGGGTCGAGGCCGATGGCTCCATCACCCTGCTCGGCCGGGGCGCCTCCTCGATCAACTCGGGCGGCGAGAAGGTGTTCCCCGAAGAGGTCGAGCGGGTGCTGAAGGCCCACCCGGACGTGTTCGACGCCGTCGTGGTGGGCACCCCCGACGACCGCTTCGGCGAGCGGGTGTCGGCCGTCGTCGCCCACCGCCCCGACCGGCCCGTCGACCTGGAGTCGCTCGAGCGCCACTGCCGCGAGCACCTCGCCGACTTCAAGGTGCCGCGCCGCGTGGTGATCGTCGACGAGGTGCTCCGCCGCCCGTCGGGCAAGGCCGACCTGGAGTGGGCGTCCGCCACCGTGCTGGCGGGTCGGGTCACCGACCCTGGCTGACGCCCTCCCGGGCGCGGCGCGCTCAGCTGGCGAGCTTGCCCTGCCGCGGCGGGGTGAGCACCACGCAGGTCACGTCGTGGTCGCCCTCGCCCCAGCCGGAGCCGTCCGGGTACTCGATCCGGAGCTCCGCCTGCGGCTCCTTCTCCTTGATCGCCTCGAAGGCCTTGCCGCAGGCCTCCTGTCCGGCGAAGAGGAAGCTGTCCGGGCCGGGGTAGGGCGAATCGGCCTCGCGGTTGTAGGCGAAGGCGTCGATGACCTCGAGCGTGTGCTGCACGTTGCAGACGTCGCTCACGTTGACGTCGGCCTCCTCGACCCGCTGCACGTCGCGGGGGTCGCGCCGGGCGTTGGCGCTCCAGCACGTGCCGACCTCGCGCGTCGGCTGGTGCCAGCCGTTGTCGGCGAGGCGGGTCGCGCGCTGGTAGCCCCAGCGGGCGACCTGCACCGACTGGAGGTCGGCGAGCCCGACCGGGGCGTCGTCCGGGTCATCGGTGGTGACCGCGATCACCGACGCCGTGATGCCGATGATCCCGGCCACTGCGAGCACCAGCGTCAAGGTCGCGACCCAGGCGCCGCGGTAGCGGTCGGGGTGCGTGGTGGCGTTGTGCCGGCCCCGCACCGAGTCGACCACCGAGATGATGAGGGCGATGGCCGCGATGAGCCACAGCACCGCGACGAAGACCGGGAGGTCGACGAAGTTGCTCCCGACGTAGGCCGCGACCGCGACGACGAGGGCGAAGATGCCGCTGCGGATCGTGCGGTCGAAGCGGGGCGGAGCTGGGGGCGCCTGCTGGCGCTTCGCCGCCTGCTCGTGGTTGGTCTGGCCAGCTGCGGCCGCGGCGCCCGGCCGCCCGAACCCCGGTGCGAGCGTCGAGCGGTCGAAGCCTTCGGCCTCCGGCTCGGGGGTGACCTCCTCGATGAGGTCGGGCATGGACCCCACCGCGGTGGGAGGCAGCGGGTCCGAGCCACCCGAGGCCGGGACCGCGGGATCGCTGCTGGGCGGGCCAGCACCGGCATCCGCTGAGGCCCCGGCGGCTCCCGCCCCGACGGCAGCCGACGCCGGCACCGTCCCGGGCGCGGCCTCCAACGGCGGATCGGTGGGGGTGAGGTCGATGGCCTCGTCGTTGGCGAGCTCGGCCCGCAGGACGACGACGTCGGCCCCGCTCAGCTCGGCGCCGGCCCAGCTGGCATCGATGCCGAACCGCTGGCACTGGGCCAGGACCGCAGACGGCGGGACCTCGAGCTCCTCCGCCAGATCAGAGACCTTCATCGCACTCCCTCGTCGCAGCAGGACGGACCGGACCGTGCGTCCGGTCGACATCGGTTCCTCCCACCGCCGGCCACACCCTCGTTCGGCCAGCGCCGAGATCGTAGTTGTCCGCCGCCGACCGATGGCGCAGCAGCCGCCGGAGGCGCAGGGGTACTCTCCCCGGACCCGTCCCCCCATACCCCCCTGGGAGCCCCCTGATGGCGTTCAACATCGCCGAGGTCCACGAAGCCGTCGCCGCCGCCAACCCCGACCGGCCCGCCATCCTCTGGGGGGATCGGCGCTGGACCTACCAGGAGCTCACCGACCGCACCCGGCACTTCGCCAACGCCCTCCTCGAACGGGGCATCGGCGTCCACCGCGAGCGCGACGAGCTGGCCGGACACGAGTCCGGCCAGGACCACGTGGCCCTCTACCTCCACAACGGCAACGAGTACATCGAAGCCATGATCGGCGCCTTCAAGGCACGCGCCGCGCCGTTCAACGTGAACTACCGCTACGTCGCCGAGGAGCTCCAGTACCTCCTCGACAACGCCCAGGCGAAGGTCGTGGTGTTCCACTCCGCGTTCGCGCCCGTCCTCGCCGAGGTCCTGCCCCAGCTGGACTGCGTCGACCTGCTGGTCCAGGTGCCCGACGACTCGGGCAACGACCTGCTGCCCGGGGCCGTCGAGTACGAGGAGCTGCTCGCCTCGTCCTCGGCCGAGCGCCCCGACGTCGAGTGGTCGCCCGACGACCTCTACATCCTCTACACGGGCGGCACCACCGGCATGCCGAAGGGCGTGCTCTGGCGCCAGCACGACATCTTCATCAGCGCCATGGGCGGCCGCCCGTTCGGCCAGAAGGACGCCTTCCCGGACCTGGACGCCGTGGTCGAGACCTCCAAGAACGGCGGGGTCGCGATGATGTCCGCCGCGCCGCTGATGCACGGCGCAGCCCAGTGGGCGACCTTCACCGCCTTCACCAACGGCAACACCGTGGCCCTCCCGCGCGAGACGAAGAAGCTGATCCCCTCCGACGTGTGGAGCAGCGTCGCCGAGCACAAGGTGCTCACCCTGCAGATCGTCGGCGACGCCATGGCCCGCCCCCTCGTCGACGAGCTCGACACCAACAGCTACGACCTCTCCGGCCTCCTCGCCCTCGTCAGCGGTGGCGCGGCGATGAACTCGTCGCTCAAGGACCGCTTCCTCGACCACGTGCCCCACGCCGTGGTCCTCGACGCCGTCGGCTCCTCGGAGACCGGCGCCCAGATGGGCCACACGTCGATGAAGGGCGCCACCGCCACCGGCACCTTCCAGCCCGGTCCCGAGACGTCCGTCGTCTCCGCCGACCTCACCGAGGAGCTGGCCCCCGGGTCCCCCGAGACGGGCTGGCTCGCCCAGCGCGGCCACGTGCCGCTCGGCTACCTGGGTGACGCCGACAAGACCGCGGCGACGTTCCCGGTCATCGAGGGCACCCGCTTCGCGGTCCCCGGCGACCGCGCCAACTGGAACGCGGACGGGATCATCGAGCTGCTCGGCCGTGACTCGGTCACCATCAACTCCGGTGGCGAGAAGATCTTCGCCGAGGAGGTCGAGCAGGCCCTCGCCCACCATCCGTCCGTCTACGACGTCATCGTCGTCGGCCGGCCGAGCGAGCAGTGGGGCTCCGAGGTCGTCGCCATCGTCCAGCTCGCCGAGGGCGC
This sequence comes from Acidimicrobiales bacterium, assembly GCA_035555395.1. Classification (GTDB taxonomy): domain Bacteria; phylum Actinomycetota; class Acidimicrobiia; order Acidimicrobiales; family Iamiaceae; genus Aquihabitans. The sequence goes on from DATMGQ010000289.1 coordinate 5,474, forward strand.
CACGGTCACCGACGAGGAGCTCCTCGCCGAGGCCGTCACCCACGTCGCCCGCTACAAGCTGCCGAAGGCCTTCGTCTACCGCGAGTCCCTCGTCCGCTCCCCCGCCGGCAAGGCCGACTACCGCTGGGCGCGGGAGCAGGCCCTCTAGCCGTCGGCCCGCGGCCGCACCCGGACCTGCGAACCGATCTGGCTGCCGGCCACGGCGACGTCGCGCCCGTCCTGCACCAAGGTCCGACCGGGGCCGGGGAGGGCTACTCGCCCAGTTCGGCGAGGGCGGCTTTGACGCCGTCGGCCTCGGCACCGATGGTGGTGTCGTCGCCGTGGCCGGTGTGCACGACCGTCTCGGGCGGGAGGGTGAGCAGGCGCTTGGCGATGCTGTGGAGGATCGTCGGCTTGCTCGAGAACGAGCGGCCGGTGGCGCCGGGGCCGCCGTTGAACAGCGTGTCGCCGGAGAACAGCACCTGGCCGTCGGCATCGTGCAGGCAGCACCCACCGGGGCTGTGGCCGGGCGTGTGCAGGACCCGCAGCGTGGCGCCGCCCACGGCGACCTCCTGGCCGTCGGACAGCGACGCGTCCACGGGGCGGTCGGGGTTGACCACCTCCCAGAGCATCCGGTCGTCGGGATGCAGCCAGATCGGGGCCCCGGTGCGGTCGGCGACCTCGGCCGCCACGTTGATGTGGTCGTTGTGGCCGTGGGTGCACAGCACCGCCACCACCCGGCGGCCGGCGACGGCGTCGACGATCGGATCGGCTTCGTGGGCGGCGTCGACCACGAGGACCTCGTCGTCGTCACCCACGAGCCAGATGTTGTTGTCGACGTCGAAGTCCTCGCCGTCGAGCGAGAAGATCCCGTTGGTGACGACGCGCTCGACTCGGGTGGCCATCAGCTGACCGCCTGGTCGCCGATGACCGCGACCGAGCGCAGGACCTCGCCGCGCTCCATGCGGTGGAAGGCCTCCTCCACCTGGTCGAGGGCGATGGTCTCGGACACGAACCGGTCCAGGTCGAGGCGGCCCTGGAGGTAGAGGTCGATCAGCATCGGGAAGTCCCGGCTCGGCAGGCAGTCGCCGTACCAGGAGGGCTTGAGGCGCCCGCCGCGGCCGAAGAAGTCGATCATCGGCAGCTCGATGCGCATCTCGGGGTTGGGCACGCCGACCTGGACGACGGTGCCGGCCAGGTCCCGGGCGTAGAACGCCTGCTCGAGCACGGCCGGATGGCCGACGGCCTCGATGCACACGTCGGCGCCGTTGCCGTCGGTGGCGGCCTGGATGGCGTCGACGGCGTCGACCTCCGAGGCGAGGACGGTGTGCGTGGCGCCGAACTCCTTGGCGATCTCGAGCTTGGCGGCGTCGAGGTCGACGGCGATGATCTTCGCCGCGCCGGCGAGGCGGGCGCCCATGATGGCGGCGTCGCCCACCCCACCGCAGCCGAAGACGGCCACGGAGTCGCCCGGGCCGACCTCGCCGGTGAACATGGCCGAGCCGATGCCGGCCATCACGCCGCAGCCGAGGAGCCCGGCGGCCTCGGGACGGGCACGGGCGTCGACCTTGGTGGCCTGGCCGGCGGCGACCAGCGTCTTCTCCGCGAAGGCGCCGATGCCGAGGGCGGGGCTGAGCTCGCGGCCGTCGAGGGTCATCTTCTGCGTGGCGTTGTGGGTGGCGAAGCAGTACTGGGGGCGGCCCCGTCGGCACGACCGGCACTCGCCGCAGACCGCACGCCAGTTCAGGATCACGAAGTCGCCCGGCGCGACGTCGGTGACGTCGGGACCGACGGACTCGACGATCCCCGCGGCCTCGTGGCCGAGCAGGAACGGGAAGTCGTCGTTGATGGCGCCCTCCCGGTAGTGCAGGTCGGTGTGGCACACGCCGCAGGCCTGGACCTGGATCAGCGCCTCGCCGGGACCGGGGTCCGGGACCTCGATGGTCTCGACCGAGACCGGTGCCCCCTTGCTCGTGGCGACCACGCCCTTGACCTGCTGTGCCATCGGTACCCCTTCGGTTCGGCCTTCGGTCGGACCGTACCCCGCCGGGATCAGGCGCGTGGGAGGCCCTGGATCCAGGCCCACGCCGCGTCGGCCTGGGCCTCGAGCTCGGCGACGGTGCCGCTGTTGTCGACGAGGAAGTCGGCCTTGGCGACCCGCTGCTCGCGGGACGCCTGCCGGGCCACTCGAGCCCGGGCGTCGGCTTCGGCGAACGACCGGTGCTCGACGAGGCGGGCGATGGCGATCTCGGGGTCGACGTCGACCACGATCGTGCCGGCCATGTCGTCGCGGCCCGACTCGACGAGGAGCGGAACGTCGAGGATGACGACCCGGTCGGTGTCGACCTGCTCGGAGATCCGCCGCTCGATCTCGACGGCGACGGCCGGGTGGACGATCGCGCCGAGGTCGCGCAGGGCATCGGTGTCGTTGAAGACGATGTCGGCGACGGCCTGCCGGCGCAGGGTCCCGTCGGCCTCGAGGATGCCGGGGCCGAACCGATCGACCATGGCGGCCAGGACGGGCTGGCCCGGTTGCTGGAGCTCGTGGACGATGGCATCGGCGTCGACGACGACGGCGCCGTGCCCGGCGAGGCGGGCCGACACCGTCGACTTCCCCGATCCGATCCCTCCGGTCAACCCGATCAGCAGCATGGGCACACGGTAGGACCCACACGCGCGCCGGTCGGAGTCCTAGCCTGACGCCCGATGACGGTCGTGTCCGAGGCCACCCAGGCCGACAGCCCCGCTCCCCCGCCGGAGGGCGTCGGCGGGCGGGCCGCCGCCGACGACGCGCTGCGCACCGACCAGGTCGCCGCGTTCCGGCCCGCGATCCTCGGCATCCGCGGCGGCACGACCGCGGTGTCGGTCGCGCTGGCCAGCCCCGCCTTCACCGAGGGCGACCTCTGGGTGGTCGGCTGGTGCTTCCTCATCGTCGGGTACAACGTCTTCCGCATCGTCCGCCCGGTGCGGTACCTCGACGACACCCGCAGCCTCGTGCGGGTCATCGGGGAGGTCGCCTTCCACACGATCGCGGTGGCCGCCACGGGCTACTGGGAGTCGCCGTTCATCTTCGCCCTCATCACCGCGGTGATGGTGGCCGGCTTCGCTCGGGGCTTCGCGTTCGCGCTGCGGGTGAGCATCGCCGCGTGCCTCGCCATCGGCATCCCGTTCATGCTCCAGGACGGCGCCACGCTGACCGACCTGCGCACCACCGCCCAGTGGACCGTCGAGCTGATCCTGGTGGCGCTGATCGCCGGCTACGCCCGCCGCGTCACCGGCGAAGCCGACCGGGCCCACAGCCTGGCGCTCGACCGCCTCGGCCGCCTGGCCGACGCCAACACGCTCCTCTACTCGCTGCACCGCGTCGCCCAGTCGCTGCCGGCCTCGCTCGACATGGAGGACGTCCTCGACACGACGATGGGCCGGATGCGGGACCTGTTCACGTTCGACGGCGCCACCGTCCTGCTCCTCGACGAGACCGACGAGAGCTGGGTCGTCGTCCGCTGGGACGGCCCCCGACCTGCGCCCTCGTACCTGACCCACGAGCTGCCGATCCCGCTCCGAGAGGCGCTGGCGGTCCGTCACCCGGTCATGGTGAACGAACTGCTCCACGAGGGCGGCGGGATGTCGGCCGAGATGGTGTCGGGCCTGTACGCCGCGCTGCCCGCCCGCGAGGCGACGGTGGGGATCGTGGCGCTCGAGCACCGGCACCCGAGCCACTTCGAGCTCCGCGACATGGAGCTGCTCAACGGCTTCGTGGAACCGGCCGCGCTCGCCATCGACAACGCCCGGTGGTTCGCCCGGCTGCGCACGGTCGGCGCCGACGAGGAGCGCACGCGCATCGCCCGCGACCTGCACGATCGCATCGGGCAGTCGCTCGCCTACCTCGCGTTCGAGCTGGACCGCATCGTGAAGACCGACAGCCAGGGCAAGCCGGTGTCGAAGCAGCTCGGCCAGCTCCGCAACGACGTGCGCGGGGTCATCGGCGAGGTGCGCGACACCCTGTACGACCTGCGGACGGACGTCACCGACTCCAAGGACATGCCGGCCACGCTCCAGGAGTTCCTCGACCGGGTGGCGGCACGCAGCTCGCTGGAGACGCGCCTCGACCTCCGGGTCAGCGGCCGCCTGCCACTGCTCCAGGAGCGGGAGCTGTGGCGCATCGCCCAGGAGGCGGTCACGAACGTGGAACGCCATGCCCAGGCGTCGAAGGTCGTGGTCACGTGGCAGAGCGACGGGGCGCGAGCGCTGCTGCTGATCGCCGACGACGGGATCGGGTTCCCGTCGTCGCGCGCGGGCCGCCTCGACAGCTACGGCATCGTCGGGATGCGCGAGCGGGCGGCCAGCATCGGGGCCACGCTCGACATCACCGGGACCCCCGATGTGGGCACCACCGTGCGCTGCGAGGTCCGCCCCATCGCCTGACCTGCTGTGCCAGGATGACGCCGGCTCTGGTGCCACCACAGCAAGAGAGGAAGTCCATGGCCATCCGCCTGATGCTCGCCGACGACCACCGCATGCTCCGCGAAGGTCTCCGCCGGTCGCTGACCGACGAGGGGTTCGACGTGATCGGCGAGGCCTCCGACGGCGACGAGGCGGTCCGGCTGGCCGACTCCCTCCGGCCCGACGTGGTCCTGATGGACGTGACCATGCCCGATGTCGACGGCGTCGAGGCGACGCGGCGCATCCACCAGCAGCATCCGGAGATCCGGGTCGTGATGCTCACGATGCACGCCGACCAGAGCGTGATCGCCGAGGCGCTGCGAGCCGGCGCTTCCGGGTACCTCGTGAAGGACTGCTCGACCGACGAGATCGCCGACGCGGTGCGCATGGCCGCCAACGACGAGGCGACCCTGTCGCCCGAGTTCGCCACCGCCATGCTCGACGAGGTCCGCCGGATCGATCCCAACCCGACCGACGACGATGCCGACCGGGTCGTCACCAAGCGCGAGGTCGAGGTCCTGCAGCTCATCGCCGACGGCTGCTCCACCCCCGAGGTGGCCGAGCGCCTGTTCATCAGCCAGAAGACGGTCAAGAACCACCTGGCGTCGATCTACCACAAGCTCGATGCCAGGGATCGGACGCAGGCTGTCCTCCAGGCCGTGCGCATGGGCATCGTCCGGCTGAGCTAGGCCCAAAACGCCCGGTGGGGCAGGACCTGCGGTCCTACCCCACCCGGTCGGTTCCCCTCCATCACAGGCAACCGTTCGATCTAGCCCCCGCTCGGCGGGCAGGGGGCCTGGTTGGTGTACGCCCGCTCGATGCAGTCCTTCGACTTGCCGAAGCCGGCACCGCTCGACTGGCCGAAGAAGCTCACGGCCGAGAAGGCCACGATGGCGATCAGGGCGAGGAGCAACGCGTACTCGATGGCGCTCGCGCCGCGCTCGTTGTCCTTGGGTTGGCGACGAGCTGGGTGTTGGTGGCGCATCGAGGGTCCCTCCACGGATCGCTTCACCTCTCAACCATCGGCAGGGGAAGGGCGACCCTGGATAGGCCGTGCGGCTCAAATGGCGGGAGCGGTCACCCGTTCGAGGCGGGGGCCGGGACGGCCACGATCCAATCGTCTTCCTCGTGCACGATGTCCCAACCGTTGTCGGGATCCTCCAGCCAATCACCGAAGGGGCTGTCGGGGTCCCAGAGGACGGCGGAGGCATCGAGGTCCTCCAGCGTCGCTCCTGGCTCGGTGTCGACGTCGATGAGCTCCATGTACTGCTCGACGACCGAGATCGGGTACATGTCGACCCGGTCGTCGAAGAACACCTTCACGTCCGGGCCGTAGCGGGCCTCGAGGTAGTTGCCGACGAAGTCGCGGCTCACCACCCGGGACTCCGGCCCGAGCAGGCCCTCGTCGTGCATCCAGGTGACGGCGCCCTCCGGGTACTGCTCGAGGTCGGTGTCGGGCTGCACGAACAGGCCCACCGCCGCGATCAGCACGAACAGGGCGAGCAGCACGATCTGGACCGGTCGCAGGATGCGCTTGGGAGTGGTGCCCTCGACCTCGCCGAGGCCACCGGCAGCGAGCGTCATCGGGACGATGAGCACCAGGCTCGCCTGGGCGATGTTGCGGCTGGCCTGCAGCGACAGGGCGCCGAACACGAGCAGCGGCAGGATCGCCCGCCAGCGCCGGCCCCGCAGGGCCACCAGGCCGACGGCGAGGATCAGCTGGAACAGGTACATCCAGGTGGCCGAGGCGCTGAGCGCCGGCGGCTCCCACTCGGCGGTGTTCTCGAAGGCATCGCTGTGCTGGAGCAGCTTGGCCGGGAACGTGATGAGGTCCCAGCCGATCGGGCTCGCGATCGCGCCGATGACCGTGCCGATCGCGGCCCAGAGCAGCACGCGGAGCTCCACGGTGGGTCGCTCGCGGTCCAGGAGGCGACCGACGAGGAAGCAGCCGATCGCCACGAACGCCAGGGGGAACGACCCGTGGACGTTGACCCAGAGCCACATGATCGGGACCAGCCAGCGCGGGTCGAAGCGGTCCTCGAGGGCGAACAGCACCGCCATGAGGAACACGAGGCTGAAGAGGAACGGGCGCTCGACCCAGTAGGCCGTGCCGACCGCGATCACCGGGACGGTGACCAGGAGGCGGCTGAGGAGGCTCCTCGCCGTCGAGGTGAGGCGCCAGACCAGCTGGGTCAGCGCCACGCAGCAGACCGTGACGATGATCCGGATCCCGACCAGGTCGGCGACCTTCTCGGCCCCGGCGAAGATGACGCTGGCGCCCCAGCTCTGCACCGTCCAGGCCGCACCCGGGGCCGACCACGAGTACGGGTCCGACCGCGGGATGTGCCCGGTGTCGAGGATGATCCGACCGGTGGCGAGGTGGGTGAGGAAGCTGTTGTCGTGCAGCGGCGAGAGGCCGATGCGCAGGCCCACCAGGGCGAAGACGATCGCGAGGATCGTGGAGAGCGACGGCCCCGTCTCCGGGGCCTCGGTCACGTCGCCTGCCGCCCCGTCGGGGACATCGACCTGCGGTCCGTCCTCGGTCCGCGTTCCATCGAGAGCATCCACGCCGACCAGCATGACCGCTCGGTCAGAACGATTCTTTGATGTTGATGATGGCGGGGCCGATCACGACGACGAAGAGCGCGGGGAACACGCAGAACACCATCGGGATCATCATCTTCACCGGCGCCTTCTGCGCCTTCTCCTGCGCCATCTGGCGGCGCTTGATGCGCATCTCGTCGGCCTGGGCGCGCAGCACCCGGCCGATCGACACGCCGAACGTGTCGGCCTGGAGGATGGCGAGCACGAACGAGCGGAGCTCCGGCACATCGGCGCGCTTCTCCATGGCCCGCATGGCGTTGGCCCGGCTCGAACCGGCTCGGACCTCGCCCAGCATGCGGGCGAACTCCTGGGTGAGGGCACCGGGGACCGAGCTCACGGTCCGGTCGAGCGCCTGCTCGAACCCGAGGCCGGCCTCCACGCTGATGACCAGGAGGTCGAGGACGTCGGGCAGCATCTGCTGGATCTCGTGCTGCCGCTCCTCGACCCGTCGGTTCAAGATGGCGTCGGGGCCGTAGACCATCACCGCACCGAGCAGGCCGCCCACCATGAGACCGGACAGGCCGCCCATCTTGAGGACGCCGAACACGAGGATGATCATCACCGGCGCCAGGGCGAAGCCGATCACCTTGATGGCGATGAAGCGGTCGACGGCATCGGGCGAGCTGTTGCCCGACGCGGTCAGGCGGGCCCGGACCTTGTCGGAGTAGCCGTCGGGGGTGAACCGCTTCCCGAGGGCCACCAGCCGCTCCATGACCGGAGCGACCGTGCGCTCCTTCATGGGCTTCAGCAGTTCGGCATCGCGGAGGTTGTCGACCTCGTAGCCGTCGAGCTGGCGCAGCGAGGCGCGGACCGTGGCCTTCTCGTCGGCGCTGGACAGGACGGTCCAGAGACCGACGCCCACCGAGATGGCGAGGAGACCGAGTGCGAGCGGGAGCATGTGAGCCTCAGATCTTGATGTCGATGATCTTCTTCATCCAGGCGAACCCGATGAAGAGGGAGACGAGGGCGAGCCCGAGCAGGATGTGGCCCATGGTCGTGGAGCCGAGCGGGCCCATGTAGACCGGGTTCGACATCCACATGAAGGCGCCGAGGCCCACGGGCAGGAGGCCCAGGATGATGGCGGACATCTTCCCTTCCGCCGTGAGGGCGGCGATGTCCCGGCGCAGGCGCTCGCGGTGGACCATGGTGTCGGCCACCGTCAGGAGCAGGTCCGAGAGGTTGCCGCCGACCTCGCGCTGGATGCGGATGGCCATGACGGCCCAGGCGAAGTCCGCACTGCCCATGCGCTCGGAGACCGCCTCCATGGCGTCCTCGATCTCACGGCCGAGGCGGGCCTCGGTGATGACCCGTCGGAGCTCCTGGCCCATCGGGTCCTCGACCTCCTTGGAGACGGCCTCGACGCCCTGGAGGAGCGAGTAGCCGGCTCGCAGGGAACCCGAGAGGAGGTTCAGCATGTCCGGCAGCGCCGTCTGGAACTTCTTGCTGCGCTGGCCGGCGAGGTAGTTCACCGCCGCGGGCGGCACCAGCAGGCAGAGGCCGAGGACGATCAGGCCGGTGGTGAAGCCGCCCAGCACGAAGGCCAGTAGCGACACGAGCACCGCACCCGCCGAGTAGAAGAACAGCGCCTCCGCGGCCCGCAGCGGCAGGTCGGCACGCTCGAGGGCCTGTTCGACCTTGACCAGGAAGCCCTGGCGCTCGGCGAACTCCTCGGTGAGCTCGACGGCCCGCTGGAGCAGGGCGGTCTGCGCGAGGGCGCCCTCGGCGGGATCCTCGCCGGGGACCGGCCCCTCGGAGTAGGGGCGGAGGACGGCGTTGAGGCTCTCGTCGGTGCTGGAGGCCAGCGAGGCGATGGCGTAGGCGCCGAGGCCGACCGCCAGGCCGACCAGGGCGAGGCCCACCGCACCGCCGAACTTGCCGCGGAGCCACTCGGGCCCGAAGCCGCTGTCGGGCTCGACGACCTCGGCGGTCGCGGCACCCTGCACGTTGGCGCCGGCGACGTAGGACGCCTCGCGCTCGAGGTTGCCCACGCTGACGGTCACGTCGACCTGGCCCTGCGTGATGGTCGACGCATAGGTCGCCACGTACTGGCTCTGGAGGGTGGCGGCGAGGTCCTCGAAGGCCTGCTGCGTGCCCTTGCCCTTCGATGCCGTGAAGCTGGCTCCGCCGGTGCGGTCCATGATCGACTGGATCGACGCGGCGTCGGCCCCGCCGTCGTGGTCGAGCTCCACGGCGAAGAACGCTGCACCCGAGGTGATGACCGAGGACTTGGCGGCGTCGACGGTGGTCTTCGAGGCATCGTCCTGGCCGTCGGTGATCAGCACGATGTTGGGCTGCAGGTCCGAGTTCGTGTCGAGCAGCTGGGTCGCCTTGCGCACGCCGTCCCACGACGCGCTCTTGCCGTCACGGGGGGCGGCGAGGCCATCGATCGCCTCGTTCAGCTGGTCGGCGTTGTCCGTGAAGCCGGACTCGAGGACGACGGCGTCGTTGAAGCTGACGATCGCCACCTCGTCGCCGGCGGGCAGCGAGTCCACGACGGACCCGAGGCCCTTCTTCACGTCGCTCAGGGCGCCGTCGTCGCCCATCGAGCCCGAGGTGTCGATCACGTAGACGGTCCGCACGCCCTGCTCGGTCTTCGAGAGGTTGGTGAGGTCCTTGATCTTCTTCTCCTGGCCGTCCTCGCGGATGGTCAGGTTCTCGAGCTCCTGCGGGGCGCCCGTGTAGAGGAAGGTCACCGCCACGTTCTCGCGGTCGGTGCCGTCGATGCCGCGGACGGCGAGCATGCTCTCCTTGCCCTGGGCCGAGGCCATCGGGGAGACGAGCAGGGCACCGACGCTGGCGAGAAGTCCGGCGGCGACCCCGATGCGGGTCCGGCGGCGCATCACCAGGCACCCACGGCGCGCTTGGCGAACGCTTCGGGCTGGAACACTTCCGGGCCCAGGCGGATGCCCTGGTCGGCGAGCTTCTCGGCGAACTTCGGGCGCACGCCGGTGGCCTTCAGGTGGCCCCGGTAGCGACCGTGCTCGTCGACGCCCATGCCGAAGTCGAAGAGGAAGACGTCCTGGAGGGTGATGACGTCACCCTCCATGCCCTGGATCTCGGTGACGTGGGTGATGCGACGGGTGCCGTCCCGGAGGCGGGTCAGCTGCACGATGCAGTCGATGGCCGACGCGATCTGCTCGCGGATGGCTCGGACCGGGAGGTCGAAGCCGGCCATGAGGACCAGCGTCTCGAGGCGGGAGAGCGTGTCTCGGGGGGTGTTGGCGTGGATCGTGGTGAGCGACCCGTCGTGACCGGTGTTCATGGCCTGGAGCATGTCCAGGGCCTCGCCGGCACGACACTCCCCGACCACGATGCGGTCGGGGCGCATGCGCAGCGTGTTCTTGACCAGATCGCGGATCGTGATCTGGCCCTTGCCCTCGATGTTCGGGGGCCGTGCCTCCAGCGCCAGGACGTGGTCCTGGTGCAGCTGGAGCTCCTTGGCGTCCTCCACCGTGACGATGCGCTCGTCTGCGGGGATGAAGCTGGAGAGCACGTTGAGCGTGGTCGTCTTGCCGGTACCGGTACCGCCGGAGACGAGGATGTTCAGCTTGCCGACGACCATCGCCTGCATGAAGCGGGCCGAGGCGGCGTTCAGCGTGCCGAACCGGATCAGGTCGTCGATCTGGTACGGGTCCTTGGAGAACTTTCGGATGGTGAGGAAGGGCCCGCCGATGGCGAGCGGGTGGATCACCGCGTTCACACGGGAGCCGTCGGGGAGGCGGGCGTCGCAGAGGGGCTGGGCCTCGTCGATACGCCGGCCGACCTGGCCCACGATCTTGTCGATGATCCGGCGGAGGTGGGTGTCGTCCACGAAGCTCGCCGTGGTCTTCTCCACCTTGCCGGAGCGCTCCACGTACACCGAGTTCGGGCCGTTGACCATGACCTCGGAGATGTCCTCGTCCTTCAGCAGCCGGTCGATCGGGCCGTAGCCGAGGATGTCGTCGGAGACGTCCTGGATGAGCTGGGCCTTGTCGGCCGCCGACAGCGGCGCCCGCTCCTGGGCGAGGGCCGACTGGAGCTGCTCCTGCACCCGGCGGCGCAGGTCGTCCTCCGACAACCGCTTGTCGTAGAGGATCGGACCGAGCTCGTCGATCAGGTGGTGGTGGATCTTCTGGCGCAGGTCGTCGAGGACCGGGTCTCGCCGGTTCCCACCACCGCCGCCACCACCCGGCGCAGAGCCGTTGGCGGAGCCGGAGGAACCGTTCCCCTGCTGTTCGTGGAGGCGCTTGTAGAGGGACACACACCCCTATCGGCGTCTCTGCGCAAGGGTTGAGCGGTTCCGCCTCCCCGGGCCATCGAGGCTCCGACATCGCCACGAACGGTGGTGGAACGGGAAGCGACGCCGCACGACTGACCGCTCTGGGTGGTACGGGATCCTCGCCCGACCGGAGCGAAAACGAACGATGCCCGGGCAGCTCGCCCGGGCACCGAGGTCAGCGGGAGGGACCCGCCTACCTCTTCTTCTTGGCCTTGGCCTCGACCCTCGGGGCGAAGCGGTCGGCGAGCTGCTCGAGCGCCTTCGAGATCGAGGCGCGCGGGGCGTCGATGACGACCGGGGTCCCCTTGTTCACGGACTGCGGCACGACGATGTCGGACGGGATGAGGGCGTCGGCCTTCACCTGCAGCGTCCGCTCGACCTCGCTCACCTCGAGCTTCACCTTGGAGTTGGCTCGGTTGAGGATGAGGTGGATCTTGTTCATCGGCGTGTTGAGCAGCCGGAGGGTCTGCAGGCCGATCTTCACGTTCTTGATGTTCGGGATGTCCATGCCGGCCACGAGGAGGACGTCGTCGCTCTCCTCGATCAGGCCGAGCACGACGTCGTTGAAGTAGGCCGGGGTGTCGACCACGACGTAGCTGCAGAACGTGCGCAGCAGCCGGATGATCGAGTTCATCTGCTCGGCGCCGATCTGGTCGGCGAAGGCCGGCTCCAGCGGTGCCGGCAGGACCTTCAGGCCCGACGGCTGGTGGGTGGCGAGCAGGCTCTCGAGGAAGCCGACGTCGAGGCGGTCGAACGAGCCGACGGCGTCGACGATCGTGTGCTGCGGCGCCAGCTTGAGCATCACCGCGATGTCGCCGAACTGGAGGTCGGCGTCGACCAGGGCGACCGGCCCCTCGGCGCGCTGGGCGAGGATCACGCCCAGGTTCGTGGCGAGCACCGACTTGCCGGCGCCGCCCTTGGTGGAGAACACGGTGATGACCCGGCCGTCGACGCTGGGCTCGTCGTCGGGGGTCGAGGGCGACATCGTGCCGACGGCACCCATGGGTGCGGCGGTGGCGATCGTCTGGCTGACCCGCCGGACCGCCTCGTTCAGCTGACCGGTGTCGACCGGTGAGCCGAGCACGTCGCGGACCCCGGAGCGCATGGCCCGCTGGAACACCTCGGTGGACAGGTCCTCGGCGATGAGGATGGCGCCCACGTCCGAGCGCCGGGCGAGCATGCCCTCGGCCCCGGTGACCCCGGGGACCAGGGCGCACGACGGGCCCAGCACGAGCAGGAAGGGCGAGGTGAACCGCTCCTCGACCCCGTCCAGGGTCTCCAGGGCGATGGCCCGCTCGCCGAGCTGCATCGAGAGCCGGCTGCGGACCGAGGGGTCGGCCTCGACGACCACGATGGGGGTGGAGGTGTCAGATGTGGGGAACGTCGACATGGCCCTCGGAGCTTGCGTTGGTCCGCTTGGAGGAGGCGGATCTTCCGCCCAAAGGTACTCGCTCATGATCGTGGTCCGAACCTGGTGGAGGAGGGAGTTGGCTGTTCGAGGGGGATCGACGGCGCCCGGGCCGCTGCGTCAGTTGGAGCTCTTCGCCCCGTCCGGCCCGTAGGGGGTCAGGATCTTGGCGTTGTCCGAGGGGAGGGTCGAGATGTCGATCTCACCGGTCGGCTGGGGCTCGTAGTCCTTGGACACCAGGGTGAGGTAGAGGCTCTCGGCGGGGACCGAGAGGAGCACCTGGGCGGCCTCCGGCGGGACGATCAGGGTGATCATGCCCTTCTGGACCTCGGCGACGGGGGCCGCAGCTGCGCCGTCGGCGGGGGCCTCGGCAGCGGCGGCGTTGACGTCGGCCGCGGTCAGGTAGTCGACCGCCAGGACCTGGACCTTCTGGTAGAGGAAGCGAGCCTGCTCGGCGGACACGGTGCCGCCGCCGCTCGACGAGTCGTCGCCACCCGTCGCCGACGAGTAGTCGGTGACCATCACGTTGACGTAGTCGCCGGGCACGATCAGCCCGTTGACGCCCCGGACCGCATCGACCGACATGGTGTAGGTCGTCTGGTCCTTGTTCTGGATCTTGATGAGGTTGTCGGCGAAGGACTGGGCCGCCTCGGGGTCGGTCGCCTCGACGAACATGTCGTCGACGACCACCTGGTTGGCCACCAGGTCGGTCTTGGCCACACGGCCCGCGATGTCGTCCAGGCTGACGATGGCGTTCGCCGGCTTGAACTTCTTCGGGATGCTCTCCTCGACGATCGAGGCAGCCGCGACCTGGCCGCTCGTCCCCCGCGGGATCGGCTGCTTGACCAGGTACACCTTGACGCGCTCGGCGTCGTTGTACGCCTGGTCCTGGATGCCTCCCACGTAGTTCCAGACGAGGAACGACGCGAGCGCACCGATGGCGATGGCAGCGATGAGAATGAGTGTCCGGCGTTGGCTCACCGTGAACCCCTTGCAGGTTGGGGCACCCCGGTGGTCGGAGTGCTGCGACAGGTTCTCTGTCGGCCGGACCGACGTCCGGCGCAAGGGTTTCGCCTTGGATTTCTGGTCCGGGCGGAGGACGCGGCGGTCCCGGCTGGGCGTCCCGGCCCCGGACGCGGCGGTGCCCCGCCCGGAGGCGGGGCACCGTCAGGTTCGTGCGGACGCAGGGTGCGTCAGGCCTCGGGCGTCGCCTCGGCCTCGGTGGCCTCGCCCTCGGCGACCGGCTCGCCGGCCAGCGCCTCGGGGTGCTCGGCGTAGTACTCCGCCCAGGCCTCCTGGGCCTCGGAGGTCTCGCCGCCGATGAAGTTGCCCTCGTCGTCGTAGGCGTGCTCGCCGAAGTGCTCCTGGTACTCGGCGGACACGGTGCCGCCCTCGGCCGCCTGCTTGATCGACAGGCTGATCCGGCGGCGCTGGAGGTCGAGGTCGATGATCTTGACCCACAGCTCCTCGCCCGGCGTGACGACCTGCTCGGGGAGGTCGACGTGGTGCGCCGACATCTCCGAGATGTGGACCAGGCCCTCGATGCCGTCGCCCACCTGGACGAACGAGCCGAAGGGCACGAGCTTGGTGACCCGGCCGTAGACGAGCTCGCCGACGCGGTGGCCGGAGGCGAACTCCTGCCACGGATCCTGCTGGGTGGCCTTGAGCGAGAGGCTGATGCGCTCCCGGTCGAGGTCGACCTCGAGCACCTGGACGGTGATCTCGTCGCCGACGGCGACGACCGAGCCGGGGTGGTCGACGTGCTTCCAGGACAGCTCGGACACGTGGACGAGGCCGTCCATGCCGCCCAGGTCGACGAACGCACCGAAGTTGACCACCGACGACACCACGCCCTGGCGGATCTCGCCCGGCTTGAGGTTCTCGAGGAACTCCTCGCGCTGCTCCTTCTGGGTCTCCTCGAGCCAAGCCCGGCGGGACAGGACCACGTTGTTGCGGTTCTTGTCGAGCTCGATGATCTTGGCCTCGAGGGTGCGGCCGACGTACGGAGCGAGGTCACGCACCCGGCGCAGCTCCACGAGGGAGGCAGGGAGGAAGCCGCGGAGGCCGATGTCGATGATGAGGCCGCCCTTGACGACCTCGATCACCGGGCCGGACACGACGCCGTCCTCTTCCTTCTTCTTCTCGATGTCGCCCCACGCCCGCTCGTACTGCGCACGCTTCTTGGACAGGACGAGGCGGCCGTCCTTGTCCTCCTTGGTGAGCACCAGGGCCTCGATCTCGTCACCGAGGGTCACGACCTCGGACGGATCGATGTCGTTGCGGATCGACAGCTCGCGGCTGGGGATCACGCCCTCGGACTTGTAGCCGATGTCCAGCAGGACCTCGTCCTTGTCGACCTTGACCACCGTGCCGAGCACGATCTGCCCGTCTTCGACGCTGACCATCGTGCCGTCGATGGCATCTTCGAAGCTGCCGTCGAGGTCGTTGGCGGTGATCTGACGGGGGACGTACTCGTCGGTCTCGGTGGGCGGGGTGAGGGTCGATGACTCGGACACGGATGCTCTTCTCAGGTGGACAGGAAGTCGATGGATGGGAACCCCGTGCGCCA
>DATMGQ010000290.1:0-2797 GCA_035555395.1 Acidimicrobiales bacterium
GAAGACCCAGATCAACCCGATGACCGTCGTGGTCGGGTGCCAGGCCCGGTCCGTGCGGGACGTGGCCCGCTGGTACGACGTCGCCACCGGGTACGACAGCCGCGACCCCTACTCCCTCCCCCGCATCGATGGCTGGGAGCGCGACCTCGGCTCGTTCGACCTGAAGGGAAAGCGCGTCGCCATCGCTCCGACGCTCGGCGCGGCCGTGGTGCGCGACGAGGTGCAGGAGCGGGTCGTGACCGCCGCCGAGGCGCTCGCCCGCGACGCCGGCCTCGTGGTGGTCGACCTCGATGTGCGGCTGCCCACGATCGACGTGGCCTGGGCCCTCGGCAACCTCGCCGGCCTGTTCGAGGACCTCCGCGGCCGCTGGCCCGGGTGCAAGGACCAGCTCACCCCGTCGATCGCCTTCGGCCTCGAGTTCGCCGAGGCCGCCGTGGACCTGGATTCGGTGGCCAAGGGCGACGTGAGCCGCACCGAGTGCAACGAGGCCATGGCCGCCCTCTTCGACGAGGTCGACTTCGTCATCTGCGCCACCAACCCCGACACGGCGTTCCCCGCCGAGGTCCTGGTGAACACCCGCGTGGGCGACCGGAAGGTGGAGGCCGGCAACAACGGCGCCCTCACCATCCCGGCGAACATCACCGGGAACCCCTCGATCTCCGTGCCGATCGAGCCGCTCGACGGCCTGCCCGTGGGCATGCAGATCATGGGCCGCCACCACGAGGACCAGCTCCTGCTGGACCTGGCGGCCGTCGTCGAGCGCACGGTGCCGTGGCCGCTGGTCGCGCCCGGCGCCCCCCAGTAGCCCTCCCGGGACGCGCCGCCCGCGCCCCGGTCCGAGCCGAGTCGGCCCGATCCGGGAACATCGAACGTCTGTACGACGTTGACGGAGGTGGAGGTCACGATCCGCAGGTCAGGAGCCAGATCGGTTCACTGTCAGACCCCCTGCGGAGAATGTTCACCATGGCACGACAGCTCACCCTCATCCCCGCCAGCAAGGACTGGCAGCTCGACTCGCAGACCAAGGAGGCCGGCCGCCGCGGCATCGCCGCCGCCCGCGCCGCCCTGGCTGCCCACCGCCCCACCGACGACGGCCGCAAGTCCGCAGCCTGATCCTCGGACCCACCTCTTGACCGCACGGTCAAGTTGGGGTCTACGCTGCACCCATGCCTGAGGTCGTCATCGTCGAAGCCGTCCGCACCCCCGTCGGGAAGCGCAAGGGTGGTCTGTCCACCCTGCACCCCGCCGACACCCTCGCCGCCGTCCAGCGCGCCGCGATCGACCGCTCGGGCATCGACCCGTCGGCCATCGGCCAGGTCGTCGCCGGATGCGTCAGCCAGGTCGGCGAGCAGGCGTTCGACATCGGCCGCACCGCCTGGCTCACCGCCGGCCTCCCCCAGTCCGTGGCCGCCACCACGGTCGACACCCAGTGCGGGTCGTCGCAGCAGGCCACCGGGCTCGCCACCGCCCTGGTCGGCGCCGGCGTGGTCGACACCGCCCTCGCCTGCGGGGTCGAGGCCATGAGCCGAGTGCCCATCGGGTCCAACGCCAAGGGCGACTACGGCCGGCCCATCCCCAAGTCGTACTTCGGCCAGTACGAGTTCACGTCGCAGTTCGAGGGCGCCGAGCGCATCGCCGAGCAGTGGGGCATCACCCGTGACGACGCCGACGCCTTCGGCCTCCGCTCCCAGGAGCTCGCCGCCCAGGCCTGGGCGGAGGGCCGGTTCGAGACCCAGATCGTCCCGATCGAGGCGCCCGACGTCGACGAGGAGGGCAAGCCCACCGGCACCTTCCACACCGTCGCCCGAGACGAGGGCCTGCGCGAGACCACGCTCGAGAAGCTCCAGTCGCTCAAGCCGGTCGCCCGCGAGGACGGCGTCCACACCGCCGGCTCGTCGTCCCAGATCTCCGACGGCGCCGCCGCCCTCATCCTCATGACCCGCGAGAAGGCCGACGAGCTCGGCCTCAAGGCCCGGGCCCGCGTGGTGGACACCTGCCTCGTGGGTGTCGACCCGGTCCTCATGCTCACCGGCCCCATCGACGCCACGCGCCACCTCCTCGGCCGCACCGGCCTGACCATCGACGACATCGACACGTTCGAGATCAACGAGGCGTTCGCTTCGGTCGTCCTGGCCTGGGCCAAGGAGCTCGAGGTCCCGATGGACAAGGTCAACCCCAACGGCGGCGCCATCGCCCTGGGCCACCCGCTCGGCGGCACCGGCGCCGTCCTCATGACCAAGGCCCTCCACGAGCTCGAGCGCACCGACGGCCGCTACGGCCTCGTCAGCATGTGCTGCGGTGGCGGCCTCGGCACCGGCACCATCATCGAGCGCCTCTAGTCCTCCCGGCTGGTCCGCCCAGCCCGTCCCGCTCGCGGCCCGCGCCGCCGATCAGCTCCACGTCCGATCGGAACCGCCATGCCGTCGCGCCCGCATCCCCGCCGCTCGCCCCTCCGCCGGGGCGGCACCGTCCTCGCTGCGGCCACCACCGCCGTGCTCGTCACCGGCCTCGCCGCCTGCACCGCGCCGCGCCACCCCCAGGCGGTCGCCGTGCCGGGTGGCGGGCGCGGCCTGCCGGCCACGGTGACCCACGTCGTCGACGGCGACACCGTCGACCTGGCCATCGGCGGTGCCACCGAGCGGGCCCGCCTCCTCGGCATCGACACGCCCGAGACCGTGAAGCCGAACGCCCCGGTCGACTGCTTCGGTCCGGAGGCGTCGGCTCGGACCAAGGCGCTCCTGCCCGACGGCACGGCCGTCGTCGTGCAGCGCGACCGGGAAGCCCGCGACCGGTACGG
>DATMGQ010000291.1:0-13486 GCA_035555395.1 Acidimicrobiales bacterium
AACCCGGCCATGACCGCGAGCAGGATCATCAGGTCCGGTCGGGCGCCTTCGAAGGAGAAGCGGGAGAACAGCGTGACCTGGAGCACCAGGGTCACCACCACGATGAGCGCGGCGCGGGGCCAGCTCACTTCGGCGGGTCCTTCAGGACGACGCGGACGTACCGGGAGGTGAGGTCGGCGGCCGGCTCGGCCTCGACGACCCGCGGCACGCCGTCGACCGACTTGCCGACCTTCGTGATCCGCCCCACGTACAGGTCACCGGGGAACGCGGTCCGGTCGATGCCCGAGGTCCAGAGGAAGTCGCCCTTGCGGAGGGTCTGCTCGTCGATGTTCTCGATGAGCAGCGGCTTGCCCTGGCCCTGGCCGGTGGCCGTGCCGATGTCGCCCTTCTGCGTGCGGACGCCGATGGTGAGGTCGACCTGGGTGATGAGCTCGACGGTGGAGGTGCCCGAGCGCACCTCGGCGACCCGGCCGAGCACCGCGCCGCCCTTGCCGGTGGTGCGGCCGGTGATGACCGCCATGCCCTTCTTCACCCCGTCGCTGGAGCCGGCATCGATCTGGATCGTCTGCTCGAAGCTGTTCAGCGGCCCGGAGACGACCTCGGCGACCTTGGTCTTCTGCTGCTCGATGGTGACGCCGTTGATCTTGCTCAGGTCGGCGACCTTCTGCTGGAGCCGCTTCACGTCGGCCTCTTCGCTCTTGCGCTCCTCGAGCTGGGCCTTCAGCTTCTCGTTCTCGTCCTGGAGGTCGTCGTAGCCGAACGCGCCCTTCCAGCCGTTGCTCAGCGGCTCGAAGACGGCGTTGCCGGCGGCACGCAGCGGCGAGAACACGGTGCTGAGCCCGTTGCGGACGGGGTCGAGCGGGCCGGTGCCAGGCAGGTCCAGCACCAGCAGCGAGACCGCGGTGAGCAGGAGCAGCGCCAGGGTGAACCGGGTTCGGGGCGTCCGCGAGGAGCGACGGGAATAGGCCACGGAGCCGGGGTCGGCGGGCTAGTTCGCCAGGTTCGTGGAGAAGAGGACGCCCTTGAGCGCCTCGAACTCCTCGAGCGACTGACCGGAGCCGATGGCCACGCAGTCGAGCGGGTTCTGGGCGATCACGATCGGCATCCCGGTCTCGTGCTGGAGACGGGCGTCGAGCCCGTGGAGGAGGGCGCCACCACCGGCCAGGACGATGCCCTGCTCCATGATGTCGGCCGCCAGCTCCGGCGGGGTCTTGTCGAGGGTGACCTTCACCGCGTCGCAGATCGACGCGACGGGCTCTTCGATGGCCTCGCGGATCTCCTCGGTGGTGGTGACGATCGTCTTGGGCAGCCCGGTCACGAGGTCGCGGCCGCGGATCTCGGCGTGCAGCTCCTCCTGGAGGCGCCACGCGGAGCCGAGGGCGATCTTCACCTCTTCGGCCGTGCGCTCGCCGAGCGCCAGGCTGTACTCCTTCTTGATGTACTGGATGATCGCGTCGTCGAGCTCGTCGCCGCCCACGCGGACCGACTGGCTGGACACGATGCCGCCCAGCGAGATGACCGCCACCTCGGTGGTGCCGCCACCGATGTCGACGATCATGTTGCCGGTGGGCTCCTGCACGGGCAGCCCGGCGCCGATGGCCGCGGCCATGGGCTCCTCGATGATGTAGGCCGGCTTGCGGGCGCCGGCGTACTCGGCGGCCTCCTGCACGGCGCGCTGCTCGACGCCCGTGATGCCCGACGGCACGCAGATCACCATGCGGGGCTTCACCCAGCGGCGCTGGTGCACCCGGTGGATGAAGTAGCGGAGCATCTTCTCGCAGATCTCGAAGTCGGCGATGACGCCGTCCTTCAGCGGCCGGATGGCCTGGATGTGCGCCGGCGTGCGCCCGATCATCCGCTTGGCCTCGAGGCCCACCGCGAGCGGGCGGCCGTCCTTCACGTTGACGGCGACGACCGACGGCTCGTTGAGGACGATGCCCCGGCCCCGGACGTAGACGAGGGTGTTGGCGGTGCCGAGGTCCACGGCCATGTCGCGGCCCATGATCGAGGAGAGCGGGTTGTCAGCAGACATGTGACGAGCCCTCCACGGGACGGCGTACGGCGGCGGTCCGGAGGCTACGGGAGGCTCCGGACCCCCACAAGGGCCGGGCTCTCGCCCTCCGTGCCCGACACCCTAGCCGTCGTCACCCAATTGCAACAATCGCCCTAGCAGATGCCCCTGACCTGCGGGTGGATGCTCAACCTCACCCTCAGGTTGCGGTGCCCGTCGCTCGCCCTGCCGTCGCGCGGCACCCCACCCGTGTGGCCCACCTACCTCGACCACGGAACGACCCCAAAACCAAGCGAACTTCGTATGCCAGGGCGCCCGTGTGGGCGTCCCCGCATACGAAGTTCGGATCGGTGGGTCAGGTTCGGGTCAGCGGCCGGGGAACCAGAGGGCGATCTCGCGCTCGGCGGACTCCGGGCCGTCGGAGCCGTGCACCAGGTTCTCGTTGGTGGTGGTGGCGAAGTCGCCGCGGATGCTGCCGGGCTGCGCGTCGGTGACCTGGGTCTTGCCGATGAGGATGCGGCCGAGCTCCCAGGTGTTGTCGCTGGGGCCCTCGACGATCATGGCGACCACGGGCGACCGGGTGAGGAAGCTCACGAGCTCGCCGAAGAAGGGGCGCTCGCGGTGCTCGTCGTAGTGGGCCTCCGCCAGGGCGGTGTCGGCGGTGCGCAGCTCGACGGCAGCGAGGGTCAGGCCCTTGCGCTCGATCCGCGAGATGACCTCGCCGACGAGGCCGCGCTCCACGGCGTCGGGCTTGCACATGATGAAGGTGCGGTTCGTCATAGTGGCGCCGACCCTACGAGGTCGCCTCTCCCCCGCTCCAACCCGCGACGGCGCTCAGCCGCCGGTCAGGAACGAGCCCGTGCTGACCGCGTTGGCGGTCCGCAGTCGCTCGCCGAACGAGGCCAGCACGACGCTCACGAGCGACGGCACGGCCTCGAGCAGCTCGAGGAACGCCGACCGGGACACGATGAGCACCGACCCGTCGCCGTCGACGGTGACGGTCGCGGCGCGCGGACCGCCGTCGAGCAGCGACAGCTCGCCGCAGATCTCGCCGGGGGCGAGCGTCGCCACGGACTGGCCGGCCACGCTCACCTTCGCGCCGACGTCGACGAGGATGAAGCACCACTCCCCGTGCTCGCCCTCCTCGCAGAGGTGGTCCCCGGCGTGGACCTGGATCTCCTCCGCCTGCTTGGCCACCTTGCGGAGGTCGCGGTGCGAGAAGCCGCCGAAGAGCGGCGCGTTCGCCAGCACCTCGACGCGGTGATCGGACGTGAGCATGGGCATGCGGAGACCTCCTGCGGCCAGGGCGCCGGTACCCCGGCATCCGGAACGGCAGACCTGTGGTCGGGCGGCCGCCGCGGCCAGGGCCAGCGATCGACGCCAGCGGGACGATCACCCAGGCAGCGCCGCCGATCGATCGCTAGAGGACGAAGACCGCCAGGACGGCGATGAGGACCACCACATCGACGGCGACGCAGGCGGCGATGATCCGTTGCCTGCGCTTCCGCTTCGCCTCGTCGTCAGCGCTCCCGGCCATCGGCGGGGCGACCGGCTCACCGGCGACGGGCGGGTCCGCCTCTCCGGGGAGGTCGTCGGGCGAGCGGTAGTAGGACACCGGCTGGTCCTAGGCCTCGGGCGAACCGCCGTCGCCGGACCAGAGGCCGTCCTCGTGGAGGGTCAGCAGCTCGACGCCGTCGTCGGTGACGACCATCGTGTGCTCGAACTGTGCGGTGCGCTTCCCGTCGATGGTGGCGGCGGTCCAGCCGTCGTCCCACATGCGCTGCTCCCACGCGCCGATGGCGATCATCGGCTCGATGGTGAAGGTCATGCCCGGCTCCATCACCGTGTCGTTGCGCGGGTGGTAGTAGTGCAGGATCTCCGGGCGGGTGTGGAACTCGGTGCCGACGCCGTGGCCCACGAAGGCGCGCACGACGCTGAAGCCGGCGGCCTCGGCGTGGTCCTGGATGGCCCGGCCGATGTCGGACACCGGGCGCCCCGGCTTCACGGCGGCGATGCCGAGCGACGTGCACTCGCGGGTCGTGCGGATCAGCCGCATCGACTCCGGGTCCGCGGTGCCGACCGCCCACGTGGCGTTGGTGTCGCCGTGGACGCCCTCGCGGAAGAGGGTCACGTCGAGGTTGATGATGTCGCCGTCGCGCAGGACCCGGCTGTCGGGGATCCCGTGGCAGATGACCTCGTTCACCGAGGTGCAGATCGACTTCGGGAACGGCGGGTCGATGCCGTAGTTCAGGGGGCTCGGGTAGCCGCCGGCCTCGATGCAGAGGCGATGGCACAGGGCGTCGAGCTCGTCGGTGGTGATGCCCGGCTCGATGGCGGCGCCGACCTCGCGCAGGATCGCGGCGGCGGCCTTGCCGGTGCGGCGCATCCGATCGAGGGTCTCGGGCGGCTTCACCATCGGCTCGTCGCGGTCGTCGGTGCCGCCGTGCTCCGCGTAGTGCGGCCGCTCGATCTCGTCGGGCACCGGGCGCTTCGGGCTGATCGTCCCGGCGATGACCCGGTCGGTGGACGGCTTGTGGCAGCGCTTGAACTTGTAGCCGCTCCCGCACCAGCACGGGTCGTTCGGCTTCATCTTCGTGATGTCGATGGTGGGGGTGGTGCTCATCGGGCGTCTGCCTGGGTGCGGAGGTACGTGCGGGCCGGACCGACGACGTACAGCGATCCTGTCACCAGGACGAGGTCGTCGTGACCGGCCAACCCCAGCGCTCGGGCCAGGGCGTCTTCCACCGAGGATACGGACTCGGCGACGATCCCGAGCTGGGAAGCGGCCGCGGCGACCTCGGGGGCGGGGATGGCGCGGGGCGAGTCGGGCGTGCAGGCGATCACGAACCCGGCGTCGCGGGCGTTCAGCGCCTCGAGCATCTCGCCCGGGTCGCGGCCGCCGAGGAAGCCGACGACCATGATCAGGGTGCCGTGCAGCGTGAACTCGTCGCGCAGGGTGGCGGCGCTGGCAGCGGCCCCGTCGAGGTTGTGAGCGGCGTCGAGGACGACCGCCGGGTCGCGGTGCACGATCTCGAACCGACCCGGCACGGTCACCTGGGCGAAGCCCTCGCGGACGAGGTCCTCCTCGATCGCCCGGTCGAAGAACGCCTCGACCGCGGCGAGGGCGATCGCGGCGTTGTCGGCCTGGTGCGCGCCGTGGAGCGGGAGGTGGATGTCGTCGACGGTCCCGTTGGGGGTGCGCAGCGTGATCGAGCGGCCGCCGAGGGCCAGCACGTGCTGGTCGCAGTCGAAGTCCTGGCCGCGCCACCACGTGGTGGCAGCCGGCGTGTCGGCGAGGATGTCGTGGAGCTCGGGGGCGGTCTCGCCGCAGACGAAGGTCGCCCCCTCCTTCACGATGCCGACCTTCTCCCCTGCGATCGCCTCGCGCCACGCGCCCTCGCCGTCGGTGTGGTCCTGGCCGACGTTGGTCAGCACCGCGACGACGCCGTCGGCCACGTTGGTGGCGTCCCACCGGCCGAGCATCCCGACCTCGATGACCGCCACGTCGACCGCGACGTCGGCGAACCAGGAGAACGCCGCCGCGGTGAGGATCTCGAAGTAGCTGGGCGTGATGCCGGCGACGTCTTCGACCGCGGCCACCCCACCGATGGCGAGGCCGAGCTCGTCGTCGCTGATGGGCTCGCCGTTGCGGGAGATGCGCTCGTTGATGGCCTCGAGGTGCGGGCTGGTGTAGGTGCCGACGGAGAGGCCGGTGGCCGCCAGCAGCTCGGTCACCATCCGAGCGGTCGACCCCTTGCCGTTGGTGCCGGTGATGTGGATCACCGGGTACGCCTGCTGGGGGTCGCCCAGGACGGAGACCAGCCGTTCCATCCGCTCGAGCGACAGCCCCTCCGCCCGTCCGGCGGTGGCTTCGAGGTTGGTGTGCTGGTCGAGGTAGCGGAGTGCGGAGGACAGGTTCACGGTCTGCCCACGCTACCGGGGCGTCGCAACCGGCCCCCGTTTCAGCCCGCTCCCCCAGCCGGAGGTCGTCGGCCACGACGCGCGTCCACGGGGCTTCCCACCTCCATCGGTGGGGCCGGCCGTGGGGTCGGGTGGGGGTCGGTCAGCGGCCGACGGGGCGGAGGGCTTCGGGGATGGAGGTGTCGAAGCGCTCGCGGAGGAGCTCGACGTCGAAGCGGTCGACCTCCTCGACCTCGTAGCCGAGGTGGTGGGCGACCTGGGTCTCCGGTCCGAGGCAGGCGACCTTCCGTCCGCCGATCCACCCGTAGGTGAAGCAGTCGAACGGGTAGTCGGGCTCGCCCCGGCCCATCGTGCGGTTGAGGTTCCACCGGTCGCCATAGCGGTCGGCGACGGCGAAGCTGAGGTCGATGGTCCGCTCGCCGCGGTCCATGTAGGACGCTCGGCCGGGCGGGTCCTCGAAGATGACGGTGAACCCGGTGTCGGCGAGCAGCTGGCGGGTGGCGTCGGCCCGGTCGGCGTCGATCACCAGGTCGAGGTCGCCGTGGTCGCGGTTCTGGACGCCGAGGAGGGCGTCGATGCCCCATCCCCCCTCGACCCAGATGTCGATCCCCGCCTGCTCGAACAGGACGACGAGGTCGATCACATCGCGCGCTTCCATGGCCATCAGGCTTCCCCGATCGGCGGGAACGATCCGATCGTTAGCGAGCGGACCAGGCCGGACGCCCTTTTCCCGGGATCAGCTGGCGGCGCGGCGCGGGCGCGGGGCCCGGGAGCTGCTCTGGCGGGGCACGAGGGTCGGGTTGACCTTCTCGAGCACGACCTCGGCGGTGATGACGCAGCGCTCGACGTCGGTGCGGCTCGGCAGGTCGTACATGACGTTGAGCAGCACCTCCTCGAGGATCGCCCGGAGGCCGCGGGCGCCGGTGGAGCGCATGATCGCCTGGTCGGCGATGGCCTCGAGGGCGTCGTCGGTGAACTCCAGCTCGACGTTCTCCAGCTCGAAGAACTTCTGGTACTGCTTCACCAGGGCGTTGCGGGGCTCCACCAGGATCTTGACGAGCGCAGCCTGATCGAGCTGGTCCACCACGCCGACCACGGGGAGGCGGCCGATGAACTCGGGGATCAGACCGAACTTGGTGAGGTCCTCCGGCATGATCTGCTGCAGCAGGTTGCCGAGGTCCTTGTCCTCGACCCGGCGGATGTCGGCGCCGAAGCCCACGCCCTTGGCGCCAGCCCGCTGCTCGATGATCTTCTCGATGCCGGCGAACGCACCACCGCAGATGAACAAGATGTTCGTGGTGTCGATCTGGATGAACTCCTGGTGCGGGTGCTTGCGCCCGCCCTGCGGCGGCACCGAGGCGGTGGTGCCCTCCAGGATCTTGAGGAGCGCCTGCTGCACGCCCTCGCCCGACACGTCACGGGTGATCGACGGGTTCTCGGCCTTGCGGGCCACCTTGTCGATCTCGTCGATGTAGATGATGCCGGTCTCGGCCTTCTTGACGTCGTAGTCGGCTGCCTGGATCAGCTTGAGCAGGATGTTCTCGACGTCCTCGCCGACGTAGCCGGCCTCGGTGAGGGCGGTGGCGTCGGCGATGGCGAACGGCACGTTCAGCATGCGGGCGAGCGTCTGGGCGAGGAACGTCTTGCCGCAGCCGGTGGGGCCGATGAGCAGGATGTTCGACTTGGCCAGCTCGACGTCGTCGGCGTGGGTGGACGCCGCGCCGATCTGCACCCGCTTGTAGTGGTTGTAGACGGCGACCGACAGGATCCGCTTCGCCAGGTCCTGGCCGACGATGTAGTCGTTCAGGAACTCGAAGATCTCACGGGGCTTGGGCAGCTCGTCGAACTGGAGCTCCGAGGTCTCGGAGAGCTCCTCCTCGATGATCTCGTTGCAGAGATCGATGCACTCGTCGCAGATGTAGACCCCCGGGCCCGCGATGAGCTTCTTGACCTGCTTCTGCGACTTGCCGCAGAAGGAGCACTTGAGCAGCTCCCCGCCGTCTCCGAACTTGGCCACGATCTAACCCCTTGCGATCGTCAGGATGCGTCCCGGATGGGACCGGTCTTGTCAGCGAGCTCCCGTGCGGAGATCACCTCATCGATGATGCCGTACTCCTTCGCCTCGGTCGCGGACAGTACGAAATCCCTGTCCGTGTCCCGGTTCACCTTCTCCTTCGGCTGCCCGGTGTGATCCGAAAGGATGTCCTCGAGCAGATCCCGCATGCGCAGGATCTCCTTGGCCTGGATCTCGATGTCGGTCGCCTGACCGCCACCGGAGGCGTAGGGCTGGTGCAGGAGCACCCGGGCGTGGGGCAGCGCCAGGCGCTTGCCCTTGGTGCCCGACGCGAGCAGCACGGCGGCGGCCGAGGCGGCCTGGCCGAAGCAGATCGTGGTGATGTCGGGCTTCACGTACTGCATCGTGTCGTAGATCGCGAACAGCGCCGTGATGTCGCCGCCGGGGCTGTTGATGTAGACGTTGATGTCCTTGTCGGGGTTCTCCGACTCCAGGTGCAGCAGCTGGGCGCACAGCAGGTTGGCGATCGTGTCGTCGATCGGCGTGCCCAGGAAGATGATGTGCTCCTTCAGGAGCTTGGAGTAGAGGTCGAACGCCCGCTCGCCCCGGTTGGTCTGCTCGACCACGGTGGGCACGAGGTAGTTCTGGCCCCGCAGGCCGGTGTGCAGGCTCTGCACCGCCAGGCGCTCGGCCAGTTCGTCGTGGGCGGGGGGCTTGGTCACTCGTCCTCCGTGCTGGCCTCGGGCGCTTCGTCCTCGGGGCCGTCGTCTTCGCTGGGCTCGGGGTCGACCGTGAGGTCGGCTCGATCGATGGTGTTGCCACCCTCGTCGACGAGCTCGACGTGCTCGGTGAGCCATTCGAGTGCCTTGCGGGTGAGCAGATCGGAGCGTACCGCCGGCACCTGCCCGTTGCGTTCGAGTTGCTTGCGAACCTGGGCCGGCTTCTGCCCGACCCGCTCGGCGACGGCCTCGTACTCGGCTTCCAGCTCGTCGTCCTCGACCTCGAGCTCCTCGGCGAGGGCCACGGCGCGCAGCGCCAGGTCGACCTTGACGCCCTGGGCGGCGGACTCGCGCAGCTCGGCGACGAACGTCTCCTGGTCCTGCCCGGTCTGGGCGAGGTACTGCTCGATGCCGATGCCCTGGGCCTGCAGGCGCATGCCCAGGTCCTCCAGGCGGTTCTGCATCTCCTGGTTGACGAGGGCGTCCGGGGCGTCTTCCTCGACCAGCTCGGCGAGGGCCTCGGCCGTCTTCTGCTGCACGGCCATGGTGGCCTGCATCTTCTTGACGACGGAGAAGCGCTTCTCCAGGTCGCCGCGGAGCTCGGCGATGGTCTCGAACTCGGAGGCCTCGGCGGCGAACTCGTCGTCGGCCTCGGGCAGCACCTTCTCCTTGATGCCCTTGACCTCGATGCGGAAGTCGACCGGGTCCTCTTCGGGGATCGGGTGGTCGGCGGTGAACTCGAGCACGGCCCCGACCTTGGAGCCGGCGAGCTGTTCGTCGAGCTCGGGGACGATGGTGCCGGAGCCGACCTCGTAGAGGTAGTCGTCGGCGGTGAGGCCCTCCATGGGCTCGCCCTCGCGGGAGCCGACGATGTCGATGGTGACGTTGTCGCCGGTCTGCGCCGGACGCTCGACGTCCTGGAGCTCGGCGTGGGTCTCGCGCAGCCGGTCGATGCGGGCGTCGATCTCCTCGGCGTCGACGAGCGGCGAGGGGATGGTGACCCGCAGCCCGTCGTAGCCGCCGACGGTCACGATCGGGCGCACCTCGACGGTGGCCTCGAACGCCACGTCGCCGCCCTCCTGGCCCGAGGTGATCTCCCACTCGGGCTGGGCGATGACGTCGACGTCGTGCTCCTCGACGGCCTCGATGTAGTACTTCGGCAGCGCCTGCTCGAACGCCTCGCCACGGGCGGCTTCGATGCCGATGCGGGCCTCGAGCACCTTGCGGGGCGCCTTGCCGGGGCGGAACCCGGGAAGCCGGACCTCCCGGGCGATGCGCTTGAACGCCGCATCGATGTCGTGTTCGAACTCCGCCTCATCGACCTCGATGGACAGCTTGACCTTGTTGCCCTCGAGGGCTTCGACCGTTGACTTCATCAGGCGAGAGAGCCTATCGGGACCCACCGACACCCCCCGAATGCGTGAGCCGGGCCGTCACCGGTCGCCGTCGAGGTCGTCGGTCTCGTCGTCGGGATCGGGCGGGTCCTCGGCGAGGCGGCACCCGCATGGCCGCGCCTGCGGCCGACACCGCGGGCACGGATCGAGGTCGCATCCGGGTCGGTGGACCCGCCGCAGCGGCCAGGCTGGGGCCATGGGTGACGAGCGGACGGTCGACGGGGTGGTGCGCCAGATCGTGGTGGCGCTCCAGGATGCGGCGGACCCGGCGCGGGCCGTGCAGGAGCGGGCGTACCTGAAGAGCGACCTCGAGCACCTCGGCGTGCGGGTCCCCGAGACCCGGGCGATCGTGAAGCGGGCGTTGCCCACCCGTCCCCCAGCGGACCACGACCTCGTCGTGGGCGTCGCCGAGGAGCTCTGGGCCGAACCGGTGCACGAGCGCCGGGTGGCCGCGTGCCACGTCCTGGAGCTCCACGCCGCGGCGCTCGACGCGCACGACCTGCCGCTGCTGGACCGCCTGCTGCGGGAGGCCAGGACGTGGTCGCTCGTCGACGTGATCGCCCCGAACGTCGTCGGCCCGCTGTTCGAGGTCGACCCGGCGGGCGTCGGTCCGACCCTCGACCGGTGGAACGGCGACGAGGACGTCTGGGTCCGCCGGGCGTCGGTCCTCGCCCTGCTCCGTCCGCTGCGCGCCGGCGAGGGCGACTGGGACCGCTTCACCCGCTACGCCGACGCCCTGTGGCTGGAGAGGGAGTTCTTCATCCGCAAGGCCCTCGGATGGATCCTGCGCGACACGGCGAAGCGCCGCCCCGACCTCGTCTTCGACTGGCTCCTCCCCCGCGCCGCGACGGCGAGCGGCGTCACCATCCGCGAAGCGGTCAAGCCCCTGACCGAGGAGCAGCGGGGAGCGATCGCCGCGATCCGGGCGGGCTGAGCGCCCTTCGACCGTTCGCCGGGTGGGCCGGTACGGTCGGTGGTGATGTCTCCCCTGGCCGGTCTCGTGTACGCCGCCGCGCTCCTGCTCGGGGCCGCGGGCGTCGGGAAGGCCCTCCGGCCAGGAGCCACCCGCATCGCCCTGCGATCCGCCGGGCTGCCGGCCACCGTGGTGATCGCACGGGGGCTCGGGATCGTCGAGGTCCTCATCGCCGTCGCCGCGCTCGTGGTCGGCGGTGCCGTGGCGACCGCGCTCGTCGCCGTCAGCTACCTCGGGTTCGCGTGGTTCGCCCGGCGGCTCGACACCAAGACGCGGGGTTCGGCCCCGTGCGGGTGCTTCGGCGCCAGCAGCGCGCCAGTGGGGACCCTCCACGTCGTGGTGAACCTCCTCCTCGCCGTCGGCGTCGGCATCGCCGCCGTCGACGCCCCCGGCGCCATCTGGGACGCCGCCGGTGACACGCCGTGGGCCGGCGTCCCGTTCGTCGGGCTGACCCTCCTGTTGACGTGGATGCTCTACGTCGCCCTGACCGCCCTGCCCGAGGCGCTCGCCGCCGCCAAGGCACCCGCCCCCAAC
Organism: Acidimicrobiales bacterium; assembly: GCA_035555395.1. Lineage (GTDB taxonomy): Bacteria > Actinomycetota > Acidimicrobiia > Acidimicrobiales > Iamiaceae > Aquihabitans. Next base: position 11,567 of record DATMGQ010000291.1, read on the forward strand.
GCTGGAGCTGCTTCGTGACCGCAGTCGTCGTCCTCCTCGGCCTGGTCGTGGCCGTGCTCGCCCTCCTCGTGGTGGGCCTGCTGCGGAGCCACGCCGAGATCCTCAAGCGCCTCCACCAGCTCGGTGCCGGCCTCGACCCCGACGAGCCGGGCCAGCCGGCCAGCCCGCCGCCCACGCCGGTGACGTCGCGCGAGGACTTCCAGGTGATGCCGCAGGTGCCGAGCCCGCCCGACCGCGAGGCGTTCGGCGGCGCCGCCGACCTCGTGGGCGTGGGCCCCGGCGGCAACGAGTCGCTGTCGGTGCGGATCCAGGGCGTCGAGCACGACACGATCGTCGCCTTCCTCTCCTCCGGCTGCATCACCTGCCAGAAGTTCTGGGACGCGTTCGCCAAGCCCCGCAAGCTGAAGCTGCCGAGCGGCACCCGGCTCGTCATCGTCACCAAGGGCGTCGACGGCGAGAGCCCCTCGTCGGTGGCGTCGCTCGCCCCGTCCACCTTCCCCACGGTGATGTCGACGCAGGCGTTCACCGACTACGACGTGCCCGGCTCGCCGTACTTCGTCTACGTCCACGGCCCCTCGGGCCGGGTGCGGGGCGAGGGCACCGGGCCGGACTGGGAGCAGGTGTCGTCGCTGCTGTCGCAGGCCACGGTCGATGCCGGGCTCACCTCGTCGCTCGAGGGCCAGGTCGTCGCCAAGCCCGACGCCGACGCCGAGCGCGAGGCCCGCATCGACCGGGAGCTGTTCGCCGCCGGCGTGGCTCCCGGCGACGCCAGCCTCTACGCCCCCGACCTCACCGCAGACGAGGGTGCCGACGACGGCCAGGACCATGCGCACGACCACGGCGGCGACCACACCGGCCACGACCACCCGTGAGGGTGACGGGAGGCCGGATCGGGCGGGTTGCCTGCGAGGCCCCTGCCCCGTCCGCGAAGATGGCCGCCTCATGAAGCTCGAATCACACGGCATCGAGACCGATCTGCCGCCCGGATGGGAGGGGCGGATCGGGGTGCGGACCCAGCCCACGGCGGACACCCGGGCAGCCGGCGAGGTGAGCGCCATCGGCGCCGCCCGCGAGGTCCCGCACCCGATCGTGCACCTCGCCAACTTCGCCCTCCCCGAGCAGCGGGGCGACTTCGGGTCCGGCGCCGTCGACCTGATGGGCGCCGAGGACGTGCTCGTCGTGCTCTTCGAGTACGGCCCCGAATGCGCCGACACCGCGCTGTTCAAGCGCCGCGGCATCCCGAAGAACCTGACGCCGTCGATGTTCTCCAGCTCGGCCCTGCAGCGCACGCTGCCCGGCCAGGCCGGCTGCCAGATCTTCTTCACCGAGGCCGGCCGGGCGTTCTGCTCGTACACGGTGCTCGGCCGCCAGGCCAACGCCCTGCGGGTCCTCCCCCAGGCCAACGACACCCTCTCCCGAACGAGGATCGCTCCCCGATGACGGTCACGCTCCCCCGACGCGCCGCCCGCCGAGCGGAGGCCCCGCCGGTCGACCTGGCCGAGCACGGCATCCACCGGGACCCGGTGAACCACGACCCGCTCGGGTCGGCCACCTTCAGCCAGCGGCTCGTCCAGCGCGCCGCCGGTCTGTTCAACAAGGGCACCACCCGCCGGTCGTTCCTGACCCGCACCGCGGTGCTGGGCTCGGCGCTCGCCGTCGGCCCCATCGACTTCATCCTGAAGCCGGGTTCGGCCTACGCCTACACCTGCGGCACCTGCTCCGACGGCTGGACCGCCTTCTGCTGCACGATCAACAGCGGCCGCAACTCGTGCCCGCCGAACAGCTTCGTGGCCGGTTGGTGGAAGGCCGACAACGCGGCCTACTGCTGCGGCGCCGCCCGCTACATCATCGACTGCAACGCCACGTGTCCCACGCAGTGCTCGTGCCGCTGCGCCGGCGGGTCGTGCGACGGCCGCCGCA
>DATMGQ010000292.1:0-2341 GCA_035555395.1 Acidimicrobiales bacterium
GGTCGCACCGATCTTCCAGTACCGCTGGGGCGCCGGGTCGCAGAAGCTCAAGCGCCTGCTCGACGCCGGCATCCCGGGTCGGCTGCTCGTCGCCACCAGCGAGACCATGTGGAAGCGCGGCGACGCCTACTACTCCGTCGACTGGCGCGGCACGTGGAAGGGCGAGCGGGGCGGTGCCGTGCTCAGCCACGCCATCCACCTCCACGACCTGCTCACCTGGCTCGGCGGCGCTCCCGCCGAGGTCGTGGCCCGCACCGCCACCCGCAAGCTCGCCATCGAGGTCGAGGACTCGGCGGCCGCCATCATCACCACCACCGACGGCGCGCTCATGACCGCCACCGTCACGCTCGGCGCCGCCACCGAGACCTCCCGCCTCCGGTTCGTCTACGAGAACCTCACGGTCGAGTCGTCGCAGTCGCCCTACAAGCCCGGGGCCGAGCCGTGGACGTTCCACTACGCGTCGAAGGACATCGAGCGGCAGGCTGCCGCCGCGCTCGACGGCTGGTCGCCGCCGCTCAGCGGCTGGCGCGGCCAGCTCGCCGCCACCCAGGAGGCGCTGGTCTCGCACGGCCCGCTCCCGGTGAGCCTCGATGACGCCCGCACGGCGCTCGAGGTCGTCACCGCCTGGTACCGCTCGTCGCGCACCGGCCGACCGGAGCTGCTGCCGCTCGCCGACGACCACCCGGACCGGGCCAGCTGGCTCCCCGAGGACCTGCGCGACTGAGGGCGATGAGTCTCCGGGCCGGGCGCCGTCTGACGGGGTAGACCCACGTCGCACGACCCCCGAAGGAGACCCCCATGCCCACCCGTGACTCCGCACCCGCCGGCGCACCCTGCTGGATCGACCTCTTCACCGACGACGCTCCCGGCGCCCACGCGTTCTACACCGAGCTGTTCGGCTGGACCGTCGAGGTCAACGAGGACTTCGGCGGCTACGCCAACTTCTTCCGCGACGGCGTCGCCGTCGGCGGCTGCATGGGCAACGACCAGCCCGGCCACCCCGCGAACTTCTGGACCGTCTACCTGCGCGTCGACGACATCGCCGGCACCATCGAGGCGGCCAAGGGCGCCGGCGGCGGTGAGATCCTGGCGCCCATGCCCGTGGGCGACCTCGGCCAGATGGCGATGATCGCCGACCCGGCCGGCGCCGCCACCGGGCTCTGGCAGGTCGGCACGTTCCCGGGCATCGGCGTCCTCGCGGAGCCGGGCGCGCCGGCGTGGTTCGAGCTCCACACGATGGGCTACGACGCCGCGCTGGCCTTCTACCGCGACGTCTTCGGGTGGGACATCCACACGGTGAGCGACGAGCCGCAGTTCCGCTACAGCACGCTCGGCAAGGAGGAGGAGGGCCTCGCCGGGGTGATGGACGACGCCGTCCACGCCCCCGACGGCTCGCCGTCGACCTGGGCCGTCTACATCGCGGTCGCCGACGCGGATGCCACCGCGGCGCGGGCGGTCGAGCTGGGCGGCAAGGTCGAGATGCCGCCGGAGAACACGCCCTACGGCCGCCTCGGCGTGCTGTCCGACACCACCGGCTCCCGCATCCACGTCATGGGCGAGAACACCTCCGACTGATCCGGCCGCACCACCCGGCCCCGGAGTCGGGCCGGGTGGTGGATCCGGGCGGGGGCCGTGGCATCCTGCGGCGGTGAACGCGGGCGCCGATCCTCCTCCTGCGCGCTCCGGGCGCAGCGTGGCGTTCGCGCCGCTGCGCCACCGCAACTACGCGCTCGTGTGGATGGCCGGGCTGATCTCGAACGTCGGCACGTGGATGGAGACGGTGGCCGTGGGGTCGCTCGTGGCGGGCACCACCGGCCAGGCGGGCTGGACCGGTCTCGTCGCCGCCGCCGGGTTCCTGCCGATGGGCCTCCTGGGGCCGGTGGGCGGCGCCTTCGCCGACCGCTTCGACCGGCGGCTCATGTTGATCGCCATGACGGCCGCGCAGATGGTGTGCGCCGTCGGCCTGACCCTCCTCGCGGCCACCGACCACGCCACGCCGGGCGCGGTGGCGATCCTGGTGTTCATCGCCGGCTGCGTGTCCGGCGTGGGCTTCCCGGCGTACGCCGCGATGCTGCCGGACCTGGTCCCCAAGGAGGACCTGCTGGCTGCGATGTCGCTCAGCCAGGCGCAGTGGAACCTCGGCCGGGTCATCGGCCCGACCCTCGCCGGCATCGCCATCTACTTCGGTTCGTACACCACGGCGTTCGCCCTCAACGCGGTGTCGTTCGCGGCCATGCTCGTGGCCCTCCGGCTGCTTCGGCTCGAGGCGCACGTGCGCTCGACCGACGACACGCCGCTGTGGACCCGCATCGTCGTGGGGGCCAGGGCCGCGCACGCCGAG
>DATMGQ010000293.1:0-7317 GCA_035555395.1 Acidimicrobiales bacterium
CCGTCGCTGGTACCACGACGACCTCGTCGCCCGCCTGCGCTTCCTGCACGAGCGATCGCCTCGGGTGGTGGTCGTCCTGCCGCCCTGGCCCGGCGAGAACAGCGGCTGGATCATGCCCGTCGACATGGTGGAGCGGGCCGACTGCGTCCGCGCCGTCATGCACGACGCCGCCAAGGAGACCGCCACGCCGGTCGTGGACCTCGGCCCCCGGGTGTGCCCGGAGCCGCGCGCGTGCGAGCACCCGTACCGCACGAAGGACGGGATCCACATCGACGTGGCCAAGGCGCCCGAGATCCTGACCTGGCTGCTGAAGGCCACGAGGAGCGCGGCGCCCGATGCCGGGGCGGTGACCCCGTCGGGGGCCGCACCGCTTCCGCCCGACACCCGCCCGTCACCGCCTGCCCCACCCGACCCGGCGGCTGGCGCCCCGCCCGCCGGGTACCGCTTCACCGCCTGACCTGGGCCCGGACGCGCCGTCGCCCCCGACCGGGCGGCCAGGGGCGACGGCGAGCGGTCCGGGGACCGAGGATCAGGTGCCGGTGAAGTTGGGCTTGCGCTTCTCCTTGAACGCGCGGGGCCCTTCCTTGGCGTCGTTGGTGTTGAAGATGATCGGCTCGCCGATCGTGAGCTCGTGGGCCAGGCCGTCGGCCTCGCTCATGGCCGCGGTCTCCCGCATCGACTTGAGCACCGCGGCCACGGCGAGCGGGCCGTTCTCGGCGATCATCTCGGCCAGCTCCCGGGCCTTGGCCATCGCCTGGCCGTCGGGCACGACGTGGCCGATGAGCCCGATCTCCTTGGCCTCCTGGGCGGAGATGAGCCGGCCGGTGAGCAGCAGGTCCGCGGCGTTGGTGAAGGCGATCTGGCGCTGCAGCCGGACGGTCGAGCCGCCGAGCGGGAACAGGCCGCGCCGCACCTCGGCGATGCCGAGCTGCGCCGACTCGCCGGCCACCCGGATCTCGGTGGCCTGGAGGATCTCGGTACCGCCGGCCACGCAGTAGCCCTCGACGGCGGCGATGATCGGCTTGTTGGGCCGGCCGTGGCGCAGCAGAGCCTTCCAGTGGAGGTCCGGGTCCTCGGCCATGCGGGCCATCTCCTCGTCGGAGAAGCCGGCGGCCAGGGCCTTGAGGTCCATGCCGGAGCAGAAGTCGCCGCCGGCGCCGGTGAGGATGCCGACCCGCAGCTCGGGGTCGTCGTTGAGCGTCTTCCACGCATCGGCGACGCCGACGAGCATGGTGGGGCTGAAGGCGTTCTTGGCCGCCGGCCGGTTGAGCGTGACGGTGAGGATGTGGCCGTCGCGCTCGGCGATGAAGTGCGGCTCTTCTGCGATGACGTCTGACATGCCGTCAGACTAGAACACGTTCTACTTTCGGGTCACCATCCTGGCGGCCACGAGACCGGGCGCCGAGATGCGACGCATCGGTCTGTAGCCGAGCGGCTCGCGCGGCGGGCACGATCGACGACCCGACCTGCCCGGGCCCGCCCTCCGCTCGCCCCCAACCGGTCCTCCTTCGGCGCCGCAGCGCCCGCACGCACGCACCTGCACCGCGGAGGTCCCCGCATGTCCCCGTCCCGCTCCCTGTTCGTCGCCGTCGCCATGGCGGCGCTCGTCGCCGTCGGCGCCACCGCCTGCGACCCCCTCCCGCCCCCACCGCCCGGCGGCACCTCCGCCCTGTGCGACGACCTGCACTGGAGCTCTGCAGCTCAGCGGGTCGAGCGCATGTCGCCGGCCGAGATCCGGCGTGTGCGGGTCGGCGCCCACCGCTGCTTCGACCGCCTGGTGGTCGACCTCCGGTCCGCTCCCGCCGCGGGCTGGCGGGTCCGCTACCACGAGGTCGTCCGCGAAGGCGTCGGCGGGGTGATCGCACTGCGAGGCAACGCCGACCTCGAGGTCGTGGCCCTCGCCCCGGCCTACGGGCCGTCGGGCACATCGCTGTTCCGGCCGCCGAACCGCAGCGAGGTCGCCGACGTGACCGGCTTCCGCACGTTCCGCCAGGTCGCCTACGGCGGTTCCTTCGAGGGCCAGACCACCTTCGGCCTCGGCGTCCGCACCCGCCTCCCCTTCCGCGCCTTCGCCCTGTCGGACGGCGCGGGTACACGCCTCGTCATCGACGTCGCCCACCGATGGCCGTGACGCCCGTTGAGGTCATGGCAGATCCATGCCATGGTTGTGGCATGACGCGCACGCGCATCAGCACGACGGTCGACGAACGGCTGCTGGCAGAGGCCCGGCGCCTCCGTCCCGTCAAGGACGCGGAACTGCTGGACGAGGCGCTGCGCGGACTGGTCCGCCTGCACCGAGAGGCCGAGATCGACGCGGACTACACCCGGGCCTACGGCGAGCACCCGATCGACGAGCCAGACGAGTGGGGCGATCTCGCGTCGTTCCGTCGGGCCGTCGCCGCCAGCAGGGGACGGGGCCAGTGACGAGCGAGCTGCCACGGCGCGGCGAGCTCTGGTGGTGCGACACGGAGCACCATGGACGCAGACCCGTCGTCCTCCTGACGCGCGATGCGGCGATCCCTCGGTTGGGACGCTCGCTCGCCGGGCTGTGCACCACCACGATCCGGGGGCTCGACAGCGAGGTGCTGCTCGAGCCGGGCGAGGATCCGGTGCCAAGGCTGACCGCCGTCAACCTCGACTCGGTCGAGAGCATCGCGCTCACTGACCTGGTCGAGCGGATGGGTCGGCTCAGCTACGAGCGCATGCAGCAGGTCTGCGCGGCGCTGGAGGTCGCCGTGGGTTGCTCGTCCTCCGCCTGACCCGCCCTCGCGACCGATGACTGCGGCGCCGTCGTAGCGTCTGCCCTCCATGGACGCAGAGCACGTGTCCGCCTCGCTGGTGATCGAGGCCTCGCCCGAGGCCGTGTTCTCGGCGCTGGCGGATCCCACGACCCACGCCGCGGTCGATGGCACCGGCTGGGTGCAGGAGGCCCACGACACCGGGCCGATCACCTCGGCCGGCCAGGTGTTCCGCATGGGGATGTTCCACGAGGGCCATCCCGACGGGACCTACGAGACGGCGAACCTGGTCGAGGTGTTCGACCCGCCCCACGCCATCGCCTGGCGCACCGGCACCGAGGACCCCGACACCGGCGAGCTCAGCTTCGGCGGCTGGTTCTGGCGCTACGACCTGCGGCCGGCCGGGACCGGCGGCACCGAGGTGACGCTCACCTACGACTGGTCCGAGGTCGGCCCTGCGGTCCGCGAGTACCTCTCGTTCCCGCCGTTCGGCCCCGACCACCTCCCGGGCTCCCTCCAGCACCTCGCCGCGCTCGTGGCGGCCCGCTAGCGACGGGGAAGCAGCGAGGAGGCCCAGCGGGCCAACGGGTCATCAGGTGCCCGAGCGCCCACGAATCGCTCGAACAGGGCCACCGCCTCCGATCGGCCGACCCCGCCCACCACCGTCGGCACCCGGACGTGCGAGAGGCCCTCGGCGCGCCGCTCGGACCACTCGGCAGCCAGGCGCGCCGCGCCATCGCTGTCGGCGGCCAGGGCGAACACGATCCGCCCCACCATCGCGGTGGCCGCCGCCCCCAGGCACATCAGGCACGGCTCGACCGTGGTGAACAACGTCGCGGTCGACCGGTCCCAGCCGGGCGTGCGGTCGGCCTCGTCGAGGGCGAGGAGCTCGGCGTGGACCAGCAGGCGTCGCTGCCCGCGCTCTTGGGTGTGCGCCCGTCCGACCACCAGGCCCCCGGCCACCACGACGGCGCCGACCGGGAGCTCGCCCACGTCCAGGCCGGCGGCGGCCACCGCCAGCGCCTCGGCCATCCCACGCTCGTCGCCGATCGCCACGAGACGAGCCTGGCAGATGCGGGCGGCGACCCGCTGCGAGGTTCCGGTGGGCCACCGTCGGGCACTGCCGGAGCGCCTTCGGCCAACCGGGTGGCCGACCGCTCCCCGCTACGACGCCGGCAGCACCCGAGCGGGGACGCCGGCGACGGTGGCCCCCGGGGCCACGTCCCGGGTGACGACGGCACCGGCCGCGATGATCGCGTCGTCGCCGATGGTCACGCCGCCGATGATGGTGGCGCCGCCGCCGATCCAGACGTTCTCGCCGATGGTGATCGGGTGGGCCGACTCCCACATCGCCCGCCGCTGGACCGGGTCACGGGGGTGGTCGGGCGTGAGCAGCTGCACGTTCGGACCGATCTGGGTGGCGTCGCCGATGCGGATCTCGGCGCAGTCGAGGAACGTCCCGCCGTAGTTCACGAAGACGCCCTCGCCGACGTGGAGGTGGCAGCCGTAGTCGGTGTGGAACGGCGGCCGGATGACCGAGGTGGATCCGAAGCTCCCGAGCAGCTCGGCCAAGTCGGCGGCGACCGCGGCTTCGGTCCGGGCCGGGTCGTTGAGCCGGGCCTGGATCCGGTGGCGGCGGACGTTCATCTCGATCAGCTCGGGATCGTCGGCCTGGTACAGCTCGCCGGCCAGCATCTTCTCTCGGTTCGTCGGCATCGGTTCACGGTAGGCCGGAGCGCGACGGGCCCCACCCGGCTCCGGGTGTGCGACGGTGGGGCCATGAGCCGCCTCCCCGACCTCGACACCGACGACCTGACCGCGCCGCAACAGGCGCTCTACGCCGACCTGCAGAACCGGCCCGAGATCCAGGCGCACGGACTGGTGGGCCCGTTCGCGGTGTGGATGCACGCCCCGGCGCTCGGCGTCCCGATGGCCCAGCTGGGGACCGGGATCCGGTTCGAGGCATCGCTCCCCGCCAACGCCACCGAGGTGGCGATCTGCACGACGGGCACGTTCTTCGGGTCCAGCTTCGAGACCTCGGCCCATCGCCCCCTCGCCCTGCGGGCCGGGGTCGACGCGGAGGCGCTCGGCCGGCTCTTCGCCGGTGACGAGCCCGGCTTCACGGGCGACGAGGCCGCCGCCCACGCCATCGCCACCGAGCTCCTGCGGGACCACCGCATCACCGACGCCACCTACGCCGACGCCGTCGACCGCTTCGGCCCACAGGGCCTGGTGGAGCTGGTGACCACGGTCGGGTACTACGCCCTCAACGCCCTCCTGCTCAACGGCTTCGAGATCCCCCTCGCCCCCGGCATGGACGACCCGCTCCCCTGACCCGCCACCACCCAACGAGGCTGCGTGCGCTCCGCAGTCGCCACGACCCACGAGCGCACGCGGCCGGGGGTCGGGTGGCCGCGACCCGACGAGGCTGCGTGCGCTCCGCGGTCGCCACGACCCACGAGCGCACGCGGCCGGGGGTCGGGTGGCGGCGAGCTGGCTACTTGTCGAGCTTGGCCTCGATGCGGGCCAGGGCGTCGACCACGCGGTCGGTCTGGGTCTGCTGCTCGACCACCATGCGGGCCAGCCAGAAGCGCAGGAGGCGGGCCAGCGAGAAGCGGATGAACAGGCCGACGCCGATGATGGCGAGGCCGATGCCGAGGATGCCGCCCGAGATGAGCATGGGCACCTGGTCGGCCACGTACTTGGAGCCCGAGGCGTTCCAGAAGGCGACGAGGATCAGGATCACGCCGATGACCGGCAGGATCAGCCCGATCTTGAGCAGCAGCCCCTCGGCGTCGGCCGACGGCTCGGGCACGTGCAGCTCCTCGACGCCGAGCTCGAGGCGGTCGGCGGCGCTGGGCTCGTGGGTGACGGTCAGGTCGGTCATGTGGATGCTCCGAGGTAGGCGGCCGAGAGCTCGGCTTCGAGGTCAGAGGGCGGGCCGGCGGCGACGACGTGGCCGTGCTGCATGATCACGGCGTGGTCGGCGACACCGAGGACGGTGCGGGCGAACTGCTCGACGACGAGGATCGACACGCCTTCGGTGGCGATCCCGGCGACGATCTCGTAGAGCTCGGCGACGATGAGCGGCGCCAGGCCCATCGACAGCTCGTCGATGATCAGCAGGCCCGGGTCGGTGGCGAGGCCGCGGGCCATGGCGAGCATCTGCTGCTCGCCGCCGGACATGGTGCCGGCGACCTGGTTGATGCGCTCGCCGAGGCGGGGGAACCGGGCGACGGCGTCCTCGATGATCTGCTCGGCGGGCATGCCCCGGTAGCTGGCCATCACCAGGTTCTCGCGAACGGTGAGGCTGCGGAACACGCCGCGGCCCTCGGGGATGGTGCACAGGCCGAGACGGGCGAGCTCGTCGGGCTTGACCCCGTTGACGTGGCGGCCGCCCACGTGGACGCAGCCCTTCGACGCGGGGTGCTGCCCGGTCGCGACGAGCAGCGTGGTGGTCTTCCCGGCCCCGTTCGGGCCGAGCAGCGCGACCACCTGGCCGCGCGGCACCAGCAGGTCGATGCCATGCAGCACCTGGATGCGCCCGTAGGAGGCGTGGACGTTGCGCAGCTCGAGCAGCGGCGCGTGCGGGGCGTGGGGCACGGTCATCCGGGCGCTCCCGGGTCCTGGCCGAGGTAGGCGTCGATCACGTCCGTGTTCTTCTGGATCTCGATGGGGGTGCCCGCCGCCAGCACCTCGCCGAAGTTGAGCACGGTGATCTGCGAGCAGAGCCGCATCACGAGCGGCACGTCGTGCTCGACGATCAGGATCCCGAGGCCGTCGCGGGTGAGGTCGACGAGGATCTCGGCGAAGCGGTCGGTCTCGGTCTCGTCGAGGCCCGACGCCGGCTCGTCGAGGAGCAGCACCCGGGGCATGCACGCCAGGGCCCGGGCCAGCTCGACCAGGCGGGCGGAGCCGGTGGAGAGCGAGTCGGCCCGCTGGTCGGCGAGCGGGGTGAGCCCGACGCGCTCGAGCAGCCGGTCGGTCTCCTCCTGCGGGTCGATGCCCGAACCGCCCCGCAGCTCGGCGGCGGTGAGGACGTTGTCGCGGACCGTCAGCGAGCCGAACAGCTCGAGGCGCTGGAAGGTGCGGGCGATGCCGCCCCGCGCCCGGCGGTGGGCCGAGACGGACGTGATGTCCTCGCCGTCGAGCAGCACGTGGCCCCGCGTGGGCGCCTGGAGGCCGGTGATCACGTTGAACGTGGTGGTCTTGCCGGCACCGTTCGGACCGATGAGGCCCGTGATCTGGCCTTCGTCGACCGTGAGGCTGACGTCGTTGACGGCCAGGTGCCCGCCGAAGCGGACGGCGACCTCACGCGTCTCGAGGATCGGCATGGCACCTCCCCCAGCTCAGGCCGGTCTCGTCGTCCATGACGGCGATGGCTTCGGCGGACGGGGTGGGGCCGCCGGCGAGCACCAGCTCGGGGACGACCTCGGGCGGTGCGGGTGACAGCAGGTCCATCGCCCGGTGGCGGTCTGGGTCCCGTCCGGTGGCGCGGCGCTTGGCCCACGCGGCCTGCACCTTGTCCACCGTCTGGGCGACGGCGCCGTCGGGGTTGGCGGCGAGGGAGATACCGGCG
>DATMGQ010000294.1:0-18505 GCA_035555395.1 Acidimicrobiales bacterium
CCTCGTCGGCGACTTCGACGGCAACGGCGTGCGCGACCTCGCGATCGGCGCCGACTTCGCCGCCCGCGGCGGCACCCAGAACGGCGAGGTCACCGTCGCCCTGTTCGGCCAGCTCGACACCGCGGTCGCCCTGGACGGCCCGGCGAAGGCCGCCCCCGAAGACGACGTGAGCTTCACGGCCACGGTCACCAAGGCCGCCGGCGACCCGACCCCGCTCGCCGCTGGCACCGTCGCCTTCACCCTGGGCGGCACCGCGATCGACGGCTGCACCGCCGTGCCCGTCACCGCCGGCACCGCCACCTGCGCCACCGCCTTCGACTCCGAGGTGGCGGGTGACGTCGTCGCCGCCTACTCCGGCACCGACGCCCTCAAGGGCACGGCGTCCGAGGCCCACGCCTTCGCCGTGGCCAAGGCCGCCACCACCACGACCCTCCTCGTGTCCGAACCGGCGCCCCTGACCGGGCAGCTGGTCCAGCTCCTGGCACGGGTCGTCGACGCCGGCGGCGACCCCGTCACCACCGGCAAGGTCGCCTTCGCCTCGGCCGGGTCGCCCGTCGCCGGCTGCGGCTCCGTCGCCGTGAGCGACGAGGGCTACGCGTCCTGCACCACCTCGTGGGCTGCTCGCGGCACCTACGCCGTCACCGCGGCCTACGCCGGCACGGCGCAGATCGCCGCCTCGACTTCGGCGCCGGCCTCGGTGGTCGCCGGCGCCGACGCCATCGTCCGGGCCCAGCCCGCCACCGGCACCTACGGCAGCAAGGGCGCCGTCCTCGCCGGCGAGGTGCAGGGCAGCGGTCGCGTCCCCACCGGTTCGGTGACCGTCAAGAGCGGCACCACCGTGCTCGGCACCGCCCCGCTCGTGGGCGGGCGCTACTCGCTGGCCCTCGGCGCCACGTTCCTCGTGCCGAGCACCCGGACCGTCACCGTCGAGTACGGCGGCGACGCCCGCCACAACCCGGCCACCGACACCGCCACGGTCACCATCGCCAAGGGCAAGCCCGCCGTCGCCCTGGCCGTGACCCCCTCGGCGCCCAAGGTCGGCACCCGGGCCACCGCCACCGTCACCGTGACCGCCCCCGGCCACGTCCCCACGGGCACCGTGCGCATCGTGATGAACGGCCGCACCCTCGGCACCGTCACCCTCGTCAACGGCAAGGCCACGTTCACGGTCCCGGCGTTCGGCGGCAAGGGCTCCAAGGCCTTCAAGGCCGTGTACGCCGGCTCGACCCGCACGAGCAGCGGCACCTCCGCCACCAAGACGCTGGTGGTCCGCTGATGGCGCCGGACCACCGCCTGGCGAGGCGCGCCCTCGCCGTCGGCGTCACCGCCGTGGTCCTCGCGATCGTCGGCCTGACCGGCTGCGAGCCGGCCAAGGCTGCGATCGCGGTGACCTCGCCGAAGGCGCTCACCGCCACCCAGGAGGCCGCGGTGACGTTCTCGTTCCGCTGCACGACGGCCAAGGCGTGCAGCGGCGAGACCCGGCTCAAGCTGGCCGGCCTCAACGGGCCGGTCACCAGCTACGCCGTCGGCGCCGGGGCCACCAAGGCCCTGACCGTCACGCTCAGCGCTGCCCAGCAGGCGGCCGTGCCCGCCGGGACCACCGGCACCGGCGAGATCCGCATCACGGAGAAGGCGCCCGCCGCCATCGCCGCACGCGGCGTCGCCGTCACCGTCGCCCGTCCCGAGGTGCCGGTGGCCGAGACCCCGACGTCGAAGGCGTACCGCGAGCGCAACTGGACGCCCACCGCGCACGACACGTGCAGCGCCGAGCTCCACCGGTCGTTCTCGGTGATCGGACCCGACGGCAAGCTCTACCCGACCTGGCACCCGCCGACGGTCGTCGACCCGGCCACGGGGACGACCTGCTCCTTCGGCCACGAGCACGGCGACGATCCGGCGACGTCCGACATCTACACCTGGGTGACGGACTTCCTCGACGCCCAGCCGGCCGAGGGCCGGGGCATCCCGTTCGGGTACGTGAGCGAGGCGCTCGACACCTACGCCGCCACCCGCGACAACGTGACCCGCCACGAGGACAACGTCGGGCACAAGGTCGTCGTCGCCAACGACATCAAGCTCGTCACCGCCTCGCCCCGCGGCTACCTCCGCGACGGCAGCGGTGCCGTGGTCACGTGCGACGTGCTGATGAAGGTCCACCAGGGCTCGCACTCGGGCGACGCGCTGATCAACAACGCCCACGAGCTGCTCTACGCGGTCAAGTGCACCGACGGCACCGAGGTCATCTCCTCCACGCTGACCCGCTTCGGCAACGCCAACGAGTTCAACCGCTCGTGCACCAGCGACCTCGTCGAGACGGCCGGGAGCAACCTGCCCGACGGCGACGGCGGCTCCCGCCTGATCCCGGACCGGTTCTGCGTGGACCGCGACGTGCTCGTCCCCGGGAGCCAGACCAGCTCGATCTGGGCCCTCTACGAGGTGTGGCGCTCGGCCAACGACCTGACCAAGGCGGACGGCACCTCGCTGGCATCGTTCGACCCCGCCTTCGGCGTCCGCAACCCGGCCCGGGCGCACGCCGGTGGCGTGAACAGCTCGATCTTCGACCTGGTCGACGTCCCCGGGCAGGTGGACCCCGCCGACGGCGGCACCGCCAAGGGCTACCCGTTCGACGAGGTCACCGAGCACGAGCACGCCACGGGCACGCAGCTCACGAAGCCCGACCCGGCGTCGCCGTTCGACGGCGCCCAGCGGGACTTCACCCTGCACACCACCCAGGTCACCAACGCCGGCGGCCCCACCACCTGGTGGACCGACCCGTACGGCGAGGGCGGGGTCACCGCGGCGGCGCCCGGCCTGGTGCGCCAGCACCTCAGCAGCACCGACAACTCGGCCTGGCCCGACCTGGAGAAGCGCCTGCTCAACCTCGAGCGCGACTACGGCAACGGCAACGGGGTCCACGCGCCCAACTAGGCCCAGGGTCAGAGGCCGGCCCGCAGGGGGTCGGCGAGGATGCGGTCGAGCGCGGCCCGGGCGCCGAGGTCCCGGGCCGAGCGCTCGGCCTGCTCGAACCAGCCACCGGCCTCGGCCGCCCGGCCCGCGACCGCGGCCAGGCGGCCGAGCTGGTGGCTGACCGGTCCCCAGTAGGCGCCGCCCCCGCCGTAGCAGTTGAGGACGGCCTGGAGCCCGGCCGCCGGGGCCAGGAGCTCGCCCAGCGCATCGGCCGCGCCGCGGTCGTCGAGCTGGGCAGCGGCGTCGGCGAGCACCACGAGCGTCAGCAGGCGGTTCGAGTCCTCGGGGATCCCGGCGAAGCCGCCGTCGCGGAAGTGCCCGTAGGACCGGGCGGCGAGGTCGGCGTCACCCGCCTCTGCCGCGCACAGCGCCAGCACCGCCCGGTAGCAGGGGATGTGGGGGAAGGCGTCGGCCGCCCCCGCCAGCAGGTCCAGCACCTCAGCGGAGCGGCCCTGGTACAGGCGGATGTCCACCAGGTTCACGCCGAGGCAGGCCTCGGCGCCCGGTTCCTCGCCGCCGAGGGCCAGCGCGTCGAACGCGAGTTGCTCGGCGCGGTCGAGGTCGCCGTCCACCAGGGCGTCGAGCCCGCGCCAGGCCGCCGTCGCCCACCGCCAGTACGGGTGCTCCGACCGGTCCGCCAGGGCGACGGCCTCGTCGAGCGACCGGCGGGACGCGTCGCGCCGGCCGCAGAGGAGGAGGTCCTCGTGGCGGTAGGTGAGCGCGGCGAGGGTGGCGTCGACGCTGCGGCCCGACGGGGAGATGGCCAGGATCTGGTCCAGGTCCCCGATGCGGTCGCCGACCTGGGCCGGGTCGAGCCGGTCCAGCCGGGCGATCAGCAGGGCCCGGGCCGTGAGGTGGGTGTCGGGCGGATCCAGGGCGCGGGCGAGGGCGACGGCGCGCTGGGCGAGCGCGGTCCGCTCCTCGGCCGGGGCGGTCAGCGCGAGCGCCTGGGCCAGCTCGCCCTCGAGGTGGCAGGCCAGGGTGTCGCGCCGCACCCGCTCGGCCCGGGTCGCGGCGTCGGCGCCCGGCCCGCGGTCGACGGGGTCGCGCTCGTCCAGCGCCTCGATGCCCTCGAGCGCCTCGCGCAGCAGCGCCGCCTGCTCCAGGTCGGTGAGCCGCTGGGTGGCGCCGCGCCCGGCCCGCCCGACCAGCACGAGGACCGCCTCGGCCAGCTCCAGCGGGAGCCGGTGGGCCCGGCTGAGCGCGAGCACCTCGTCCACCAGGTCCTCCGCCTCGTCGCGCCGGCGCTGCAGGTGGGCGGCGCGGGCGAGGCCGGTGAGGGCACCGGCCCGGATGGCGGGATCATCGGGTGCGACGGTCGCGGCGTCGCCGTACAGGGTCTCGGCCAGGGCCCACGCCCCGGAGTCCAGCGCCTCCCGCCCGGCCAGCAGCAGCGCTCGCCCCGCGCCCACCGCGTGGTCCGGGCCGGCCTGGGCCAGGTGGTGGGCGATCTCGGCGTGGCGGCCGGGGGCCGGTGCGGCCGCGGCCAGGGCCTCGGCGACCGCGAGGTGCATGCGGGCCCGGCGGGTCGGGCTGATCCGCTCGTAGATGGCGTCGCGGGTGATCAGGTGGGGGAACGCGAACCCGTCGATGCGGCCGGTCTCCACCAGGAAGCCCTCGTCGACCAGCAGCTCGAGCTGGTCGAGCGCCTCGTCGGGGGCCACGTGGGCGCACCGGGCCAAGGTCATCAGCGCCAGCTCCTCGCCGATCACCGAGGCCAGGTCGAGGCGGGCGCGGACCGCCTTGGCGAGGGCGTCGGCCCGGTGGCCGATCCACGTGCGCACGGCCTCGGGCACGCGGTCGGGGTCGATCGCGTCCCCGGTGCGGCGCGGGGCGAGCGCCAGCTCGGTGACGAAGTACGGGTGGCCCCCGGTGCGGCGGTGGAGCGCGCCGGCCTGCGCCGCCGCCTCGTCGCCCTCGGTCTCGAACAGCGGCTCGAGGTCGGCGGGGTCGAGGCCGCGGAGGTGGAGCTGCGTCGTCGGCAGGGACCGCTGGATCCGCGAGAGGACCTCGTGCACCGGGGCCGGGAGGTTCCGGCTGGTCGCCACGACGAGCAGCGGACCGGCCAGGTCGGCCACGGTCTGCTCCAGGGCGGCGGTGACGTCGTCGCTGGCCCACTGGAGGTCGTCGATGACCAGGACCGAGGGGCGGGACGCGAGCTGGCGCAGCCCGACGTCGATGGTCCGGAGGGCATCGGCGCGGGCGAGGGCGGCCCCGGTCGGCGCCGGGTCGGACCCGCCGGGCGCCGACGCCGGGCTGACCGCGGACACCAGCGGCTCGAACGGGAGGCCCGCGCCGGGGAAGCAGCGCGCCCAGCGCACCTCGGCCCCCTCGCGCCCGGCGATGGCGCCGAGCTCCTCGGCGAGGCGGGTCTTGCCGATCCCGGACTTGCCGTGGATCACCACCAGTTGCGGTCGGGCGTCGCCCACCGTCGTGCGCCAGGCGGCCGTCAGCTGGTCCATCTCACGGCGGCGACCGAGGAAGCGGCGTCCGGCACCGTCGGCCGGTGCCGCCGCGGTGGGCAGCGCCGGTGCGGCGACCGCGGGGCGGGCCCCTCCGACGAGCGACGCCACCGCATCCGACGGGCCGACGCCGAGCTCGTCGGCGAGGAGCTGCGCCAGGTGCCGGTACGCCTCCACCGCCTCGCCGCGGCGGCCGTCGTCGAGGAGGGCGCCGATCAGCTGCTCGTGCACGCCTTCGTCGATCGGGTTGCGGTGGATCCACGTGGTCGCCACCTCGCTGGCCCGGTCCGGCCGGCCGCTGGCCCGCAGCGCCTGGATGCGCACCAGCGTCGCCCGTCGGGCCGCCTGGACGATGCGGTGCTGCTGCGACCGGACCCAGTCGCCGTCGCCCGCCGGCAGGAACGGCTGCTGGAGCGGCTCGGCCCAGCCGGCGACGAGGTCGAGCGCGAGGCCGGGCTCGCCGTCGGCCAGCGCCGCCTCCGCCGCGGCGACCGCAGCCTTGGCCAGCACGACGTCGACCGTGCAGCCCGGTCCGGCGACGAGGCGGACGGTGCCGTCGCCGAGCGAGGCCACCTCGGCGTCGAGGTCGGCCGCGGCCACCAGGTCGCGAACCTTCGACACGACGCCGCGGACCGCACCCTGCCAGTGGTCGGCGAGCGGACGGTCGCCCCACAGCAGCTCGGCGATCTCGTCGCGGCGCACGGGTCGGCCCTCGAGCAGGAGGAACGCGAGCAGCACCTGGACCTGTGGCCGGGTCACGGGGACGGGCGTGCCGTCGGGGGCGTGCAGGGCCACGGCGCCGAGCAGGTCGGCGCGTCCGGCGGTGGCGCCGGGCCCGCTCCGGTCCGTGGCCGATCGTGTCGCCGCCATCGCCCTCCCTCCACGGCCGACGGGTCGACAGGGTACCCCGCCCACCCGTCCAGGTGACCGGGTCGGCGCGTGCTCCCGCCGGAATCCCCTGCAGGAACCGGCGCCGCAGCCAGTAGGTTGGCGCCCGTGGGTGCCACTCGTCGCGCGATCTGGGTCGCGGCGGTGGTCTCCGTCTTCTGCTTCGCGCTGGCCGGTTCCGTGCTCTCGGTGCGGGCGTCGGCGGACTCCGAGCCGACGCGGGTCAGCGCCCACCAGATCGTGGCCGACCACGACGCGGTGGTGGCCGCCCGGCCGCTGGCCGACCGTTCGCCGCTCGACCTGCGCCAGGTCCACTCGAAGCTCCTCCTCCTGGCCTGGGTGGGCGTCTTGTTGGCCGCCGCCGTGCTCGCCCGCACCGCCGGCCGCACCATCGAGGTCCGCACCCGGCGGTCCGGGGCACCCCCGTGGCACCGCCACGCCTTCGTCCGCGGCCCACCCGCGCCGTCGCACGCCTGAACCTGTTCGCACCGCGCGTCCGCTGAGCCCCTTCGGCTCGGGCTGCGGTCGGGCAGCACGTCCTCGACCCGTCTGATCCCGCGCGGCGCGCGGTCGATCGGGTGCGGTCATCCACCGGGTCGCGCCCCGCGCACCGGCGCACGCGGCCCCGCACGTTCTGAAGGACCCCTTTCGTGGACCTCGATCCCACCACCCTCTTCCTCATCTGGTTCGGCGGCGGCTGCGTCATCTTCCTGGCGTGGGCGGCGCTCGTCGGCCAGGCCCTCATGGGCGACCGGCCCGGCGCCGTGCGTCCCGCCATCGGGGTGCTCGCCGTCGTCGGGGTGTTCCACCCCGCCGCTGCGATCAGCGCCATCGACCTCGTCCGGCTGAGCCGCACCCTGGGCACGTCGCCCACCGACCCCGACGCCCCGCCGCTCGACGCGGCTCGCGCCCGTGCGCTCGCCCTCCCCGGGTGGGCGCTGCCCGCCGTGGGCGCCTGCGCCGCCGCCAGCGTCGCCGTGGCCGTCGCTGCGTTCGTCGCGGCAGGAGGCCTGCCATGACCCCCGACCACCCGGTTCCGCCCGAGCCGCAGCGCCTCCCCGGCGTCGGCCAGCGCCTCGATCTCGCCGATGACGACGGCCGCGCCCTCACCGTCATCCGCCGCAAGGACGGCACCCTCGAGCTCCACCACGAGGGCCACCCCACCTACATCCCGCCCACCCAGGCCCGGGCGCTCGGCGCGCTCGCGTCGGGCCACTTCCGCATGGCCCCCGGCCTGTTCGAGCGGGTCGAAGGGGTCCTCGGCGGCATCGACTTCGACTGGGTCACGGTCCCCGACGGCGCGTGGGCTGCGGGCCTGTCCATCCAGGACCTGGCCCTCCGCCAGCGCACCGGCGTCACCGTCGTCGCCATCCTGCGGGGGTCGATCCCCATCCTGGTGACCGACCCGACCCAGCGGGTCGAGGTCGGCGACGAGCTCGTGATCGTGTCGCCGCCCGAAGGCCGTCCGGCCCTCGAGCGCTACCTCGCCCGAGGGTCGTGATGGGGCGTGAGCTGATCGTCCTCGGGATCGCGTTCCTGCTGAGCGGCCTGCTGGCCCGCCTCGGCGCCCGGTTCGGGCTCCCGACCATCCCCCTGTTCGTGGCCGCCGGCATCCTCGTCGGCCCCAACACCCCCGGACCGGTCCTCTTCGAGAACCCGCACGACCTGGAGCTGCTGGCCGCCTTCGGCCTGATCTTCCTGCTCTTCTACCTGGGGGTCGAGTTCTCCGTCGACGACCTCACGAGCGGCGGCACCAAGCTGCTCTGGTCCGCCGGGTTGTACCTCGCACTCAACATGGGCGGCGGCCTCCTCCTCGGCTTCGCCTTCGGGTGGGGCACCAAGGAGGCGTTCATCGTCGCCGGCATCACCGGCATCTCGTCGTCGGCCATCGTCACGAAGGTCCTCGTCGAGCTGCACCGGCTCGCCAACCCCGAGACGCGCCTGATCCTCGGGATCATCGTCCTCGAGGACCTGTTCCTCGCCCTCTACCTCGCGGCCCTGGCACCGGTGATCGGCGAGGCCGAGTCGGCGTCGGAGGGGGCCCTGCTGTTCCTGCGGGCCCTGGTGTTCCTGCTGCTGCTGGCTGCGGTGGCCAACTGGGGTGCCCCCATCGTCGAGAAGATCATCACGGCGAAGAGCGACGAGCTCCTGGTCGTGCTGTTCGTCGGCTTCGCCCTGCTCGTGGCCGGCGTCGCCTACGAGCTGGGCGTGTCCGACGCGATCGGTGCGTTCATGGCCGGCCTCGTCATCGCCGGCACCACGCTGGCCAGCCGGGTCGAACGCCTCGTGCGACCCCTGCGCGACGCGTTCGCGGCGCTGTTCTTCTTCGCCTTCGGCCTGTCGATCGACCCGGGTGACATCGCATCGGTGCTCGGGCCGGCGGTCATCGCCATCATCGCCACCCTGGCGCTGGCGACCGCCGCGGCGGTGGGGGCGGCGCGGATCAACGGGCTCGACCGCCAAGCCGCGGCGAACATCGCGTTCTCGGTGGCGGCCCGCGGCGAGTTCGCCCTGATCCTCGTGACCCTCGCGGCCGGGGCCGGCCTCGATGCCCGCCTCGCACCGTTCGCCGCGATCTACGTGCTGGTCCTCGCCGTGATCAGCCCGATCCTCGCCCTCCGGTCGGCGGCCTTCGTCCGCTTCATCCCGAAGCGGCTCGTCCCCGATCCGGAGCCCGTCCCCGGTCCCGAACCCGTCCCCGAACCGGCCTGACCCGCCGGCCACGGTCGCCGCTCCCACCCCTGCACCCACCACCGGGGGTGGGAGCGGCTCCCCCCGCTGTCCCGGATCCGATCCCGCCCGGGTCCGGGACAGCACCCTCGTCGCCCCCGTCCCGCCCTCCCACTCCGGGGCGGGGGCGGCGCTGCGGGCTCAGCGCTTGGCGACCTTGGCGGCCTTGATGGCGTCGCGGAAGTTGAGGGTGAGGCGGACGGCGCCGCTGCTGTACTGGCCGCACGTGCCGCCGATGGTCCCGCCGGTGGGGCAGAGGTGCTCGAGCTGGGCGTCGCGGATCATGTTCTTGCCGCCCGAGGCGCACCTCCCGCCCTCGGTCTCGCGAGGCGACAGGCACGCCGCCATGCGGGCGGGCGCGCTGCGGTTCGGGGTGATGAGGCGGCCGCCGTCGAAGAAGCCCACCTGGTTGGCGGAGCTGGCGGCGAGCGACTGCAGCGTCGTGAACACGAGGTTCGACTGGGCGAGCGTCGACTTCCGGGCCGGGGCCCCGACGACCACGATCTTCGTGGTGCCGTTGCGGTACTTCGAGATGAGCGTCTGCACGTCCTTGCGGTACCGGTCGGCCAGGGCCTGGTCCTTCTCGCCGGCCATGCAGTTGTCCTGGAACGACCCGCTGTTGCCGGCGTAGTTGATGATCACCACGTCGGGGACGTAGGTGACCTTCTTGGCGAGGGCGATCCCGTTGCAGGGCGCCGCCATGTACATCGTCCCGGTCCAGTCGACCCGGTAGCCCGACAGGATCGTCGCGAAGTCGCCCGAGCCCTTGGCCTCGATGGTCAGCGAGTCGCCGAAGACGACGACCCGGGGGCCCGTGGGCGGCTGGCACGCCGTCACCAGACCGGCCGACACGGCGAGGGCGAGGACGACGAGCAGCGTGCGGGCAGACCGGATCATGGCGCCGCGACCGTACCCGCGGGTCGGCGGGCGCGAAGGGGTTCAGGATCGGCGACGTCGTGCCGACAGGCATGGCCATGGGTCCGATCCGCCACCAGCGCATCGCGCAACGGTTCCGGGTGGCCACCACCCCGATCCGCTGGACCGTGCCCAAGCGCAAGGGCCTCGACGCCCGTTCCAAGCTCGTGACGGTGGAAGCCGCCGTCATCGAGCTGTCGGTCATGGGGGCGGCCATCGTCTGCCCGCTGAAGTGGCGGGCGGTGACCGGCAGCCGGGTCCAGATCGAGTGGGAGGGGATCACCGGCGTCGTGCACATCCGGCGCGAGGTCCCGTTCCCGGGCTCGAGCAAGCTGGCCATGTACGGCGTGGAGTTCGCCGACAACCCGTCGATGGTCGGCAAGGCGCTGTTCGACCACCTCGTCGCCGGGCCGGCGGCCGCGTCCGGGGCGCGGGTCGCGGCGGCGGCAGCCGAAGCGGTGGTGGGCGGCTACGAGCAGGCGCCGGAGGCGGACCCCGAGGTCGAGCGGGCGCCGCACCGCCCTGCCCTGTGGGCCGCGCCGATGGCATGGGGGCCGGAGTCCGACCCCCGCTGATCAGCCGGCGCGGTGCCGGGCGTAGTTCTGGAGGAACAGCGCCTCGACCGCAGCCATGTTGGCGATCTCGCTGGGATCGACGCTCTCGTTCGGGGCGTGGATCAGGCACAGCGGCTCCTCGACCCCGATCAGCATGATCTCGGCGTCGGGGAACGTCTCCTGGAAGACGTTGCAGAGCGGGATCGACCCGCCCTGGCCCTCCTTCGTGACCTCCTTGCCGTAGACCGCCTCCATGGCCTCGGCCATGGTGTCGAAGGCGGGACCGGACTCGGCGCCGACGAAGGGCTGGCCGTCGGCCTCGGGCTCCACGGACACCTGGACGTTCCAGGGGGCGTGGGCCTCGAGGTGGGCGATGAGCGCGGCCTGTGCCGCCTTGGCGTCCATGCCCGGCGGGACCCGCAGGTTGATGCGGGCGCGGGCCTCGGGCTGGATGGCCGCGGATGACCCGACCACCGGCGGGCAGTCGATGCCGAGCACCGTGGCGGCCGGGCGGGCCCAGACCAGGTCGGACACCCGGCCGTCACCCAGGAGGTCGACGCCCCCGAGCACGTTGGCGTCGATCTTGAACTGCTCGGGCGGGTAGTCGGCGCCGGCCCAGGTCTGGGTGGTGGTCTCCAGCCCGTCGATGGTCGTGTTGCCGTGCTCGTCGCGGAGGCTGGCGAGGATGGCGATCAGCGCCGCGAGGGCGTCGGGGGCCGCGCCCCCGAACATGCCGGAGTGCATGGGGCTGCCGAGGGCCTTCACGGTCACGACGACGTTGGCGAGGCCGCGGAGGCTGGTGGTGACCGACGGCGTGCCCACGGCGAAGTTCCCGGCGTCGCACACCAAGATGGCGTCGGCGCGCAGGAGGTCGGCGTTGAGCGGGACGAAGGCCTCGAGGCCGCCCGTGCCCTGTTCCTCGGAGCCCTCGCCGATGATCTTGATGCTCACCGGGAGGTCATCGCCGAGGGCCCGCAGCGCGGTGAGGTGCATGGCGATGTTGCCCTTGCAGTCGGCGGCGCCGCGGCCGAACCACCGGCCGTCCTGGTCGGTGAGCTCCCACACCGGCGTGTTCCAGGCGGCGTCGTCGAGCGGCGGCTGCACGTCGTGGTGGAAGTAGAGGAGCACCGTCGGCGCGCCCTCGGGGCCGGGCTTGTGGCCCACGATCGCCATCGAGCCGTCCGGGGTCTCGTGGGCGGCGACGTCCTGGAGCCCCTCGGCCTCGAAGGCCGCGATGGTCCAGTCGACCATCTTCTGGCACTCCTCGGGCGGCATCTGGGCGGCGTCGTGCACCGACTTGAACGAGACCATCTGGGCCAGGTCGGCCTTGGCCCGGGGCATGAGCCCCTCGATCGTGGCGCGGAGCGCATCGGTGGACATGGGGTCTCCTCAGGGGGTGTCGGACGATGGGTCGGGTTCGGTGCTGGTCGTGGCGGCGTCGGGGCTGGCGCCCTTCGGCCAGAGGACGGCGACGACGACGGTGGCGAGGACTGCCAGCACGCCGGTGGCCACCATGCTCTGGGCGACGCCGTCGGTGAACGCCCGGACGGCCGCATCGGTGACCTTCTGGGCCAGCTCGGAGGGGAGCTTGGCGATGGCCTCGGCGAACGAGGTCGACTGCACGAGGGCGCGCTGCGCCTGGTCGATCTCGTCGCCGCTCATGCCGGCCGACTTGGCGGCGACGTCGACATCGCCCTCGGTGGCGCTGCGGGCGATGGCGGTGAGCACGGCCACGCCGAGGGCGCCGCCGACCATGCTCGACATCTTGAACACGCCCGCCGCGGTGCCAGCCAGCTCCGGCGGGGCCTCGCCCACGGCGGTGTTCGAGATCGGGGTCGACAGCAGGCCGAGGCCCAGGCCGACGATGACGAGCCCGCCGCCGAGCAGCAGCAGGGTGGAGTCCACGCTGAGCTGGCCGATCACCACCAGGCCGACGGCCATCACGACCAGGCCGATGAGCACCGGGGTGCGGCTGCCGCGCCGCTGCGACATCCGCCCGCCCAGCGGGATGAAGGCGAAGATGCCGACCGTCGACGGGAGCATCAGGAGACCGGCCTCGACGGCGCTGTAGCCCCGGGCGTTCTGGAGCCAGAGCACGAGGATGTAGCTGATGCCGGCGAACGCCACGTTCATCGTGAGGTTGGCGGTGAGGGCGCCGTCGTAGGAGCGGATCCTGAACAGCCGCAGGTCCACCAGCGGCTCGCCGACCCGCTTCTCGATCACGTACCAGCTGACCGCCAGCACCACGGCGAGCACGAGCAGCCCGACGATGAGCGGGTCGCCCCAGCCGAGGGTCGGCCCGTCGGTGAGGGCGTAGAGCAGGGCGAAGACCGCCAGCCCGATGGTGATGAGCCCGGGCCAGTCGATGGCGCTCGAGGCGTCGGCGTCCTTCGACTCCGGCGTGAACCTGGCGACCACGAGGTAGGCCACGATGCCGAGCGGCACGTTGATCCAGAACAGCCAGGCCCAGCCCGGACCGTCGGTGATGACGCCGCCGATGGCGGGGCCGATGGCCTGGCCGCCCCACGCCACCGCCTGCCACACGCCGAACGCGGTGAGCTGCGCCTTGCCCGAGAACTGGGGCGGGATGACCGCGAGCGTCGCCGGGAGGATCAGGGCGGCGCCGACGCCCATCAGGCCACGGCCGATGACCAGCGTCGAGACGTCGTCCGCGGTGGCGCCGATCACCGAGAACCCGGCGAACAGGGCCACGCCGATGAGCAGCATGCGGCGGCGGCCGAACACGTCGCCGAACTTCCCGGCGGCGATGACCAGCGCGCCGGTCACCAGGCTGAAGGCGTTGTTCGCCCACTGGAGCGCAGACAGGTCCGCGTGCAGGTCGTCGGCGATGGTGGGGATGGCGACACCGAGGTCGGCGAACGCCAGCCACACCAGGCCCGCCGCCGTGCAGGTGCCGGCGAGCGAGATCCAACGGGTGGGCGCCGGCGCCGGCGCCTCGGGTGCGACGGTCTCGGACATCGGGTCGGTCAGTTGGAGGTGAGGTCGTGGTCGATCAGCGGCTTGTCGCTGAACTTGAAGCCGTCGAGGAAGTCGTTGACCTCATCGAGCTCCGAGGGGCAGTACACGCTGACGATGGCGTACAGGCCGATCACGAACTGGGCGTCGGTGCGCACCGGGCGGAAGTAGAACTCGCCGCCCACGCCGAGGCGGGTCTTGAGGGTGCCGAGGTCGACGCCGTTGCCGATGGGCTCGCAGACGACCGCGGCGTCGTCACCCAGCACCCGGGCGATCTGGTTCCGGTCGCCCGGAGCGCGGAGGCCGTGCTGCTCGTACAGGGCGATGAGCTGGTCGGCCTTGCGGTCGGCCTCGCGGTTCTGCTTCGAGTAGTCGAACGTCACCATCATGATGACGAGCAGGGCGGCGAAGACGCCGATGACGGTTGCGTAGATCGCCTTGTGGCTCATGCCGGCACCTCCTCGACCTTCCAGGAGGGCTTTCGGAGCTTGATCAGCGCCACCGGGATGATCACGCCGAGGATGCCGACGCCGGACCCGACGATGGCCACGAAGGTCCAGGGGTTGCCGTCGGCGAACTGCGACGGCGGGACGAAGCTGATGCCGATGGCGGCCAGCGAGGCGACGAAGCCGGTGATGCAGAGCACCGGGAGCATCGGGGCCCGGTAGCCACGGGGGTGGTCCGGCTGGTTCTTGCGGAGGTTCATCGCCGCGATGAACAGCCAGAGGTAGACGAGCAGGTACACCGAGGTCGTGATCGTCATGAAGATCCAGTAGGCGTTCGACACCGCCGGGACCAGGGCGAACAGCAGGGCCAGGATCGTGGTGACCACGCCCTGGACCATGAGGATGTTGGCCTGGACGCCGGTGTCGGTGGTCTTCTGGAAGAACGGCGGGAGGTAGCCGCCGTCCTTCGCCACCAGCAGGAGGCTCTTGGACGGACCCGACAGCCAGGTCATGAAGCCGGCGAGCGAGGCGGCCACGATGGCCAGGCCGGTGATCGGGGTCAGGAACTGGATGCCGAAGTGGGCGTAGATGGCGTCGAAGGCCTGCATGATGCCGGCGGTGAGGCTGATCTGCTGCGACGGGACCACCCAGGAGATGGCCAGCGGCGGGAGGATCAAGATGACGAGCACCAGGGCGATGGCGAGGAACATGGCCTTCGGGAACTGCTTGGGCGGATCGTCGAGCTCGTTGACGTGGACGGCGTTCATCTCCATGCCGGAGTAGGCGCCGAAGTTGCTGACGATGAGCACGATCGACGCGATGCCCGTCCACTCGGGCAGCAGGTGGCCGGCGTCCATCGGCGCCGCCGAGGCGTTGCCCTGGAGGAGGTAGATGATGCCGAGGCCCACGAGCAGGACGCCGGGGATGAGGGTGCCGATGAGCACGCCGCTCGACGCCAGCTTGGCGATGACGCCGATGCCGCCCCGCATGGAGAGGAACACGCCGGCCCAGTACACCGTGATGATCACGATGGCCGTGAAGACGCCGCTCGATGCGAGCGATGGCGCGATCACGTACGCCAGGGTGCTGGCCACGAACGACAGCAGGGTCGGGTAGTAGAAGATCGTCATCGCGAACTGGTGCCACGCCGCCGCGAAGCCCATGTTCGGCGAGATGCCCTCCGTGACCCAGCGGTACACGCCGCCGTCCCAGCCGGAGGCCAGCTCCGCGGACACGAGCGCCGTCGGGATGAGGAAGACGATGGCGGGCAGCACGTAGAGGAACACGCACGCCAGGCCGTACACGGCCATGGTCGGAGCCGGCCGGAGGCTGGCGACCGACGACACGGTCATGAGCGCCAGCGCGGTCCAGGCGATCCGGTTCGACGGCATGCCGCCGCCTCCGCCGCCGTTCGCCGCTGGTGGTTCGCCTCCCGCCTCGACGGTGGTGGTACCGCCGACGGAGCTGTCCTGCGCCATCGAAAACCCCGCTTCTCGAAGTGCCCCTTGGCACGCAGTACTAGCACCGCGTCCGGCGCTGCGCTCGGGATCCCGCGATCGCGAACCTGCACGTCACGACCCTGGAGGTGGCAACATCGCGCCGTGGCGACCTCCGCAGCGGACCCGATCGGGGGATGGGGCCCCGACTCGCCCGAGCTGCAGCAGTTCCTGCTCTACCTCGGCAGCGCGCTCACCGCCGCAGGCGAGGCCGTCAACGAGATCCAGGACCACCTCGAGGTGGTCGCCGCCGCGTACGGCGCGCCCGACGCGCGCTTCGCCGTGCTGCCCACCTTCGTGGTCGTGTCGCTCGAGCCCAGCCGGCCGGTGACGCTCGAGCCCACCGGCCAGCTCCGGGGGGTCCTCCGCCTGGACCAGACGTCGGCGGTCTTCGACGTGCTCAAGCTGGCCCGCGCCGGCGACATCGACCCGAACGACGGGTGGCGGCAGATCCGCCAGATCGTGCAGATGACGCCGCGCTTCCGCCAGAGCGTCCGGATCCTCGGCCACGTGATCTTGACCGTCGGCCTGTGCCTCGTCCTCCAGCCCACCGGGGCCGACCTGATCCTCGCCGGCCTGTTCGGTGCGCTTGTCGGGCTCATCAAGGAGATCGGCAGCCGCTGGATCCGCGTCCAGATGATCATGCCGGTGCTCGCCGCCTTCGTCGTGTCCGGCATCACGTTCTTCCTGGCCAACGAGGGCTGGGCCGAAGCAGACCTGCGGGCGATGATCGCCCCGCTCGTCACGTTCCTCCCCGGCGCCGCGCTCACCACCGCGGTCATCGAGCTCTCGGCCGCGCAGCTCGTGACCGGGGCGAGCCGACTCGTCGCCGGCGCGCTCCAGCTGCTGCTGCTCGGCTTCGGCATCGTCGCCGCGGCCCAAGCCGTGGGCATCCCCACGACGTCGAGCCTGGTGAACACGCCCGAGAACCTCATGGGCTGGTGGGCGCCGTGGCTGGGCGTGTTCGTGTTCGGCTTCGGCGTCTACCTCTACAACTCCGCGCCGAAGGGCTCGCTGTTCTGGCTCCTCGTCGTGCTCGTGGCCACGTGGATCGGGCAGTTCATCGGCAACGCCCTCTTCGGCGGGTACGTCAGCGGCTTCGTGGGCGCGCTGGTGATGGTGCCGGCCGCCCGGCTGGTCGAGCGCATGCCGAAGGGTCCGCCCTCGCTGGTGTCGTTCCTGCCCGCGTTCTGGCTGCTCGTGCCGGGCGCACTCGGCCTCATCGGCGTGACCGAGTACCTGAGCAGTGACCACACCGCCGGCGTGCAGGACTTCCTCGGCACCATCGGGGCCATGTTCTCCATCGCGCTCGGCGTCCTGTGCGGCTACCCGATCGTGGCGTCGGCGTCCTACGCCGTGCGCAAGGCCAAGACCATCCCCGTCCCGTGGATCGAACCCGAGGAGCGACCGTGATCATCGAACAGACCGTGGCCCAGTGGCACGACTTCCTCCGGGGCAAGCTGCCCGGCGGCCTCGACGAGCTGCTGCACGACGACGTCGTCTTCTACTCGCCGATCGTCTACACGCCCCAAGAGGGCAAGGCGATCACGAAGCTGTACCTGGAGGCCGCCGGCCAGACGCTCCCGGGTGAACGGCCCGAGGGCGGCGACGTGGGCAGCGGCTCGGGCGGCTTCCGCTACACGAAGCAGGTGCTCGCGGAGGACACGGCGGTGCTCGAGTTCGAGACCACCGTCGAGGGCAAGTACGTCAACGGCGTCGACATCATCCGCTGCGACGCCGACGGCAAGATCGTCGAGTTCCGCGTGATGATCCGACCCCTCCAGGCCGTCAACCTCGTCCACCAGCAGATGGCCGCCATGCTCGAGCGCATGAAGCCCCAGGCCTGACCCCCCCCACCCCCCCCGCCACCCCGGACTTTTCGTGATGCTGGGGCCAGCAGCCCCTCGATCGCGAGAAGTCGGCTCGGGGTGGTTCGGGGTGGGGTGATCCGGGGTCAGCGGGTGCGGTTGAAGTACTCGTTGCTGGTGGCCAGCTCGAGGGCGAGGGCGATGTCGCCCTTCGTCTTGATGACGTTGGCCCAGTACGTGCGGCCCGACGGGTCCGGGTCGCGGTGGAGGAAGTGCTGGTACAGCGCGGTGACCCGCAGGAGCCGGCTCTCCTCGCTCAGGTAGATGGCGTTCGCCACGTTGGCCCGGTTGAGGGTCCCGGCGGTGAGGCCCGGGCCGTACCGCTGCTGGTCGGCGGGCGTCGCCGCCCGGTCGACGAGCGCCTGGTGGGCCTTGTCGATGTAGCCCGCCGGGGTCGCGCCGGCCTTGGTGAAGAACTCGTTCGAGCTGGTGATGTTCACCACGAGGCCGGTCTCGCTGAGGCCCGAGCGGAGCTTGCCGATCCAGTAGGTGCGGCCCGACGGGTCGGGGGCGCGGCCCAGGATCTGGGCGTACTTGGTGTCGACCTCGTGGCCCAGGTACTCGTTCGACGTCGCCAGGCCGAGCGTGAACGTCCGGCGGCTCACCGAGCCGTTCGCCAGCGCGGTCCGGTGCTTCTGGAGCTCGCTGGCCGTGGGGTTGCGGCCGAGGAAGTCCTGGTACGAGCGGGTGATGAAGGCGTCGAGCCCGGTGGCGGGCGGCGCGCCCACGGCGATGGCCGAGTCGACGACCGTCGTGCCGTGCACGTCCGGCGACGTGACCTCCGAGTGGACGACCCCGGCGCCCTGGGCCTTGCCCTTCACCCCGACCCGCAGCGTGTAGCGGTCGCCTGGGACGGGGTCGGTGCTGGTCACGAAGAAGTCCGTGGGCAGGGGATCGGCCTCCGGGTCCCAGCCCGCGCCCTGGCCCAGCTCGTTCTGGACCCCGACGGTGGCCAGCGGGTCACCGGGCTCCTGCTCGATGCCGCTGGCGTTGGGGATGTTCGCCGGGTCGTAGTCGATGGTGATGTCCTGCGTGCCGTTCAGGCCGAACCACACCTGGTACACCTTCGTGTCCCCGTGGCTGGCGTCGCCGTCGCAGCAGTCGGTGAGGCGGGACTCGATCACGAGCCACTCGTTGCCGGTCGCGTCGTCGCTGAAGATGGCGCCGTAGACCCCGAGTGGCTGCTCGCCCGCCGGGGTCCCG
>DATMGQ010000295.1:0-6525 GCA_035555395.1 Acidimicrobiales bacterium
GACGGCCAGCCACGCCGGGCCCCACGAGTTGGTGAGCACCGCCACGCGGTTGCCGGCCGGGAGCGGCTGGCAGTCGAGCACGTTGGCGGTGACGAGCATCTGGGTGAGGTTGTCGACCCGGATGATGCCGGTCTGCTCGAGCAGCGCCGCGGCGGTGGCATCGGGCGGCCAGGCGTCGGGCTCGACCCAGTGGTCGGCGGCGGAGCCGCCCACCTTCACCGCCACGACCGGCTTGTGCAGCGAGAGGACGCGGGCGGTCCGGGTGAACTTCGACGGGTTGCCGAACGACTCGAGGTAGCACATGACCACATCGGTGTTCGGGTCGTCCTGCCAGTAGCGGAGGAGGTCGTTGCTGGAGACGTCGGCCTTGTTGCCGACGGCGACGAACGAGCTGATCCCGAGGCCCAGCTGCCGGGCCGAGTCGATGATGGCGGCGCCGATCACCCCGGACTGGGCGACGAGCCCGACCCGCCCGACGACCGGGTCCACCGGCACGAACGTGGCGTGCATGGCGACTGCCGGGTCGGTGTTGATGATGCCCAGGGCGTTGGGGCCGATGAGCCGCATGCCGTGGCGGCGGGCGTAGGTGACGAGCTCGATCTCGGCGGCCTCGCCGGCTTCGTCGCGGTCGGCGAACCCGGCGGAGAGGACCACCAGGCCCTGCACCCGCTTGTACGCGCACTCCTCGGCGACCCGGAGCACCTCGTCGGCCGGGACGCACACGATGGCGAGGTCGAGCTCGCCGGGCACGTCGAGCACGGACCGCCAGGCCCGCACGCTGGCCACGAAGTCGGCCTCCCGGTTGACCGGGTACACCGGCCCCTGGAACCCGCGGCTGACCAGTTCGTGGAACACCTGGTGGCCGATCGTGCCGGCGGAGCGGGAGGCGCCGACGACGGCGATCGACGACGGCCGCAGCAGCCGCTCGACCGACCGGGCCTCTGCGACCCCAGCCCGGGCCTCGATGGCGGCGAGGGCTTCAGGGGTGGGCTCGATGCCGAGCTGCACCTCGATCACGCCGTCCTCGAAGCGGCTCGACGCGGTGAACCCGGCTTGGGTGAACACGCCGAGCATCTTGCGGTTCTGGGGCAGCACCGAGGCGGTGAAGCCCGAGATCCCGGCCTCGCGGGCTGCTTCGGCCAGGTACTCGAGCAGCACGGTCGCCATGCCCCGGCCGTGGTGGGCGTCGTCGATGAAGAAGGCGACCTCGGCGTCGCTGCGGGCCCGGTGGCGGTCGTAGCGGGCGACGCCGACGAGCTCGTCGCCGATGAGCCCGACGAACGCCATCCGGTCGATGTAGTCGACCCTCGTGAAGCGCTCGACGTCGCGCTCCGAGAGGCGGGGGCGGGGCGAGAAGAACCGGAAGTAGATGCTCTCGGGGGACTGCCGCTCGTGGAAGGCGACGATGCGCTCGGCGTCGTCGGGGCGGATCGGCCGCACCGCCATCGTGCCCCCGTCGGACAGCACGACCTCGGACTCCCACCGGTCCGGATACTCGGACATGACGTCGGCCATGCGGGCGAGGCTACCGATCGCCACCCACTAGAACCTTCGACGTGCCTGCCCACCGCATCCACTCGACGGCTCCCCTCCCGCTCGACTTCGCGGCGATCCGCCAGGAGCTGGAGGTGCCGGGGCCGTTCCCAGCCGATGCGCTGGCCGAAGCGGAGCAGGCGGCGCAGCGGACGTTCCCTGCTCACGAGGACGCCACGGACCTCGAGCTGGTGACCATCGACCCGCCCGGCTCCCGGGACCTCGACCAGGCCGTGGCCATCGACGTGACCGACGGCGGCTGGCGCGTCCACTACGCCATCGCCGACGTCGCCGTGTGGGTCGATCCGGGCGGGGCGATCGACGCCGCCGCCAGCGAGCGGACCCAGACCTACTACGCGCCCGACCTGCGCACGCCGCTCCACCCGCCGGTCCTCGGCGAGGGCGCGGCGTCGCTCCTGCCCGACGGGCCGCGCCCGGCGGCGCTCTGGACGATCGACGTCGACCGCAGCGGCACCACCACCGCGATCGACGTGCGCCGGGCGATGGTCCGCAGCCGCGCCCAGCTGACCTACGCCGGGGTCCAGGAGCAGCTCGATGCCGGCACCGCACCGGCGTCGATCGCCGCGTTCCCCCAGATCGGCGCCGCCCTGCTGGCCGCCGCCCGGGAGCGGGGCGCGATCGAGCTCGGCCTGGCCGACCAGGAGGTGGTGCCGGCGCACGACGGGTCGTGGACCGTGGAGCTGCGCGCCGATCTCCCCGTCGAGCACTGGAACGCCCAGATCTCGCTGCTCACCGGCCGCGCCGCTGCGTGGCTGATGATCCAGGCGGGCGTCGGGCTCCTGCGCACGGTGCCCCAGGCCGACCCGGCGGTGTTCCCGCGGCTCCAGCGGGCGGCGCACAGCCTGGGCATCAGCTGGCCCGACGGGATGCACCCCGGCGCCGTGCTCGCCTCGCTCGACACGAGCCAGCCCCGCCACGCGGCGTTCGCCGACCTCGCCGCGGAGCTGCTGCGGGGCGCGGCCTACACGCCCTTCACCGGCGAGCCGCCCGCCGATCCGGGCCACGCCGGCGTCGGCGCGCCCTACGCCCACGTGACCGCGCCGCTGCGGCGCCTGGTGGACCGCTTCGGCACCGAGATCTGCCTCGCCGCGATCCGCCAGCAGCCGATGCCGGCGTGGGTGACCGACGCGCTCCCCGACCTGCCGGAGCTCATGGCCGAGGGCGACGCCCGGGCGAAGAAGCTCGACCGGGCCGTGATCGACGCCACCGAGGCGTTCGTCCTGGCCGACCGCATCGGCGCCGTCTTCCCGGCGGCGGTCGTGGAGACCGGCGAGTCGTACGGCACGGTCGTGCTCGACGACCCACCGGTGCGGGCCCGCTGCGACGCGAAGCACCTGCCGCTGGGCGAGGTGGTCCACGTCCGCTGCACGGTCGCCGACCCCGCCACGCGAGCGGTGCGCTTCGAACGCGTCTCGTAGCGCCAGGCCGGGGCGAGTCGCCCAGCTGAGGGTGTCCGAATTCGAGGGGTCGGTCCCTCTAACCTTGACCGACCCTCCCAACCCGAAGGACCCCCCATGATCGTCGTCACCGGCTTCCTCACCATCGACCCGGACAAGCGCGCCGAGGCCGAGGCCGCCATCGCGGCGTTCGTGCCCAAGAACCACGCCGAGGAGGGCTGCGTCGACTACCGCTTCTCGTGGGACGTCCTCGACGCCAACCGGCTGAACGGCGTGGAGCAGTGGGAGTCCCAGGCGGCCATCGACGCCCACATGGCGAGCGACCACATGGCCGAGTTCATGGGCGCCATCGGCCCCTGCCTCGGTGGCGAGGCCACCTTCACGGCCCACGAGATCTCGTCCTCGACGAAGATCATCTGAAGGAGCTCCTTCCCTGTTGCTCCCCCTCGCGGCCATCGCCGTCGGCGCCATCATCGGGTTCGTCGGCTCCCGCAAGCTCCGTCGGCCCCAGCACGCCGCCCAGGCGGCCTCCGTGGCGCGCACGGTCAGCGGGAGCGTCGGCCGGCGCAAGACGCTCACGGCGCCGGAGCTGCAGCGGGCCTGCTTCTCGGAGATGGTCCGCCACGTCCGCGTCGACCGCCAGGGCCGCACCCGGGCTCCGGCCCGCTACCTGATCAAGGTCGCGGCGGTCGACATGGAGGTCATCGACGACACCCGGTCGTGGTTCGTCGACGGCCTGCGCGACGCGCTCACCACCGCGGCGAAGGACAACGGCTGGACCCTCGACGGCACGGTCGACATCCGCTTCGAGGTCGATGCGTCCCGTCGGGCCGGGGTGCCCACCGCGCTGGCGGTCGATCCCGAAGGGCCGAAGAAGGCGGCGCCCACCGGTCCGCCCAGCGGGGCTCCGGCCCGAACCGGCCTCGCCCTGGTCCGCACCGACACCGGTGAGCGGATCGGCCTCGGACGCGACATGGTCACCATCGGCCGCTCCTCGGACTGCACCGTCGTCATCGACGACACCCGGGTCAGCCGCTCCCACGCCAGCGTCGAGCCCACCAGCTCGGGCTGGAGCGTGGCCGACAACGGCTCGTCCAACGGCACCCGGCTCAACGGCAAGGCCCTCGCAGCCCGCTCGCCCCGCCCGCTGAAGCAGGGCGATGTGATCGGCGTGGGGCCGGTCGACCTCCGGGTCGAGGCCGACGCCGGCCGGGGCGCGGCCGGGGCCCGGGCCCTCGACGACAGCGACCGCACGCGCATCTCGGGTGAGGTCCTGCCCCCGCCGAGGCGGCCCGAGCCGTGAGCCTCCTCGTCTTCCTCCTGCTCGGCATCGTGCTGGGCGTCGTCGTCGAGCGCGTCGTCGGTGCTCCCGAGCCCGTCCCCGCCGCCGGCGCGCCCGCCGGTGCCCCGGCCCCGAAGCGCAAGCGGCGCTGGGGCCGCATCATCGGCCTCACCTCGCTCGTGCTGGTGATCCTCCTCCTGGCCGCGGGCCTGTTCGCCTACAAGTGGGCGTCTGACGTCTTCAACGACATCGAGAAGGTCCCCGTGGCCGACGCGCTGTCCGACGACACCTCCGCCGGCACCAACTACCTGCTGGTCGGCAGCGACAACGGCGAGGAGGGCGGCGCGCAGCGCGAGGGGGTCCAGGGCCGCCGCTCGGACACGATCATGGTGCTGAACGTGAAGGACGGGAAGGCGAAGATGCTCTCGCTGAACCGCGACCTGTGGGTGATGAACCCGGCCACCGGCGAGAACGGCCGCCTCAACGCCACCTACAACGCCGGTCCTGCGAACCTGATCGAAGCCGTCACCCAGAACTTCGGCATCCCGATCAACCACTACATCGAGATCGACTTCGTGTCGTTCGGCGGCCTGGTCGACTCGTTCGGCGGCATCGACATCCAGTTCGACCACCCCGCGTTCGACCTGGCCTCCGGGCTCGACGTGAAGGAGGCCGGGCTCGTGCACCTCGACGGCGACCAGGCGCTCGCCTACGTGCGGTCCCGCCACTACGCCGAGGTCATCGACGGCCAGGTCGTCCTCGACCCCACCAGCGACCTCGGCCGGGTCCAGCGCCAGCAGATCTTCCTGCGGGAGATCATGAAGAAGGCCGGCGCCAAGCGGAACCCGTTCACGCTGATGAAGGCGGCCGAGAACATGAGCGGCGGCCTCCGCATCGACGACACCATGACGATGTGGGAGGCGGCGCGCTTCGCCTGGGACATGGGCCGGCTCGACCCCGTGTCGGTCCCGCTCCCGGTCACGCCGAGGACCACGAGCGGCGGTGCCGCCGTGCTCGACCTGGACCAGCCCGAGGCGAACGTCGTCCTCGACCAGTTCCGCTGACCCGCGAGCGGGCGGCTCAGCGGTCGTTCAGGGAGAAGTGCTGGTAGTCCTTCGGGTTCGTCCAGTCGCCGCCCCACTCCCAGCCGACGTCGCGGAACCACTGCCAGACGCTGCCGCCGTGCTTGACCATCCCGGGCGCCCGGACGCTGCGGTCGGCCCACGGCTTGCCTTCGGGCGGCAGCACCGTGCCCGACCGGGTGACGTACGGGTTCTGGACCGGGTTGATGTCGATGGCCGTCCCGTAGGAGTGCTCGGACCAGCTGCTGCCTCCGGTGACCTTCCGGCAGTTGAACGCCGAGGTGTTGTTCGCCGCCATCGAGGCGTCGTCGTCGGACCCGTACCGCTGCACCGGGTGGATGCGCTGGATCTGGAAGCGGGCGTCGTAGAGCTTCCGGAACACGTCGGCGATGTGCTGGGCCTCGGTGGACCGGATGATGAGGTCGCCCTGGTGGCGCTTGCCGTCGTAGCCCCAGTAGTGCACCCGAACCCGCCGCAGCTGCGAGGGTCCGACGGGGCAGCCCGAGCGCCAGCTCGACCCGAGGTCCGCCGCCGTCACCGTGCTCACGATCCCCTGGTACCCCGGCACGCCGCTGGCGCCGCGAGCGGGAGGCTTCCCGGTGGTCGGGTCGAGGCACCCGGTCAGGGCGAGGGCGGCCGCGATGCCCAGGACGATGACGATCCGTCGCACCGGTCCAGGGTACGGCGGCACTACCGTTCGCGGCCATGACCGAGTCAGACGCTTCGGATCCACAGGACTTCGGTACCCGCATCGCCGAGGCCTACGCCTCCGAGGGGTCCACGGTCGACATCGGCCGGGCCGTGCTCGACGGGACCACCTTCCCGGGCGCCGTCGTGCAGGTGCCCACGGCCATGTGCAACCGCCACGGCCTCATCGCCGGGGCCACCGGCACGGGCAAGACGGTGACCCTGCAGCTGCTCGCCGAGCAGCTCTCGGCCCAGGGCGTCGCGGTGTTCACCGCCGACATCAAGGGCGACCTGACCGGCCTGGTGAAGCCCGCCGTCCCGGGCGAGAAGGTGCAGAAGCGCATCGACGAGCTTGGCCTCACCTACACGCCCACCGGATCGCCCGTGCAGTTCTGGTCGCTCGGCGGCCAGGGGCCGGGCGTCCCGATCCGCTCCACCATCGGCGCCTTCGGCCCGCAGCTGCTCTCGAAGGTGCTCGGCGCCAACGAGACCCAGTCCTCGTCGCTCGCGCTCGTCTTCTACT